>NZ_JBYQCG010000223.1:0-42668 GCF_057837105.1 Burkholderia sp. APQ4-4ca | reverse complement strand
AGCGCCATCACGTTGCCACGATCCAATCTGAGCCAGGATCAAACTCTTCAGTTCAAACCTGTTACTGTTTTCGGTTCGGTTAAGAACCGGTCGCTCACTCAAAGCTGACAGGAATATGAATCACTTCATAAACCTGACTTACTTTAGTGTGAGACTCTTGATACTTTTGCTATCTGATCCGAGGATCAGCTCGCTGCCATCAAGCGCCCACACTTATCGGCTGTTAATTTTTAAAGAGCATTTCTGCGAGGAATCTTGAACCCCTCAGCAGCGCTGCGTTTTCAGCAGCAGAGAAGCGAGATTATGAACCGTGTTTCGCAGCTCGTCAACATCTTTCTACACGACTTCGTTGCGACTGCGGGGCTCAACCTCCTGCGCTGCCAAGGTTCGCTACTTCCCGAACCCGACAGCACCGCTTCCCTTCCTCTCGCGCCGCGTTTGCGTTAGCGCGAAAGAGGCGTGATTCTAAGCACCCGCCCCCATCCGCGCAAGCCCTTTGTGAAGAAAGTTTGAAAAAGCCTCCGTGCGCTCACGCGCACGGGGGCTTCGGGCTCGACGGGCCGTGAAACCCGACGCACGCCGCCTTTCAAAGATATGACGAAGGCGCCCTTTCCTTCTATATAAGGGACACGGAACAGGCAAGGAAACTGGCGCGGTCGAGTATCATGCCGCGACCGAACCACGCACTCATATTGACGATGGACAGCACGACTCAATCCGGCGACAGCGACCTTCGCGACGAATACGCGGCACTGCGCGAGCGCGCGATCCTGCTGGAAGAACAGGTGCCGCCGCTTCTGCAACGCATCTCGGACCTGTTGCCGCGCATCAGCGGCGAATCCGAACTGGCGGATAGGCATCGCGAGCGGCTCGTCGGCGCACGCAATGCGGCGCTGGTCTCGATCGAAAACTATCAGCAGGCCATTCCGTTCCTGCAAACGGCCGACTCGATCATCGAGCAGCTGGACAAGACGCCCGAGCGCGACGAAGACATCGAGTGGCGCGAATCGCTGCTCCAACGGCTGGACGAGCTGATCGACGTCGCGGTCGTGATGATCGACGATGCGGACAGCTACTTCGAACACGCGCAAGCCTGCGACCTGTCCAGCGTGCCGAAATCCATCCTCGAGGATTGAGCGGACTGACCCGAAATCGCGCGATGTAGATGCGTCGCGCCACGCCCGCCGACAGTCGCTAGCTGACCTGCCCGTCGCCGGGCCTGCCGCATTCCCCCACGAAACGCCGCTGCGGCCGCCATCCCGCGCGGAGCAGCACGCCGCTCCTACGGCGAATCGAGCGCGATCGTCTCGCTCATCACCGGCACACGGATGTATCCGCCCGCCGCATCGCCGTACGCATGCGCGTTCCCGTCGATCACGTATTGCGCGGTCAACGCACACAGCGTCGCGTCGCGCGCATCGACGGAACGCAGCGTCGATACGTCGATGCCCAGTCGCTCCAGCAAGTGCCGGCGCTGGTTGCGCTTCTGCTTTGCCGACGCCACGGCCTTGCCCAGCATCGCGCAAGTAATCGCATACGGATAGGTTTCGAAGCTCACGCGTCCGCCCGTGTAGCACGCGTCGGTCAGCAACGGATAGGCGTCCGCGAGCGCACGGTAGACGAGCTCCCCCATGAACATCCAGTCGAAGAAGCCCGACGTGCTCGCGACGGCTTGCTCCCGCGACGGCGTCGGGAAACACGAGATCCGTTCACGCGCGAGCGCCTGTTCGGCCGCGCGGCGGCCGCTCCCCGTCCACCACAGGCTCGGCGCGGCGACGCCGACGGCGACAACGTCATGAGCAAGACATAAGGCGGGCACCGACTCGGGCGCGACCCGCGCCTCCCGGCAGACGACCGTCGACCCACGCAGGATCACGAGATCGCACAGCTTCCTGTCGCCGCCGACGTCGACGCCCGCCACGGCAGCCGCTTGCCGCGCGACGGATCGGGCCGATCGCATGCGCGTGCGTCAGTCCGCCGGCCGCGCGGCGTACGCGGTGTCGAAGATCGCCTCGAGACCGGGATGAACGCCGCGCATCGGATCGACGACCGACTTCGCCCAGTCGAAGTACGCCTGCTTGCGTTCGAGCGGCCAGTCCGCGGGCGGATGCCGGGCGATGTCGCGCAGGTTGCAGATCTTGTCGGCCAGCTTCACGAGCTTCGCGCGCCGGCTGATGGTGGCCGCGTGCTCGACCTGCAGACGCTTGCGCTCGTCCTTCGGCAGCGACTTGTCGTCCGTGACTTCCATCACGATGTCCGCCACGTCCTTGCCGAACAGCCGCAGCAACTCCTGCTCGGTCGTCTCCGTATCCTCGACCGTGTCGTGCAACACCGCCGCGACGATCACGCGTTCGTCCTCGACGCCGGCCTCGTTGGCGAGCACATCGGCGAGCGCGATCGGATGATTGATGTACGGCGACGCCTCTTCGTCCTTGCGCCGCTGATTGCGATGCTTGTCCGCCGCGAACGCAATCGCGGCTACCAGCTTCTTCATATTCCCCCCTCGTGTGGCCAGACCCGCGACCGCCGAACCGGCCGCATCCGTTTCCGAACTGCTCATACTACCTGTACGCGATGCCCCTTCCCGCGGGCCGGCATCCCGGCCCGCTCCGCGTCATACGCCGGCCGGCGCACGCTGCAACTCGACCACGTTGACCCGCGCGCCGAACACGTCCCTCACGAGCGGCAGCAGGTGATCGTGGTGCGTCAGGAACAGCACCTGGGTGCGCGTCGACAGATCGCGCAGCGCGTCGAGCCCCGCCTTCGCGCGCGCATCGTCGAAATTGATGAACAGGTCGTCGGCGACGAACGGCAATGCGGTGCGGCTGCCGAGCTGCAACTCCAGCGCCGCGATCCGCAGCGCGAGGAACAACTGATCGCGCGTCCCTTCGCTCAGCCCCGCGACCTCGACCGACGTTCCCCTCGTGCGCCGCGCATACAGCGCGGGCGGCGTCCGTTCGGTATCGACGGTCAGCTTCGCGAATTCGCCCAGCGTGAGCCCGGCGAAAATCTCGCCCGCACGCCGGAGCATCGGCCCCTGCTTCTGGTCGCGATAGCGATCCGTCGCCCACTTCAGCAAGCGGCTCGCCGTGGCTGCCTCCAGATACTGTTCGGCCGCGTCGCCCATCGCCGCCAGCGCTTCCTGCCGCTTCGACTCGGCAACCGCCGCGTTCGCCTGGCCGTCGATCGCGCCGAACGCCTGGTCGGCCACGACCTGTTGCTGCGCCAGCTCGTTCAGCCGCTTGCCGACATCGCCCAGCGACTGCTTCGCCGCTTCGAGATGCGCGGGCACGTCGGCGATGTCCTGTTCCGCCACCTCGGCCTCGACGGCGGACCGGGACAGCCCGTCGCCGTCGCGCACCAGCGCTTCATGCGCGGCATCGACCGCCTGCCGAAGCTGGCGCTGCCGATCCGAGCGCTCGGCCAACGGCAGCGCCGCGTCGATCGACGCGACGCCGGCCAGTTGCAGCAGCGGCTGGATACGCGCATCGGCGCCCGCCACCGCGGCAGCCGCGTCCGCGACCTTGGCGTCGGCCTGCCGCACGGCCTCGTCGGCTCGATCGATCGCCCGCGCGACTTCCCTCGCGGCCGCGAGGCGCATCGTCAGCCGGCGCGCCACGTCCGGCCAGTCGCCGCTCGCCAGCCATTCCGGCGCGAGCGCTTCGGCAAGCCGTCGCGCACCGGCCTCGAGCGCGGCCAGCTCCGCGCGGATCGCGGCGATCCGGTTGCGCGGCGCGTCGGCATCGGCCAGTTCGGCCGTCACCGTGTTCGCGAGCCCGAGCGCCCCTTCCGCCGCGGCCAGCGTCGCTGCGCTCGCGGACAGTTTCGCGTCGGCCAGCGCGTCGCGCCATTGCGCCTGCCACGCGTCGTAAGCCGCCTGCGCGTGGTCGGCCCGCGACTGCGCGGTCGCGCACCCGCGTTCGGCTTCCCGCGCGCGATCGTCGAGGCTGTCCTTCCGTGCGGCCGCTTTCTCGGCCGACTGGACGAACGTCTCGGCGACGGCGACGAGCGCGGCCAGCCCGTCCGACTCGCCGCCTCGCGAGACCGTCAGCAGCGCTACACGCAGCGCGGTTTCCGCGCCGGCGCGGGCAGCACGCATCGCATCGAGTTCGCGGCGCTGACGATCGAGATCGGCCTGCGCGGCGAACACCGCGTCGCGCTTCGCGAGCCAGTCGCCCATCGCCGCCAGCGGCATGCCGGGCACCGCGGCCGCCGTCGCGAGCGCGGCCCACGCATCGCGATGCGCGGCCAGTTCGCGCTCGCGTTCCTCCAGCGCCGCCTGCCGGCGCGCCACGCCCGCCCGCGCGGATTCGACCTGCTGACGCAGCGACTGCAGCGTCGCCGCGGCCTGCGTCGCGCCGAGCTGCGCATCGACGAGTTCGTCGGCGAGACGCATCGCGTCGTCGACCGCCGGCGCGCCCGTCGCGAGATCGACGGCGCCGCTGCGGACGTCGCCCCACGCGCCGTCGCGACGCGCGCGCGCCGCCAGCACGTCGGCGGTCGTGACGACCTTGTGGTTCTCCGCGAAATGCTTTTCCTGCAATTCAAGCCGCTCGAGCTCTTCGAGCGCACCGTCCCGCGCGTCGCGCGCGGCAGCGGCCGCGCTCGCGCATTCGCTGTCTTCCTTGAGCAGCGCGGCGAGCCGTGCCGCCGACGGCACGTCGAGCGCATGCAGCGCGTCGACCGGCATGCGCCATGGGCCGAGCGCATCGAGCGCGCCGGACAGCGTGCGTTCGGCCGCCGCGATGTCGTGCGCGAGCGCCTGCTCGCGCGGGCCGCTATTGCGAAAACCCTGGGCATCGGCCAGCGCCGCGCGCAACGCTTCCGGCACGTCGACGGTCGACAGGCGCGCCTGTTGTTCGCGGACCTGCGCCAGTTCGCGCGTGCGTTCGCCGAGCGATTCGCGCGCGCCGACAAGCGCCTGATGCAGCGCGCCATGTTCGCGCAGCAGGTTCGCGACCGTCTTCAGCGACAGCGCCGTCGGCAACGCGGCGCGCAGCGACGCCTCGTCCGTCGGCCAGCCGAGCTGCGCGGCCGCCGACGACGCGGCGGACAGATGCCGTTCGACGTCCGCGCCGAGCAGCAGCAGATCCTGCGCGTGATTCATGCACGCGCCGCGCAGCCGATCGAGCGCTTCGATATCGGCTTCGAGCGCCAGCGTGTCGGCGTCCGCGACAATCGCATCGCGCGCCTGCCGCTTCGCGAGCAGATCGGCACGCCGCTCTTCGAGCACCTTCTGCTCGGCCGCGAGATCGCCCTGCGCCTTCAGCAGATCCGCATACGCGGTCGGCGGCAACTCGACGACCGCACCCAGTTCCGCCAGCGCCGCGTCCTTGACCGTCAGCTCCTTCAGATACGGCGCGAGCCGCCGCACGCGTTCGAGCTTCGAGCGCAGCGCTTCGAGCCGGCGCTGTTCCGCGCGCGCCTGCTCGATCTGCTGCTCGACCGCTTCGCGCGCGTCCTTGCGATCGACCCAGTCGCGCGTGCGCACCTGGACCGTCTTCAGTTCGGCCACCGCTTCGTTGAACGCCGTTTCGGCCAGCGCAAACGCGCTGCCGCTGCGACGCGGCGCCCACAATTCGAGCGCGCGCGCATCGAGCTCCTCGCGCACCGGCCCGAGGCTGCCGACCCCGGCAGCCGATTCGAACAGCACCTGGCCGAGCTTGTCCGATGCGTCGAGAATGCTACGGCCGCCATCCACCAGCCGCCCGTGATCGAGCCCGAACATCTGCTCGAAGAATTCGCGCGTCGCGCCATCCAGGACGGCCGCCAGATAGTCGTCGGGCAGCTTGTCGTCGGCGGGCGTGCGCAACGGACTGCGCCCGCGCGCACGGTGGAACGCGAGTTCACCCGTGGCGCTCTCCAGCACGCCGCCGATCCGCAATTCGGGCGTGCTGTGCAGGAAATCGAGCGGCGTCTGGAGCTTCATCCCGAACAGCAACTCGGACACGGCCGTGCGAATCGTCGACTTGCCGGCCTCGTTCGGCCCGACGATCACATGGAAATCCTCGCCGGCCGACGGGAACCGCAGCGTTTCGTCGGTGAACTTGCCGTACTTGATCAGATCGAGCTGGCTGATGCGCATCGCTTACTCCCCCCTCGCCAGCCGCGCGAGCAACGCGGGCCCGACCTGCTCGACCAGCGCCGTCAGCTGGCCCGCGCGCGCCATCGTCAGCAACGGCACGTCCTCCTTCACGTCGCTGCGGACCTTGCCGACGAACGGCTTCAGGTCGCGTTCGAGCAGCGCGAGGAAATCGGGATCGTGCGCGGCATCGGCCAGGATCTGCTTCAGGTCCTCCAGCGCTTCGAGCGGTTCGCTTTCGCCCGGCTGACGATCGGCAGCGGACGTCGCGAGCCGGACCTTCTCGAGCCACAGCCGCTCGTTGCCGATGATGCCGATCTGGTTCAGCACCTCCGCACGCAACTGCGGCGCGCGGCCGAAAAAGAGGCCGTGCGCGGGCGTGCGCCCGGTGACGGTGACGCGCACCGCGCGCGGCACGTGGCCGTCGACGGTCAACAGCGCCTCCAGCGACTGGCCGATCTTTCGCGACAGATCGGCCACCGACTGGCAATCGGACGCATCGACCGACACGGCTTCCCAGCGCAGCACGTCGAGATACAGGCGTTCGACCTGCGTCCTGCCTTGCTCGACCGTCACGAGCACCGCGCCGCGCCGGCCCGTCTCGCGGATATGACGCCCCTGCAGGTTGCCGGGAAACACGACGGTGGACGGGCCCGTCCATTGCTGGAATTCGTGCACGTGGCCGAGCGCCCAGTAGTCGTAGCCTTTCGCGTGCAGTTCGGCCAGCGTGCACGGCGCATAGTTCGCGTGCGCCGCGTAGCCTTCGAGCGCCGTGTGCAGCACGCCGATGTTGTAGTGCCCGGGCACCGGGTCCGGGTAGCCGATCGCGAGATTGTCGACGACGGCCTTGTCCTTGAAGCTCTGCCCGTGCAGCGCGACGTCGAATTCCGGCAGCCTGACGGTTTCCGGCTTGCGGTGGCCGAACACGGTGACGTTGTCGGGCAGCGTCAGCTTCTTCGTCATCTCGCTTTCGGCATCGTGGTTGCCGCCTAAGACGAACGCGCGGATGCCGGCCTTGCGCAGGCGGCCCATCTGCTGGCCGAAGAAGATGCCCGTGTTGTGATCCTTCCAGTCGCCGTCGTACAGGTCGCCCGCGATCACGAGAAACGCGACTTCCTCTTCGATCGCACGATCCACGAGTTGCCGCAATGCCTCGCGCGACGCGTTGCGCAACTGCGCGGCCGGCGCGTCGGGATACGCGCTCAGGCCGTGCAACGGACTGTCAAGGTGAATGTCTGCCGCGTGGATGAACTTCACGAAGGTTCCTCTGTTTCATGGCGAACGGGCAACGCCGCTCACACGGGCCGGGCCGTCAAGCGCCGGACCGGTAGCCGCCGGACTCGCCGCCGCACCGGCGACACGCGCCGGAGCTGATCATGCTGCCCGCTGCAAGCGGGTCGGGATGGTACCTGAAAGCGGGTAACGACATGCGTTCTCCGTCGGTCCGGATGGCGGGGAAGCACACGATACCGATGCGAACCGACATTGTGCCGCAGCACGAGCGAGCGACAGCGATACCGCGCCGCTGAAGAACGGGCAGCGCACGAAATGATGGCCGCGCGATCGTCCGATCGCGCGAATGGTCATGACGGGATGCCTTGGAATGCTATCGGACCGCGCCGGGCGGGCCGGAACGGCACTTTCGTATCGTCTGTCGTCACGGTGTCGATCGGACATGCTGGCCCGTGCCGACCGGCGCTGCGATCGTGGCGGCCGGCTGTCGGGAGCCCTGCTATTTAAGCATGGCGTGCGGGCATTGGGCAGGAGTCACCCGTCGATCCGGGACTGATCGAGCGCGGCGCTTCGGTGATGTTCGTTGGAGGCACTTTCTCACCGACGGAAGCGCTGCCGCCGGGCGACCCTGCGCATGCGCACCGTCGAAGCCCGGTGCTTCAACCGCACGTGACCCGCGAACACGGTCGGCAGATACCGTTTCGATGCCGGCTCGCCCGCCGCTCGACTTGCAGCACGGCAACGCATCGCTATCGGGCAATGCGGGAACCGGGACGGCGGCGACCCCGCCTTCCCGGCATCGACGATTCGACGAGATCGGTCTTTGCGACCCGATGGTGCCAACTTCAGATCATCGTCTCGCGCTCGGTCCGATTGGCGAACCGCCCCTCATGCGGTGACCAGCCTTTCATGCGGCTGCTCGAGAAAACCGTCTTCGTAGAAGTAATCGAAGAACGTGCGCAACCAGTCGTTGGCTGGACGCAGATTCGATGCGAGCACATCACCCGCAAGCCGCTTCAGTTGGGTGACGTCGATCGGAAGAATGCGCCCGACCGTCGGATCCGCAACGGGGTTCAATTTCTTGAGTACCGGAATCAGCATCGAAAGCGGATGCGCCGGGTCCTGCCGGACATGTTCCGCCAATGCCGCGAGCCACGCGTCGTAGCTCGTCCGTTCGATCGCGAAGCCTTCGTCTTCGATGAAATCGACCAGCGCGTCCAGCGAGTTCCAGCGCGGGTTGACCACATGCACGCCATGCCCCGCGGCAGTCGGGTCGAGCGACGCACGTACGATGATCCGGCTGACGACGTCGACCGGCAGGATGTTGTCGAACCCCACGTCGCGCGGCGCCTTTCCAAACAGGATGATGCCCTTGATCAATCGACAGAACAGATCGTCCAGGTTCATCCGCCCGCTCACCGCATGCCCGACGATCCGCGCCGGACGATAGACCGTGACGGGAACGCCGCGCGCGTGCGCCTGGGCGAGCAACTGCTCGGCGACCCATTTGCTCTGTTCATAGCCGCTCGTCAGGTGTTCGTGGAACGGCACCGCGAGCGTTTCGGGCAACGCATCGGAATAACGGTTCAGCGTGCCGACCGTGGACACGTAGTGAATCGGCGTCACGCGATGCAGGCTCGCCAGCCTGACGATGTCCTGCGTCGCCAGCACGTTGACCTGCTTCAGCGTCGCGTACGGATAAACGAAGTTGACCAGCGCGCCGTTGTGGTAGATCGCATCGATTCCACGTGCGAGCGCGTCGAATGCAGCCGCCGACAAGCCCAGGTTCGGTTCGCCAAGATCGCCCGGCACGGCAACGATCCGATCGCGGCGCCGCGCGTCCCACAAGCCATGCGACTGCATCGCGGCCTCGATGCGCCGTACGCCGGCCGCCGGATCGTCGGCGCGAACCACGCACATCACGCGCGCGTCGGTCGTCTCGAGCAGCGTATGAAGCAGGTGCACGCCGAGGAATCCGGTCGCGCCCGTGAGCAACACCGTGCGATACGGGCGCCA
This sequence comes from Burkholderia sp. APQ4-4ca, assembly GCF_057837105.1. NCBI lineage: Bacteria > Pseudomonadati > Pseudomonadota > Betaproteobacteria > Burkholderiales > Burkholderiaceae > Burkholderia > Burkholderia sp. APQ4-4ca. Next base: position 33,337 of record NZ_JBYQCG010000223.1, on the reverse strand, counting down.
CGCATACGGTTCCCGTGTCTCGATCGTCGGGTCGAGTCGCGCTTCATCCTGCAAATCGACGGCCGGCGTATCGCGACGCACATCGCCATTCGCGATGCTGGCGGCCAGGCCGGCGATCGTCGGGGCGGCCAGCAGCGTTTCCATGTCGATCGGCTGCTGAAGCCGTTCGCCGATCTGATACAGCATCACGGTCGCTTGCAGCGAATCCCCGCCGAGATCGAAGTAATTGTCGTGAATGCCGATGCGCGGCTGCTTGAGCAACACGCACCAGATGTCGTGGATCGCCGTTTCCACCAGGTCGCGAGGCGCCGCCTGGCGATCATGCTGGCGAACCTCGACGTCACCGGACAGCAGCCGGACGCGGTCGATCCTGCCTTTCGCGGAACGCGGCAGCGCCGCGAGCGCGACGATTGCGCCGGCGGACAGTGCCGGCACGCCGCGCAGCCCGGCCAGCCGGCGCACGATATCCGCGGCGTCGGCCGTCGCGTCCCGATGGAACAGCGCATAGTCCCATTGCCCGCTTTCGGCGATCCGCTCCACGAGCGCGACCTCATCGACACCCGCCTGCCGCGCAACGTCGGCCTCGAAATCGAGCCAGTCCACCGTCGTCTCGTCGGAACCCGCATTCCGGTCGGGCAGCCACGTATGACAGCCATGCTCCGTGTGCCACGCGTCCAGCGTCGTGCGCAACCACGGCCCGTTGCGCGTGACGGTCAGGCTGTCCCGGTCCGGCTTGCCGTTACGCAGCATCAGATCGGGCACCGAATGCCCCGACACGACGAGCGTACCGAGCGCGTCCCCACCCGCCGGGTTCAGATGGGTGTCGGCCACGAACACGGATTCATTGGCCGATTTTGCCGATACCACGCCCGATTCGACGCGATCGAATCCATCGGCCGACGACACCGCATGCGGGAGCGACCACGCAGGCCAGCACAATCGTCGCAAGCGTTTCGCGCCGGGTGCGAGTTCGACGAGCCGCGCGGCGTCCTCACGCGTCAACGAGCGTGCATCGACCATGATCCAGTCGGTGCGAAGCGCGCCGGCCGACAGCATCGAGGAAGCGCGGACGATATGACGCGTCGCTTCCGGGCTGAGGACGATACCGTGCCAGTGCGCGTCCGCAGACGCCGCCCGCCGCACAAACGCGGGATCGCCGGCGCTCGCGATCTGGTGCAACGACAGCCCGGCGCTCAGTGCGCCCAGTACCGTCCACAACGCCGTATGCGACAGCGGCCCGTCGCCGAGCGCAACATCCCGCGACGCACCGGCCGGTAACGTCGCGCCGAACGCGCGCGCGGCTTCGACAAGCTGGGCGTGCGTATAGCGCATGACATGCCAATCGCCATCGATATCGCGCCGCAGCAGCGAGCAGGCGCCCTGCACCGGATCCGACCGATCGTCGAGCGTACCGTCGATTTGCCCGTACATCGGATCCTGCTCGTCGAATACGTAACACATGACGCCGGTCAACGGCGTATGCTGCGCGGTCGTCACGCAGCTTCGCAGCGGTTCCGGCGACCAACCGCCATCGACGATCGCATCGAACGCGGACGACGGCAGATTCGGGTCGGTCATCACGCAATCGACGCCATACGTCAGTCCGGACAGCAGCAACACCAGCCCCGACACGGGGTCATCGCATGCAATCAGCACGCGCTCGCCCGGCCGATAGCCGAAACGTCGCCATTGACGCACGGCACGCTGCACGCGATCGGCAATCGTTCCATAGGTGACGCCGTGCGCGTCACCCGGCGACTCGCGCCCGTCCGGTCGGGAAAAGGCGATCCGATCCGGCGTGCGAGCGGCCTGCGCGGCGATATGCGCGGACAACGTCGCGTCGCCGATCGATGCGTGTGCGGATGCGTCGGGCGCGCCGCCGGCACCCGTCGACGATCGCGCATCGAGCACGAGATCGCATACTTTTCGCGGCGTCGCGTCGATCAGGACTTCGAGGAGTCCGCGGTATTGCGAAGCCATGCGTTCAATGAATGCCGCGTCGAAGCGGGCCGTGTCGTAGGTCAACTGAAACGTCAGCGTATCCGTCGGCAATACGACCAGCGCCAGTGCATAACTCGTTTCCTCGACGGCACGCGGCTCGTCGATCCGCCACCCGCAACTCGCCGCGAGCCGGTCGAACGCATCCCGGCCCGGATAGTTCTCGAATACGTAAAGCGTATCGAACAGCGATTGCTGGCGCGGCACTTCGCTGCATTTCAAGACGTCCGTGAGTGCGCTGGGCGCATGCTGTTCCAGCCGCTGCGTGTCGGCTTGCAAGCGCCGCAACCAGTCGGCCGTATCGAGTTCGCCGTCGAGCGTCGCGCGCCACGGCAGCGTGTTGATGAACAGGCCGACCATGCGTTCGATGCCGTCCACCTCCGCGGCACGCCCCGATACGACGATGCCGCCGACGACGTCGTTGCAACCGCCGTAGCGCGCAAGCAGCATCGCCCACGCACCCTGGCAAAGCGTGTTGAGCGTCACCCGGGCGGCGCGGCATGCGCGGCCGGCCGCCTCCATCCATCCGGCCGGCATCGTGTCGGCCCGAACCGATAGCGTGCGGCGCGTGTCGGCGCCGCTTGCGGCATCGTTCGCCGGCGAAGGGCATACCGACGGCGCGAATCCTGCCGGCCTGCGATAGCCGCGCAACAGATCGCGCCAATAGTCGAGCGAACTGTCGCCATGGCGCGTGCGCAGCCACGCAACGTAGTCGCGATAGTCCCGCGCGATGGCAGGAAGCGGCGCGTCCGGGCGGGAATAACGTTGAAACACCTCGCCGAGCAGCAACGGCATCGACCAGCCGTCGAGGATCGCGTGGTGATAGGTCCAGAGGAACCGATGCCGCTCGTGACCGAGCTGGATCAGCGTGACGCGCATCAGCGGCGCGACGCTGAAATCGAAGCCGCGTGCGCGGTCGCTCGCCAGCAGGTGCTCGAATCGATCGGCTTGCTCGCCGGCCGCGCGACCGCGCCAGTCGATCACCTCGAACGGCAATCCGACCGTATGCCGGACGACCTGCAACGGATTCTCTTCGTGCAGGCGAATGAACAGCGTCTTGAGTGTGTCGTGGCGATGCACGACCGCTTCCCACGCGCCGCGGAATCGCTCGAGGTCCAGCGGACCATGCAACACGCAGGAAAATTGCTCGACGTAGATGCCGGAGGCCGGATCGAGTCGCGAATGGTGAAGCATGCCTCGCTGCAGAGGCGTGAGCGGGTAAATCGTATCGACGTTTCGGGTCATCCTGGATTCCTGGTGCGGTCATGCTCGACGAACGCGCGGTATCGCGCGCCGCCGCGTTCAGCGCTCGAGTGCGTCGATTTCTTCCAGCAGCGCGTCGAGCGCGTCCTGGTCGACATCGAGTTGAGGAACGTCGTCGGGTGTCAGACCGCCCACCCCGTCGGCGCTGCAATGGCGAATCAGCATCGTCAACGCCTCTTCGACGCGGCACATCAGGCAGCCGATGCTTTCGTCGACGCCCGGCACCCCGAAGAAGCTCGACTCGACGGTCAGCCTGCCGCGCGACACGTATGCGACGACGTCCAGCAGGTGCGTGCGCCGCTGGCGCGGGCTGCGGATACCCGGCGCCGGTTCGGGCGGCCCGCCGTACAGCGGCGACGACGGCCCCGACAATTGCTCCAGTTGACCGAGATAGGTAAACAGGATCGGTGCGCGCGGAAACGACGTCAGCGCATCGGCGCCGGCCTGCGGCTTCGTGTCGAGATAGCGCAGCACGCCATAGCTCGCGCCCTTTCGCGGCACCTCGCGCAGTCGGGCCTTGACCGACTTGACGAGCGCCGACGGATCCGACGCGTTAGCCGGCGTGTCGATCAACACCGGATAGATCGACGTGAACCAGCCGACCGTGCGGCTCAGGTCGATCGCGTCGCCGAGCGCGTCCCGGCCATGCCCCTCGACGTCCACCAGCAACGCGTCGCTGCCGCTCCATGCGTGGAACCCCGCGTGCAATGCGGCGATGAGCAGATCGTTTGCATCGGTGCCATAGGCACGCGGCGCCGTGGTTCGAAACGCGTGCGTCAGATCCGCGTCGAGCGTGATCGCGCAACTGAGCGACGATTCCTGATAAGCATGCTGAACGATCGAGGTCAGCCCGTGACGCATCAGCGCCACCCGCTTCGGCCCGCCCAGCACATCGCGCACCTGTGCGTTCACGTTGCGCCAGTAGAGGCGATCGTCGTCGAGCGCGTCGCCCTGCGCCAGCGCAAGCCACTGGTCGACCCAAGCCTTCACGGAACTCGTCTTCAACGGCAACGCCGCGGCCGTGCGGGCACGCAATCGCAGATAGCAGTCCGCCAGATCCTGCAGCAGGATGCTCCACGACACGCCGTCGATCGCCATGTGATGGACGACGATCAACAGCCGGCTGCTCGACACGCTCGTGCTCTCGAGCCACCTGACCGCGATGAGCCGGCCGCCCTCGAGGTCGAGGCTGCCCTGCGCGGCGTCGATCGCGCCGCGCCACATGCGTTCGCAATGCCGGCCGGCCGAGTCGATACACGGGACGATCGCAAAATCGACGGCGTCGCCGTCGCCGGCGAACACGTGCCGCATTCCGTCGCCGTGCGCGACGAACCGTGAACGCAACACGTCGTGATGGCGCATGACGACGCGAATCGCCTCGGCCATGACGTTCGCGTCGGGCGTCTCGCCGAGCGGAACGAGCAGCGCCTGGTTGAAGTGCGAACGATCGACGTCGACGCGCTCGACGAACCATTGCGCCGCCGGACCGAGCACGGTCTCGCCCTGCACCGGCCCCTGATCGACATCGAGACCCGGCGTCTCGCGCACCACCGTCGACAGGCTCGCCACGGTCGTATGCAGGAAGATGTCCTGCGGCTTCAAATACATGCCGTCGAGCGCGGCCCGCGACACGATGACCGCGGCCAGAATCGAATCGCCGCCCAGTTCGAAGAAATCCTGATCGACGCCGACGGACGGCTGGCCGAGGACATCGGCCCAGATCGCGGCGAGTTTGCGTTCGGTGTCGGTCGACGCGCCACGGTCGGCCCGCTCGCTTGCGCGAGGCAGCGGAAGCCCGCCTGCGTCGAGTGCGCCGCCCGCGTCGAGCGGCAGCCGGTCGAGCACCATGATCGCGTCGGGGTGCATCGAGTCCTGCAGCGCATGCTTCAATGCCGAACGAACCGCGTGTTCGAGTGCATGCGCATCCGCGCGGCCATCGTCCGCGACGAGATAGGCGACCAGCATTTCCTGCGTGTCCCGAACGACGCACGCACAGGCGACGGCGGCCACGCCGGGAATCGCGGAGATGGCCTGCTCGACCGTGCCGATCTCGATCGGCACGGGCCGGTGAAGCGCGACCCGCGACGAAGGATCGGCGCACAGCAGGTCGCCGCCACGGCGGACGACCGACACGCCGGTGGGTATCAGCGTCGTGTCCGGGCGCGCGGTTTCGAGCGGCGCCCCCGCACCCGATGCGCGGATCGACGCGCCGTCGAAGAAATGCAGTTTTCCGGCCTGACGATCGTCGGCGAAACTTCCGGACGATCCGAGCGCGAACGCAACGCGCCCCGGATACGACGGCGCCAGCAATTGCCAGCCGTCCGGCCCGGCCGCGAACGCACACAGCGCCGAACCGGTGTCCGAGTGCTGCACCGGAACGAAGTACGCCGCTGCGGCTATCCGGTTGGCGGCGGCGAACGACTTCAACGGTTGCGGATGCTCGCCGTACGCGACGAGCGCGCGTGCCCGCCCCATGCCAGCGACATCGGCACGTTGCAACAGAAGCGACGGCACGAGGAGCGACGGGCCGTCCGCGAGCAACCGGTCGAGCGCCGCGTACGCGCTGTTCGCGATCGCGGGGTCGCCGGAAGCGAGCGCACCGATGGCGGCCTGCCCGGACAGTCGAGCCGTGCCGCCAACGAGTACGACCTGGGCCAGCGCCGCTGCCGACAGCCCGTCATGCGCGCCGTGCGGAACGAGCGTCGTTGCGTTGGCGTCGAGATGGAGCAATTGACCGACATAGTCGAGCATCGGCTCGACCGCCGACGCGTTGCCTGCGGCAACGCCGTCGGCACGCGCGGCGGCATCGCGCGCACGCACCACTTCGATCGCGTCGATCTCCCAGCCGGACCACCCGTCGCTACGACCGCGGCACACTGCGTCGGCCGTGTCGCCCGACACCGTATAGCATGCGCCCACGGCGCGGATCGCGAGCAACGCGACCGCGCGCTCGGCGACACTTCGCAGTCGGAGTTCGACACGTTTTCCGGCGCCGATTCCGAGGGCATCCAGTTGCGCACGGACGGCACGAATCGCATCGCGCACCTCGCCGTCGCCGATCGCGCGATGGTCGAATTGCCAGACCACGCGCGAGGCATCCTGCGGCATCTCGGATTCGACATGGGGCGCGCGGCGCACGAATGCGTCGGCCGCGGCAATGCGGTTTCGCGCATCGTCGATCGGTGCGGTCGCGAGCGTGTATTGGTGCAGAGAACGGCTGGTGTCAGCCACCACCTGCTCGACGAGATGCGCATACTGGCTCGCGAATCGCTCGATCGTTTCGTCGTCGAACAGATCCGTATTGAACGTCCAGGCGGTCAGATATTCGTCGCCGAGATCCTGTACGTTGAGCGTCAGGTCGTGTGTCGCGCCGCGCGTACCGGTGCTCGATGCGGCGAGACGCTCACGATAGAACGGCACGCCATCCTCGCCTTCGGCGGCGAAATCGCCGCGAGCCTGGTTCCAGTTGTACATCACCTGGTAGATCGGCGACCGGCTCGGATCGCGCGCGGGACGCAGTGCGTCGACCAGCAACGGAAACGGATAATCCTGGTGATCGAGCACGCGCAGCATCATCTCGCGCGTGCGCCGCAGCAGATCGTCGAATGTGTCGTCCGGTCGGACTTCGCACGCGAGCACGACCGTGTTCACGAAATGGCCGACCACGCTCTCGCTGCCCGGCGCATTGCGCCCGGAAGTCGGTGCGCCGATCATCAAGCGCGCCTGCCCGGTATGAAGGTGAAGATGCAATTGATAGACCGCGAGCAGCAGCATGTACGGGGTCACGCGCAGCAACCTGGCCGTGTCGCGCACCCGATGCGATAGCGTCGCGCCGAGCGACCGGTCGTACACGCGGCCATGCTCGGTTTTGCGCGGCGGGCGCAACCGGTCGGTCGCCAGGCTCAATGCCGGAAACCCGTGTGCCAGCTCGCGCCGCCAGAACGCCGCGAGATGCTCGCCGTCCGCGCCGTCGAGCCGGGCGCGCTCGTGTTCGACGCAATCCTTGTATTGCACCGGCAGAGGCGGCAATTTCAGCGGTTCGCCCGCGCGGGCAAGACGGTAGAGCGTGCGAAGCTCGTTGAGCAGGATCTCGAGCGACCAGAAATCGGCGGCGATGTGGTGGACGTTCAACAGCAGCACCACGCGAATCGCGTCGGCGCCGTCGTGCTCGTTCAGCAGCAGCTTGAGCCGGATCGGCGATTGCGTCAGGTCGAACGGGCGATTCGACTCTTCGTCGATCCACCGGCGGATGGCGGCTTCGTCGGCCGCGAACACGCGATCGACCGAGAACCGGGCGCGCGCTTGCGACCCGACCTGCTGGCGCGGCTCGCCATCGATCACGCGGTACGCGGTGCGCAGGATCGGGTGGCGTGCGATCAGATAGTCGACACAGCGACGCAGCACGGACAGGTCGACGTCGTCGTCGATGCGCGTCGCGTACGTCACGTTGTACGCCGCACTGTCGGGATTGAGCTGATGCAGCGACCAGAGCGATTTCTGCGCGAACGAGAGCGGGTAGGTGCCCGCCGTTCCCGCGAATTGCTCGAGCAGCGCGATGAGTGTCGCCTTGTGGGTCTTCAGCTCGTCGACGAGCGAAGGTGTCACCGCGCCCTTCGGCGCCTTGTATTGCAACTTGCCGTCCTGGGCCCAGAGCTCGATGCCGCGCCCCGCCAGTTCGTTGATGAATTCGATCGAGCTCACAGCTCTCCTCCTTCCATTTCGACGCCGAACGTCGCTTCTCCCGACACCACGTCGATCCGGTCCGCGGCGCGCGATGGCGGTGTTCCGTCGAGGGCCCGCGACTCGCCGCGGTCGAGCGTCGCCATGATCGTGCGCACGACGTCGTCGAGCGTCGCGCCTTCGAGCAATCGCCCGAACGGAACATCGACGCCCAGCTCGCTACGCAATGCATTGCGGAATTCCGCGGCCATCAGCGAATCGAGCCCGAGTTCGATCAGCGGGATATCCGGCGCGATCCGCTCGCTCGACGTATGCAGGGTCGCGGCGATTGCGTCGGTGAGATGTCCGCGCAGCAATTGCATGCGCTCTCCGTCCGGCAACCCCGCGATGCGCTCGCGCAAGCCAGGGCCGGTGCCGGCCGGGCGATGCGCCGGCGGCGTCGGCGGCACGAGTTCCGACAACAGTGCGCCCATCGCCCGGCTCGGGCCGCGCGTGATCAGCGTATCGACGTCCACGTTCCAGATCTGCGTCTGCCCGTCCGGTTCGGCGGCCAGCGTGTCGAACACGCGCAGTGCGACGTCCGGCTCGAGCGGCTTGAGACCGAACGATGCGATGCGGCGCAGTTGCCGCGCGTCGAGCTGATCGACCATCCCGTTGCCGCCCCACAGGCCCCAGTTCATCGTGTGCCCGGGCAGGCCGTCCTGGTGGCGCAAGGCCGTCAGCGCGTCCACGTAGGCGTTCGCGGCGGCATAGGCGCATTGCCCCGGGGAGCCGATGCAGGCCACGATCGACGAAAACGACACGAAGTGCCGCAGCGGCAGATGCGCGGTCGCACGATGCAGATTCAACGTTCCGGCGACCTTCGGCGCGAGCACCTTCACTACGTCGGTCATCGGCTGGGTCGCGAGCAGGCCGTCGTCAAGCGTGCCCGCCGCATGCAGGACGCCCACGAGCGGATGCGCGGAATCCGCCTCGAGCGCATGGACGAGCGCGTCGACGTCGGCGGCCGACGCGACGTCGGCCGCCACGAATTCGACGATCGTGCCGTGCGCATCGGCGATCGATGCAAGCCGCGCGCGTTCGCTGTCGGCCGGCACCTGGCGGCTGGCGGACACGATCTTCGGCACGCCTTTCCGGATCAGTTGCTCGATCACCCGCGTGCCGATTGCACCGCGCCCGCCCGTCACCAGATAGGCACCGTGCGCAAGCGGTTGCGCCGCGCCGGCGTCGCGTGCGACGAGCCGCGGGACGTATACGGTGTCGCCATGCGACACGAACTGCGTCTCGCCGGTCGCCGCGGCGCCCGCCAGTGCGGTCAGCGCGCTCGCGCAAGACACCGCATCCGGTGACGGCAGATCGACCACACACACCGGAATGTCGCCGCTCTCGTGCATGAGGCTGCGGGCGACGCCCCAGGCGGCCGCCTGAAACGGCGACACGCGCACGTCGATGCCGGGCACGCGCTGCGCCGCCTGGGTCACGATGCAGACGGTCGGCGTGCCCTGCGGCCAGCGGGCCGACTGCACTTCGCGCCAGATGTTCGCGAAGCGCCGGTAAGCTGCGCCGACCGCGGCGAGTTCGTCTTCGGATCCCGCATCGTCCATCGACGGCCACACGTAGAGCAGCACGGTCGGTCGTGCATTCGGGCCGGCGAGTGCGTCGTCGTCGAGCGCGGCACGAATGCGCCGGGCACCTGCATCGTCGTCGAACCGGTCGTCCACCGGCAGCGCCGCGATGGCACACGCGTTGCCAGCGTCTTCACATGCGCGCGCCAGCATCGCGTCCAGTGCGGAACCGCTGCCGATCAGCACGAAGTTCGCGTGCGCGTCGTCCCCTTCATGTTCGGCCGCCGCAAACGGCCGCCAGACGAGCGTATTCAGCGCGACAGGCTCCGCAGCCCGCTGAAATCGGCGCGGATCGACGGCCATCAGCCGCAGTCCGGAGACGACGGCGACGCAGTTGCCCGCGTCGTCGTACAACCAGAGATCCGCGGTGGCGAGGCTGCGCTTCACCCGCGCACGCACCGCGCACCACACCGCCCGCACGCCGGGCATCGGCATGCAAGCGATCCGCTCGATGCCGATCGGCACGAAGGCGGTGTTCAGTTCCGCATCCCAGAGCGCGCCCGCGACGGTCTGAAACGCGTTGTCGAGCAGCGCCGGATGAACGATGCGGACGAGGTCGTCCGCGCCGTCCGGCTCCATTTCGATTCGGGCCAGCGCCACGTCGCCGTCCCGCGACAGCGCGCGAATCGAGCGAAATGCGCCGCCATATTCGAGGCCGGTGGCCTGCAAGCGCGCGTAGAAACCGTCGACAGGCAACGCGTCGCCGCATTGCGCGCGCCATGCGTCAAGTGCCGGCACGTCGGGAACGCCGTGCGTCGTCCCGATCTGCGCGGCGCATTGCAACGTCCATTCGGGTTCCGAAGCGGCCGTGTCGTGACAGGCGTAAATGTCGATCCGCGCGCCTGCTTCGCCCGGCTGCGGAGTATCACCTGCGTGCACGACCGTGCCGAACGTCACCGCGTGGCCGGGCTCCAGCGTGAGCGCGTTATCGAACGACACGTCACGCGCGACCAGCCAGCGGCCGGCCATCGGTTCGGCATCGCCGCCATCGCGCCGCGATCCGGCGTCGAGCAGCGCCTCGACGAACCCTGCCGCCGGGAAAACGAGTTGCCCGTGCACGCGGTGTCCGCGCAGAAACGGCAGATGCCGATCGGATACCTCGCTCTCGTAGCGAAGGTGGTCCGATGCCGGAATCGCGAGACGCCGGCCCAGCACGCCGCGACCGGCGGTCCGCCGCGCGCCGGCCGCGCTCGTCAGCACGTTCGCCCGCTGCGCCGGCTCCCGCGCATTCACCCAGTAGCGGTGTGCCTCGAGCGGATACGGCGGCAGCACTCCGCGGCGCGCGGCTTGCCGCATCGGCGCACCGGTTCGGGAGCGCTCGTATGCATGCCAGTCGACGCGCCGGCCACACATATAGACATGTGCCAACGCACGCAACAACTGCTCGGTCTCGCGCCCGTCATGGTTCATCGACGGCAGCGCCATCACGTTGCCACGATCCGCCCGCTCCGCCGCGCATGCGGTGACGAGGCTCGAAAGCGTCTTGCCAGGCCCGATCTCGACGACCGTCGTCACCTTGTCGTCGAGCAGGGTGTCGACACCCGCACGGAAGGCCACCGTGGCCCGCACGTGCTCGACCCAGTACGCGGGATCGCACAGGCGTTCGCCCTCGAACCGACCCGTCACGTTGGACACGATCGGAATCGCGGGCGCGCGATACCGCACGGTCGCGGCGACGGCGCCGAATTCGGCGAGCATCGGCTCCATCAGCGGCGAATGGAATGCGCGCGATACCGCCAGCGCCTTCGTCGCGATGCCGCGCGACGCGAACAGTTGCTCGATCGACTCGATCGCGTCCGGGTCGCCGGACACCAGCACGCTCTCCGGTGCGTTGTCCGCCCGCTCCGCCGCGCATGCGGTGACGAGGCTCGAAAGCGTCTTGCCAGGCCCGATCTCGACGACCGTCGTCACCTTGTCGTCGAGCAGGGTGTCGACACCCGCACGGAAGGCCACCGTGGCCCGCACGTGCTCGACCCAGTACGCGGGATCGCACAGGCGTTCGCCCTCGAACCGACCCGTCACGTTGGACACGATCGGAATCGCGGGCGCGCGATACCGCACGGTCGCGGCGACGGCGCCGAATTCGGCGAGCATCGGCTCCATCAGCGGCGAATGGAATGCGCGCGATACCGCCAGCGCCTTCGTCGCGATGCCGCGCGACGCGAACAGTTGCTCGATCGACTCGATCGCGTCCGGGTCGCCGGACACCAGCACGCTCTCCGGTGCGTTGTCCGCCGCGATGGCGACCCGTCCGGGGTAGTCGCGCACGGCATCGGCCACCTGACGCACGCTCGCGAACACGGCGAGCGCACGGCCCGGCGCGGTGAGCGTATCCATCAAACGCCCACGCGCCGTCACGAGGCGGCAGCCGTCCTCGATCGAGAACACGCCGGCGATGCACGCAGCCGCGTACTCGCCGATGCTGTGGCCCATCACGACATCGGGCACGACGCCCCAGTGCATCCACAAGCGCGCGAGCGCGACCTCGAGCGCGAACATCGCCGGTTGCGTGTAACGCGTTTCGTTTATCCGGTCCTGATGGTCGCCCCACAGCACGTCGACGAGCGACAGTTCCCCTTGCGCCTCGATATGGCTGTCGCATGCGTCGAATACATCGCGAAACGGCGCGAAATCCCGATAGAGCTGTCGAGCCATTCCGGCGCGCTGCGCGCCCTGTCCGGTAAACAGGAACGCAAGCCGATCGCGAACGCCGCCGGGCTGCCCGCTCCGGACCGTTAGGGCCCGCGCCGCGTCCGACAGCGCATCGAGCAGCGTGTCGCGAGCATCCGCGACGATCGCCACGCGATGGCGATGGCTGTCGCGCGCGAGACGCAGCGCGCGGGCGACCGCGTCGGGCGCCAGCGACGCGTCTGCCCGCACGTGCGCCGCGCAGTCTTCGATCGCCTGCTTCAACATCGGCGCCGTGTGGGCGGACAACGGCCAGATGTCGTGACGCGCGTGACCGGCCAGCGCGACGTCCGCGTCGGGTTCCGCCGCGCGCGCCTCCTGCCATGCCTCGACGATCAGGTGTGCGTTCGTGCCGCTCATGCCGAACGAGCTGATCGCCGCCACGCGCCGGCCCGGTCGGGACGACGGCCACGCCGCATGCTCGGTCGGCACGCGAATGCCGTTCGCATGCCAGTCGACGTGCGTGGTCGGCGTATCGAAATGCAGGTGCCGCGGCAGTTCGCCCTTCTGCAGCGCGCACACGACCTTCATCAGCCCGGCGACCGCGGCGGCCGATTCGAGGTGCCCGATATTCGTCTTGATGCTGCCGACGTACAGGTCGCCGGTGCGATTCGTGTCGCGGCAGTACACGTCCTCGAGCGCACGCAGCTCGATCGGATCGCCGAGCGGCGTACCGGTGCCGTGCGCCTCGACGTAGTCGACGTCGGCCGGCGACACGCCGGCGTGCTCGAGCGCCTCGCGGATCACGTCGCGTTGCGCGCGGCCGTTCGGCGCCGTCATCCCGTTGCTGCGCCCGTCGTGATTGACGGCGGAGCCGCGGATCACCGCCCGGATCGGCCTGCCCTGCGCCCGCGCATCGGACAGCCGCATCAGCGCGACGACGCCGCAGCCTTCCCCGCGCACGTAGCCGTCGGCGGCCGCGTCGAACGTCCGGCAGCGGCCGCTCGGCGACAGCGCCTGAAGCTCGCTCAGCGCGATCGTCATCTCCGGCGACAGCATCAGGTTGACACCGCCCGCGAATGCGACATCGGACTCGCGGGTACGCAGGCTATGGCAAGCCAAATGGACGGCGACGAGCGACGACGAGCACGCGGTGTCGAGATGCAACGCCGGGCCATGAAATCCGAACAGGTAGGAAATGCGTCCGGCCGCGAAGGGCCGCGCGGTACCGAGCGAGGTCTGCGCATAGCTGAGCGTGTCGGCTGCTACGCCTTCGCTGACGCGCGCGTAGTCGTCGACCGACGAACCGACGAACACGCCGGTTCGGTACGACGCGATCGTTTCTCGCGAAAAGCCGGCATCTTCGAGTGCACGCCACGTACATTCGAGCAGTAGCCGCTGCTGCGGATCGATGTGCGGCGCCTCGCGCTCCGACACGCCGAAGAATCCCGCATCGAAACGATCGACGTCGTCGATGAACCCGCCATGCCGGCTGTAGCTGGTATCGCGCCGGCCCGGCCGCGGATCGTAGATCGCATCGGTCCATCGGTCGGACGGCACGGGGCCGACGGCGTCGGTCCCGTCCGCGAGCATCGACCAGAGCGCGTCGGCGGAATCCGCGCCGCCGGGCAGCCGGCAGCCCATGCCGACGATGGCGATCGGTTCGTTCATCGCGCTGCGCGCGTCGGCCAGTTCGCGTTGCAGCGCGTCGATCTTCAGCAACGCTTGCTTCACGGGGGTAAGGGGCGCGGCGGGCGCGCGGTTGGACTCGGTCATGTGTACCACTCCAGACGTTCGCGGAACGAGACTGCCGGGGATCGGCTCAGCGCTGCAGCGCTTTCAGCAGCAACGCTTCGGCCTGCGCGTCGGAGAGCGCCGCAAGCTGATCCCGGGTAGGCGGCGCGTCGGCGCCGCCGACGATCGGCTCGGGATGCGCGTGCGCGGCGGCCGACGCGGGCGCGTCGCTCGATCGCAACGCATCGGCCGCGCCCTGCATCCGCGCCAGGTGCGCCGCAAGCTGCTCGACGTTCGAACAGTCCCACAGCACGGCGGCGTCGAACGTCAGCCCGATCGTGTGCTGCACCTTCAACGAAAACTGAAGCGCGCTCATCGAGTCGAAACCCATCTCGACCCACGCGGCCGTGCGCGACACCTGCGTCTCGGCGATCTTGAGCCGCTCGGCGACGATCCGTACGATCCGGTCCGCGATCTCGCGCTCGATCAGCATCGGTTCGGAACGGGTCTCCACCTCGGCGACAGCCGGCGCCACCGCACCGTCCCGTGCAGCGCCCGCCTCCATCGCGTAGGCGCCGTCGGTCCAGCTGGCGACGGCGCGCAGTTCGCCTTGCAGATACGCACGACGGCACAGCGCGCGCGCGATCTTGCCGCTGGAAGTCTTTTCGATGGTCGCCGGCTCGACCAGCACGATCGCGTGCGGCGTGACCCCGAAGTCCTCGCCGATCGCGACCACCATCGCGCGCAGCGTGGCGTCGAGGTCCAGCGTCCGGCGCGCGGTGCGACCGACTTCCTGGATGATCACGAGCTTCTCTTCTCCGTCCGCCTGCACCGATACGGCGGCGCCGCATCCGCGACGCAACGCCGGCACGGCGTCCTGCACGCAGGCTTCGATATCCTGCGGATACAGGTTGCGTCCGCGAACGATCAGCATGTCCTTCACGCGGCCGGTCACGTACAGGCGGCCGTCGACGCGCGCGCCCAGATCGCCCGTGCGCAGGAACGGACGTGCGTCGGGCTCGTCATCGAAATGCGCGCCGAACGTCGACCGCGTTGCTTCCGGGTTGCCGTAGTAGCCCACGCCGATCGCGCCGCCGCGCACCCAGATCTCGCCGACACCGTTCGGGTCGGCGACCGGGCGACCATCGGGGCCCGCGATCCGGATCTCGGTGCCGGGCGCCGTGCCGCCGCACGACACGAGACTTTTCGCGTTCGCGGCGCCCGGCTGAACCGGTTCAACGATGCCGGCGGCGAGCTTCACGTTATCGACGTCCAGGTAATGGGCGCCTTCGCCGTAAGGGACACCCGACACGATCAGCGTCGCCTCGGCCATCCCGTAGCACGGATAGAACGCCCCCGGGGCGAAGCCGTGCGGGCATGCGGCGTCGATGAACTCGGTGACGGTCTGACGATGAATCGGCTCCGCGCCGCAGAACGCGACACGCCAGCTGGACAGATCGAGCCGGCCTCCGTCATCGCTTCCGTCGAGCGCGGCAGCGGCAAGCGCATACGCAAAATTCGGGCCGCCGGACGTCGTCGCACGGTGTGCGGAAATCGCGCGCAACCATCGGCCCGGCTGCTGGACGAACGCAACGGGCGACATCAGCACCACCGACAGCCCGATTGACGCCAGTTGCAACGGCATCGACAGCCCCATGTCGTGATACAGCGGCAGCCACGACAGCATGCGGGTGTCGCGATCGTGCCGCATCAGCAGCGCGATCGACCGTTGGTTGTCAATGATGTTGCCGTGCGTGATCATCACGCCCTTCGGCGTGCCCGTCGATCCCGACGTGTATTGAAGGAACGCAAGATCGTCCGGCGCCGGCATGCGCGGCAACGCCGACGTGTCCCGCGCCCCGGCGTCGACGAGCGCTTCGTACGTGACGAGCGTGCAGCCGGTGAACAGCTGCTGCGTCGCGCGCAGGGTCTCGATGGTATCGATCGAGGTCGCCGGCGCCACGATCAGCGTGGCGCCGCAATTGTCGGCAATCGCGTGCAGCTTCGCCCATTGCGCGACCTTGCGGACCTGCTGCGGATGATAGGCCGGCACGGCCACGCGCCCCGATGCCAGACATCCGTAGAACGCGCAGACGAACTCGGCGCTCGTCGGCAACAACAGCAGCACGCGAGCGCCCGGCCCGGTCAATTGCGCGAGTCCGCGCGCCACGCGCATCATGCCGGCATGCAGATCCTCGAACGTGCTCTCGCTTTCGATCGCTTCGCCGTCGCGCAGGATGGTCAGCGCGACACGGTCGGGGTCCCGCTCGGTGTGATGGGCGAGCGTCTCGATGATGGAGGTCGGTTCGACTTCCATCTGAAACACGTTCGGATTCGGATGCGTCGTCATGGTGTATCCAGAATGAGGTCTGTGCGAGCCGCCGCGCGAAGGCGGCGGCTCGCGCACGGGGGTGATCTCATGCGTCTCGCAGGAACGCGTCCGCGATCGCGCGGCGATTGAGCTTGAGGTTGCGCGTGCGCAATCCGCCTTCGACGTCGAATGCGCGGTCGGTGAAAATCACCTTCACCAGTTGCCGTTGTGCCGGCAGCGTGCCGTTGACCGCACGGACGAGTGCGCGCAGCGCGTCGGTGACTTCCAGATCGTCCGGCCGGCGCGTCGCGATGACGACGCCGAGCCCCGCTTGCGGGCCCGCCATCACCACGGCCACGTCGACACGCGGATCGCGATACAGCAGCGCCTCGATCGGCTCGGGATGGAATTTCTCGCCGTTGCTCGTGACGATCGCGTCCTTCTTGCGCCCGACGACGCGCAGAAAGCCGTCGCGGTCGAATTCGGCGATGTCGCCCGTCGCGACCGCATTCGGCGCGATGAATGTCGCGCGAGTGTCTTCTTCCGGCGCATCGAAGTAGCCGAGCGACAGCAGCGCGTTCCGTGTGACGACGACTTCACCGTCCTCCAGCAACGAGACGCTGCCCGGCTCCGCCGGCTGGCCGACCGTACCGACACGCACGTGCCCGGGCTTGTTCCACGCAACCATGCCGGCCTCGGTGATCCCGAACGCCTCGTACAGCGCGATCCCGCAATCCCAGAAGAAATCGAGCGCCGCGCGCTTGATCGGCGCCATCCCGGTGACCATGTAGCGGATGTTGCCGCCGGTCAGCGCGCTCAGTCGCTCGGCGAGCGTCGACGGGTCGCTGCCCGGCCCGGCAGCCGCGCGCGCCAGCGTATGCAGCGTCTCGTACAGCACCGGCGGGGCGATCATGAACGTCGGACGGTGCCGTTTGAGACCCGGAAAGAGTCCGTGGAACGGCACCGACACGAGATCGATCCCGTGATACAGGCAGAAGTAGTACGTCATCCGTTGCTGATAGTTCGCGAACGGCAAGAACGTCAGGAACCGGTCGCCCGGCGCGACGCCGAATGCGTCGCCATACAGGCCGAGCAAGTGCGCGGTGCCGCGGCGGCTCATCACGAGCCCTTTGGTCCTGCCCGTCGTGCCCGAACTGAACACCAGGGAATGGGTATCGGGCGCATGCTCGACCCGCACCGGCTCGATACGCGTGTGCGAATCGCCGCGGCTGGCGGGATCGATATCCACGACGCGCCCGGCGACCGCGCCGGCGGTATCGAGCCATCGTGCGTCCACGGCCAGCACGCTCAGCCGGTAGCGCTCGATCAACGCGTCGCACGTATCGATCAGGCCATCGTTCGGAAACGCGACCGATACGCAGCCGAGCTCGATGCATGCCAGATCCCACACCATCCACGGATACCCGTTCGGCGCCGCGATGCCGACGCGCGCCCCGGGTACGAGGCCGATTGCCTTGCCGCGCTCGACCGTGGCAAGCACGTCTTCGAACAGTTCGTGGAAGGTCCGGACGGTTTCGGCCCCCTTGTCGTCGACAAAGGTCAGCGTATGACTGCTGTCGCGCAAGCGCGCGACGAGATCGTCGAAGGTCATCATCGGCGTCGTCCCGTCACGCGTGCGCGACGCCCTCGGCGGATGCGTAATACTTCTGCGCGGCGCTTTCATACATGTTCCAGAACAGCTTGCACGTGTGGCGCACCGCGAACAGCGCTTCCTGTTGCATCTCCACGGTCGTGCACAGGTCGGTCACGAGCGAGATGCCCTCGGCGACGTGCGCGACGTCCTCTTTCTGGTGAACCGAAAAGAATCGCGTGTCTTCCTCGGTGAGCCCGTAGCACTTCGCCAGAATGGAGTGGCGCGCGTCGCCCGCACGGGTTTCCAGGCTCTGCCCTTCGCTCGCGATCATCACCGCGGCGGCGCCGATATGGTAGGTGCCCTCGCCCTTGCAGTTCTCGAGGCGATAGTCGATCAACTCGCGCGTGGCCGCGGACGGCGTCCATGCATCGCGCTCCTCGTCGCTAATGTTTTGCGCGCGAATGAAGTCTTCCATGAGCTCGACATGGTTCTTCGTTTTCGAGAAGCGCCCGGTTTCCTCTTCGAACAGGTTGTACAGCAGCCGGCGCTTGTGGTCGGGAAACGGGCAGCGGAAATACAGGTTCTCGATGTACTCGAGAAAGTACCGGGTGATCTGGTATCCCTCGAGCGAGATGATCTTCAGCAAGCGCCAGTTTTTCTGAGGCGTGAACAACTCCGCGAAGATCGGGTGATCGAGCGTGAGCTGCTCGTCCAGTGTTTCGCGCAGCGCGCGGGAAAACGTCGCTTTGTCCATCAGCACGGCTTCTTTGGTGAGGGTCATGATCGTTCCCTGTCGGTGAGGTAACCGGCAATGTAATGGCGGCTTTCAAGACTGAAACCTGTCCGTTCGGGCGAGTGTTTCCCCGTCCGCGCCAACCCTGTACGTCAGTGCAGGTAGGCAGTGCGGTGCCTTGACGCTATAAAGCGGAACCCCTACGGCACTTGGAGAATCCGATGGACGACCACGCGAACGTGTTCGCTACGCTTACCGAACTGATTCCGCAAATTGCTGCGCTCGATATTGCGCCGGACATGCTGACGCGGGAAACGTCGCTGACGTCGGATCTGATGCTCGATTCGATCTCGCTGCTGTCGCTGATGGCGCTGACCGAGGATCGGCTCGGCATCAGCTTCGCCTCGCACACGGAGCAGGTCGCGAACCTCGAAACCATCGGCGATGCGGTCGATCTGGTGGACATGCTGTTGTCCGTGAAAGCGTAACGAGATGACGATGAACGATCATCCGCTCGACGCATGCAGGATGTCGTCGGCCGGCGGCGACCGTGTCTTCCTGCTGGATGCCGGCGACCTCGACGCGCTGCGCGCGGCGGCCGAGGCCGGCGACACGACTACGGCACTCGGCGCGTACCCGCGCATCGCCCGGCTTCGCGACGCATTGAACGCGCCCGATTCCGGGCGGCTCGCCATCGTCGTCGACGATCCCGAGATGCGTCGCACACGCGAATTCGCGTCCTTGCCCCGCCTCCTGTCGGCCACGCTCGACGTTGCGTCCGCATCCGTTGCGAACGCATGCATCGTCGTGCTCGGCGACGCGCTCGCGGACGGCACGGCGGCCATCGGCGAAGCCGGGACGCGCTGGCCGGCGTCGCTCGACACGCTCGCCGACGCGGTCGCCGAAACCGTGTTCGAGGTGCGCCGCCGCGCCGACACGTACTTCGAGCAGGAACCGCTGGCGTTGCCCGCCGAAACGGCCGGCACAGCTTGCCTGCTGACGGCCGAAGCGGTGCTGGCCTGGCTTGCGACGGAAGCGTCGCCCGGCCTGCACGTCGTGCACGGCGACCGGCGTATTGCGTGGCGCGAACTCGCTGAAAGCGTCGCGCAAGCGGTGCCCATTCCGACGCGAAGCGATGCCGACCAGGCCGGCGCCGATGCCATCCTCGCGCTGCTCGAAACGAATCTGAAGCATGCCGAGCACATGCTGGGATACGCGGATCACACGCCCGTGCCGCCGGCCGACATCCGTTCTCACCGGCTGCGCTGCGACGGCTTCGACTGGCGAGCCCGGATCGCGTCACGCGTCGCCGCTCACGCGGCCCGGCACGAACGGCGCGACGCGCCCCGGTTTGTCGACCTGCCGTCCGCGCGCCGGATCACGACCGGCAGCGGGCATGGGTATCTCACTGCCGGGCGCGGCCCGCGGGCCATGTTGCTCATCAACGCATTCGGCATCCCGCACGACGTGTGGCACGACTTCGCGGCCGGATTGGCGCCGGATTTCTCCCTCTACCTGGCGGACGACGCAAGCGATACGCCAGCCGATGGAGAACTGACCCGCGCCTACTATTCGAGCCCCGATGCGCCGGACCGCTACGCGCGCAGCGTGGCTGAATTGCTCGACGTCGAGGGCATCGACGTGATTCACGTCGCGAGCTGGTGCGGAGGCGCCCGATACGCGCTGGCGCTGGCCCGCGCACTGCCCGGCCGCATCGCGTCGATGAGCCTGATCGCTCCGTCGTTTGCCGGCGCGCAGGACTACGACGGCGCCGACAGCGCGTACGAAAACAATCTCAACACGATGTGCTCGCTCGTCGCGCGCATGCCGAAGGCCGCGAACAGCATGGCCAAATCGATGATCGGGTTGCTGGAGAAGCGGGCACGAAGCGACGCACGCGAGGGCGGCCACGCATCGATGTTCGCGCTACCCGATTCGGCGACCCGCCACTGGCTGCACGCACCGTTCGTGTCGCCGGCGAACATGATCGAATACAGCCGGCAATTGCTGAATTTCCGCGCCCATCGGATCGAAGCCGAACGCGACGGATCGATCGCCGGCATCCCCGCGCTGCTCGTGACCGGCGAATACGACGAAATGACCTGCGCGATACGTGCGCGAGCCATTACGTCGGCCCAGCTTCGCCCGATCCAGGTCGAGCTCCAGGCCGGCAGTCATCACATGATTCACCAAAATGCGGCGCTGCTCGCGCAACTCGTCGGCACCTTCGTCGGCGCTCGGGCGCTGACACCCGACGCACTGCCGCATCCGAGGCTGCGTGTCCTCCGGGCGGCCGACCGTGGCGAGATGGAAACGGAGATGGAGATGGAGATGGAGTCGGGCGAACTGTGACGCACGCGCGTTCCGATGCCCGTTCGGACAGTTACAGGCCCCGGGCATCGATCACTAAAGTCGCACTGTGAAGCAAGCCGGATCACACGCGGCCGGTCGCGTCGTACAACTCGCAAACGACGCACAAGCCAACGCCAACCCGCTGGTCGGAGATGTCGAATGTACGCAAACAGCCTTGTCGAACTGATCGGCGATACGCCGCTGCTGTATCTGAAAAGCCTGTCGAATGAACACAGGCGAATCCGCGTGTATGGAAAGCTCGAGTGCTACAACCCCGGCAACAGCGTGAAGGACCGGAGCGCGCTGCAGTTGCTCCGCCAGGCCGAGCGCGACCATGGCCTCAAGCCGGGCTGGTCGATCGTCGAATCGACGTCGGGCAACATGGGGCACGCACTCGCGATGCTGTGCGCCACGCGCGGCTATCGCTTCATTTGCGTGCTCGATCCGAAGACACCGAAGACGAATGCGAATCTCGTGCGCGCATTCGGTGGAGAGGTCGAGATGGTCGAACACCCCGACGAGACGGGCAGCTATCAGCGCAAGCGCATTGCGGTCGCGAAAGCGATTGCCGCGAGCGTGCCGAATTGCGTGAACCTCGATCAATACAACAATCCGGCCGCGATCGACGCCCACTATTACTCCACCGGGCCCGAAATCGTCGCCCAGCTCGCCGATCGGCTCGACGCCGTGATCGTGTCCGCCAGCACCGGCAGCCACCTGAGCGGCATCGCACGCTACGTGAAGGAGCGCGACCCGGCCACCCGCGTGATCGGTGTCGAGCCCGACGGCTCGGTCGTGTTCGGCGGCACCTACCGGCCGCATCTGCAGAACGGCGCGGGGCTCAGTTTTCAGCCCGGCAACATCCTGATTCACCTCGTCGACGAAACGATGCGCATCGTCGATCGCGATGCATTCGTCGGCTGCCGCCGCCTCGCGCTCGACGAAGGGTTGCTGCTCGGCGGTTCGTCCGGCGCCATCGCGCAGGCCGCACGCCGCTACGTCGCCACCTTGCAAGGCCCGGCCAACATCGTGCTCGTGCTGCCCGACAGCGGCACCAAGTATCTCGACACGATCTACGACGATCAGTGGCTGGTCGATCATGGCCTCCAGGCCGTGCTCGACGACCTGTGCACCATCGCGCCCCCGCCACGCGCCGAAAGCGCCGTGGCCCTCGAAACCACGTGATCCAGGGACACTCATGAACGACTCCATCCGTACCTTGCTTGCCGACGGCGCGCAGTATCCGATCGTGTTGCCGAAGGCCAACGTCACGCACGTCACCTATCGCTGGACGAACGCCGTCGACGATACGTTGGGCGCGCAGATCGTCGAACTGATGCGGCGCACGAGCGAAAGCGCGCCGATCATCGGCTTCGCCGAAACGATCACGGACGCGGAAGCGAACCGCTATCTCGAGGAACTGCGCTCGAATCTCGCCGCGGAAAAGGTGCGCCTGCTGACGATCTTCGCGAACACCGGGCAATTGATCGGCCTGTGCACGTTGCGCCGCAACCTGAACCCGAACAATCGCCATATCACCGATCTCGCGAAAGGCATGATCCACGACGCCTGTCGCGGCGGTGGCGTGCTGCCCGCCGCGTTCGTCGAGATTGCGCTGCAATGCGATCGGGACAATGTCGAACTGTTGACGCTCGACGTGCGGGACGGCACGCCCGCTCACCGTGTATGGGAACACTACGGTTTTCAGACGTGGGGCACGTTGCCGGACTACGCCCGCGCGAACGGGAAGATGCATGCCGGCCACTTCATGATGCAGCGCGTGGCGGACCTCAAGGAACGTGCGCTCGGCATGCTCTCGGGTCGCGACGCCGAACGCACCGCCCCCGCCAAAGCATCGGTATGAGCCACGCCATCTACGACGGGCCGATCATCGACTCGCACTGCCACATCGCGTCGACGCGCTTCATCCCCACCGCGTTCCTCGAGGGATTCTGCGCCAACGTTCATGTCCGGCTCGTCGCCAACGGCGTACGGAAATCGCGATCGGAACTGCTCGATACCTATCTCGCGCAAAGCCAGGACCACTTCGGCGATGCACTCGTGGCCGACATGACGTCGGCCGGGATCGAGCAGGCCGTGGTGTTGCTGCCCGATTTCACGTACGTGATGAAAAGCGATCTCACGATCGCCGAGATGTATGCCGAGCATCATGCGATTCTGCAGCGTCACGGCGAGCGCTTTCACGTTTTCGGCGGCATGGATCCGCGTTGGGGCGCGGACGGTGTCGCGTTGTTCGAGAAAGGCGTGGTCGAGTACGGCTTTTCCGGATTGAAACTCTATCCGCCGTGCGGTTACAGCCCGAGCGACAAGCGCCTGTACCCGCTGTACGAAATCTGTCGCGCCCACCGGTTGCCGGTTCTTCTGCACGTGGGGCCGACCAGCCCGGCGCTCGAGTTTGCGTACTCGCATCCGGATCTGCTCGACCGTGCGGCGTTCGATTTTCCCGACGTGAACTTCATCCTCGCGCACGGCGCCGTCCATCACGTCGACGCTTGCGCGCGACAGTGCGCGTATCGACCCAACGTGTATCTCGACGTCAGCGCATTTCTCGGCTCGCAGCACCCGCGGGGGTGGCCGGTCGCCCTCGCGGAGTTGTTCCGCATGAACATCAATCACAAGATTCTGTTCGGCACCGACTGGCCGGTCTTTCGCAATTCGGGCGGCCACCGCAAGGTCATGGAGCAGTTCCTCGCCGCCGATGGCCCGCTCGCGGCCGTCGCGCCGGTGCAACGCAAGTGGTTGATGTCGGGCAATACGCGCGCGCTGCTGCCGGCATCGCGCACGATCGATGCGATCGCGTGAGTCCGGCCGTCGCGTGCGACGGCCGTCCCGCACGCACTACGGGCTCACGGCCGCGTCGATGATCGGCGCGCTGCTCGTCTGGACCGCATGGCCGGGGCATCGGGCCGACGCGATGGCGGAAACCGCCGACGCGCCGGACCACTGGCGCGCCGACGAACGCGCACAGCTCGAATCGATGCGCCTGCCCGCGAACGTCGTCGCCAAAGTCGACCCGTCGAATCGCATGGCCGCATCCCCACGGGCGGCCCAGCTCGGCAAGCGATTGTTCTCGGATCCTCGGTTCAGCCGAAACGGCGCGATCGCCTGCGCAAGCTGTCACACCCCCGATCGCCAGTTCGAAGACGGGCGACCGCTGGCGATCGGCCTGGGCATCGGCGCGCGTCGCACGATGCCCGTCGTCGGCACGACCGATGCGCCGTGGCTGTTCTGGGACGGCCGCAAGGATAGCGTGTGGTCGCAGGCGATCGGGCCGATCGAGGATCACAACGAACACGGCGGTACCCGGCTGCGCGCCGCCCATGTGCTTGCCGAGCACTACCGCGACGCTTACGAGCCGCTGTTCGGACCGTTGCCCGACCTGCGCGCGCTGCCCCGTGACGGGGGCCCGCTCGGCACGGACGCGGAGAAAGCTGCCTGGCAAGGGCTCCACGAACGCACCCGCACCGACGTGTCGCGCGTGTTCGCGAATCTCGGCAAGGCGATCGCGGCGTACGAAGCGACGCTTCAATATGGGCCTTCACGCTTCGATACCTATGTCGACGGCGTCCGGACCGGCGATCCGGTCAAGCTCGCCGCGCTGACGCCGACCGAAAAGGCGGGCCTTCGCCTGTTCGTGAACAAAGGCCAATGCATGACCTGCCACACCGGGCCCATGCTGAGCGACCGGCAGTTCCACAACATCGGCGTACCGCCGCGTAGCGGAACGGCTGCCGATCCCGGTCGCGCGGCGGCGGTCGCCAAGGTGTTGCACGACGAATTCAACTGCATGGGGCCGTTCAGCGACGCGAAGCCCGAGCAGTGCGAGGAACTGCAGTTCATCTCGACCGACGATCCCCAAATGCTCGGCGCGTTCAAGACGCCGAGCCTGCGCAACGTCGCGCTGCGGCCGCCGTACATGCACGCGGGTCAATTCGCGTCGCTGGACGCCGTGATGCGCCACTACGCGGACACGCCCGCGGCCGCGATCGGGCATAGCGAACTGAAAAGGATCGCGTTGTCGGACGAGGAGCAACGGCAACTCGTCGCGCTGCTCGGCGCGCTTTCCGGCCCCATCGTCGAGCGCTGATCGTCCCCGCCGTCGTGCGTCAGCGCGACGCGTCGCGAACGGCGACGCCCATCACCTTGACCTGGCCGCCGAACGGCAACGCAGCGGCCTGATAGACGGTTCGCGCAGGCCGGCGATCCTCAGGAAACAGATCGGCATACACGTCGTTCACCTCCGCGAGCGCACCGATGTCGGAGAACGCGATGTCGACGAACACGAGATCCCGCGGGCTGAATCCCGCCGCCTCGATCGCACGGAACAGGTTCGCGAACGCGCGACGCGCTTCTTCGGCCGGCGTGCCGGGCACATAGCGGCCGTCGACGTCCAGCGAAAGCTGGCCGCTGAGATAGCAGGTATCGTTCGCGACCACCGCATGGCTGATCGGCGACGGCCACTGCGGCAATTCATGGCCCGACGTTACATAGTGTTTCATGCAGTTCTTCTCCTTGGAGCAGGTGGCGCTGCCACTTCACAAATAGTGCTTGACGAGCAACTGGAAGAGATTCGACTGTGGCAGCGCGCCGTATTCGGTCGACGACGCGCCCGCATTGATCTGCCATTGCAGCGCGACATCGGTTCTGGCGAAGCGATAACGCGCCTCGAGCCAGGTGAGCCGGCTGCGATCGGCGAGATTCAACCGGACGAAACCGGAGAGATCCAGACGCGGGATCCACGCGTCCTGCCACCTGACCATCGCGAAGAGCCCGTCGCGGGTCGTGGGATCCTGCTGGGCGGCCGCGAGCGTTCGATACGCGGCGTAACCGGCCGGCGGGCCATTGCGCAGCGCCTGCCAACCGGCACGATCGAGCGCGGCGCCGTCCCGGTCATACTCCAGCGTGACGGACAGATTGCGCGACGTCGTGCACGTTGCGCCGGTGGCGAGTTTCCAGCGGAACGCGACATCGCTGTACGGCTGCCCCAGCGCACGTGCCAGCGTCGACGGCCCTCGCCCGCCCGACCACTCCACGTATCCGACGCACGCATTGTTGACGAGATGGACCAGGTTGACGCCGAATTGCGGCGAACTGCCGGGCTTGCCGTCATCGTAGATCACGATTTGCGGCGACAGATCCGAGACGACGCGCTGGCTGAACTGAAGCATCCAGCGCGTGCGCTGGTTCGTCGCGCCGAAGTCGGGCGAGAACGATGCGTCGGTCGCGCGATCCGCGAGCCGCGGCGCGACGAGCGCGCTGACGGAGCCGTCGGCCCACAATTGCTGGCCGCGCAGCATCACCGTACCGAGCCGGTTCTCGCGCAGGCTCGCGGGATCCACCGAGGTCACGGAACGGACGGCGTTGTCGCGGAAAAAGTCGGTGGGGTTGTAGCCGGTCGCCACGCCGAGCCGCACATTGACGCGGCCGGCCTGCAGCAGCGTGCTGCCGCCGCCAACGCGGCCGTCCACATACAGTTCCTTCAGCGTGTTGATCGCGCCCGAATCGCCATCGAAGCGCCACGGACCGTTCAGGTCGAGTCGGTCGGCAAGACTGATGCCCCAGCCGTTCGAGAATGCATGACGCGCGGTCAGGTCGAGCGACAGCCGCGTGGCCGTCCGCGTGCCGCCCGTGCGCAAGGTGGCGAAACGCAGGCCCGGTTCAAGACTGAACTGGTACTTGCCGTCGTCGACCTTCTGCACCGGCGTCGCGTCGGCCAGCGCCAGCCCGGCCTCTTCCGCGTCGTTGGCATGGCATACGCTCGCCATGCCGGCCAACGCGATACAGGCGATGCCGATGCGCGTCATCATTCAGGCTGGAAACGCGCCATGAAATCGGACTGGAACCACGCATCCGGAATCTCCCGAGCCACGTAGTCCGCATATCGCATCACGGTCACGAGATTCGGATTGAGCCCGTCGATGATCACGATCTCGGTGGGCCGAAACGCACCGAGCTGCTGTTGAAAGCGTCGATAGAACGCCGTCTTGAGAAGCTTGCCGCTCTCGCTGAAGAAACGTGCCTTCACGGGTCGCGCGTCCGTCGTGTCGATCCACATCTCGATCGAGTGATACGTCATGTCGGATACGCTCTGGACCAGCTTCAACCGGTAGGCGCGGCGCGTCTGGCGCTCGCCGTCCTGCACGTCCTCCTCCGCCTCGACCTGGGCGCGATATCCCTGGGCGAAATTGACGGTGACCACGTCGCCGTTCGACGCCTGCCCGAGCAACCGTTGCTGCGGCGAAATACGGATGGTCGCCTTGCTCGCCGGATCGAAAAACCACAGATCGTTGCCGCTCTTGAGCATCAGCTTGTTCGCATCGCGCGCCGGCGCGGCGAATCGAATCAGGCTGCGAAACTGACCGCTCGCCGGGTTGATCCGCGAATAGGCGGTCAGTGCGTTCGAATCCGTTTGCTTGCCGTCGGTGTACTGCGTCAGCGTGACATTCAGCGTGAACGGTTCGCTCGGGTTGCGAACGGCATCGCTCGCGGCGAGGATGCGTTGCGGATCGGGCGCGGCGTGTGCGGTACAGCAGGCGAGTGCGAGGATCGCGGCGGCGCCCAGGCGCGCCATCGAATGCGTCTGCATCGGAATCTCCGGGGCAAATACGGAATGACAGGGACGAGTTCGGCTCCCACCCGAAAACGGGTGGAGAACCGACAGGCTTGGGGAGGAACGGGTTGACGCTGCGGTGTGCAGCTCAGTAGCCCGGATACTGCATCTGCAGTGCGACCCATGCGGCCGTGCGCTTGCCGAACTCGGACGAGATCGCGTTCAGCGATGCATCGAGCGCATGCAACGGGTAGCGCGTGATCGGCGCGGACAGCATCCGCGTCGGCGCGTCGACGCCGGCCACGCGATCGGGAACGATCGTCAGCCCACGCCGGGTGCGCACGGGTTCGCGGTTCGCGGCCACCGTGTAGGCGGTCGAGCGGAACGTCGTGGAATAGGCGTCGGCCTCGAGCACGAGCGCGATTTCGTCGACACCCGGCGCGATCGGGATACCGAAATCCTCATGCGACCAGAACGACACGTAGTTGGTCGCGATCGTCGCCATCGCCGGCAAACCGAGGTTGAAGCGGTCGCTCGCGATCTCGGACGACCATGCAGGCCGTCCGAGCCGCTCGCCGACCTGCAGCGCGCGTTCGCGCCCGGCGAGCGCCTCGACGAGCGCAAGCGATACCGGGATCGTCGCGGTGACGCCGGTCGTCGTGACGACCTTGCCGTCGGCAACGTAACGCTTGCCGTCGACCCAGCGCGTATCGGCAAACTTCTTGCGCAGATCGTTCATCGAATACCAGTGCCCCGTTGCACGGCGGCCTTCCAGGAGCCCCGCACGGGCGACCACCCAGACGCCATCGCACACGCCGATGATCGTCGCGCCCTTCTTCGCCTGCTCGGCCACCCATGCCAGCAGCGCCGGATCGCTGTCGCGATGCACGGCCGGCACGATCACGTAGTCCGCGCCTTCGGGCACGCGCTGATCGAACTGGGCGGTGGTTTCGTCCGGAATGACGTTCATCGGCGCCGGGAACATCCGGATGGGGCCGGGCTTCGTCGCGAGCGCGACGAGATCCGCCGCGCCCGATTCGGCCACGATGCCATAGGGAACGACGTAATCGGTCAGCTCGGTATAGTAGTTTTCGCCGACGACGGCGACGATCGGGCGCGTGCGCCCGAAGCGCGGCTGATAGGCGGGCAGCCGGTCCGCGCGTGCCGCCGCGGGCACGGCGGCGGCCGGCGCCGACGCTTCGCTCGCCGGCCCGGCATGGGCAAGGTTCGCGATACCCGATGCAAACGGCGCGAGCAGCAACATCATCCAGTACAGCATGACTTTTCGCATTGAAGCCTCTCCGTGTAGGGAACTCATCCAGTAATCAGGCATGGCGCCCGTGTCGACCGTCACGACGCCACCGCCGGCGGCAACACGACGTTGAACGTCACGTCGTCGTCGCGCTGCGCGTGCCGGACCTTCAGCGTGATCGTCCACCAGCCGGGCATGCTGAACTTCATCCCTTGCAGCCGATACGTTCCGTTTGCGTCGCCGTCGACCACGCGAGGGCGCGTCGGCAGGCCGTGCCCGTGCTGAGGCATCCCGCCGCTGACTTCGATGCGTGCACCGCGCACGGGCTCGCCGGATGCACGGCTCACGGTAACGGTCCACGCATGGATTCGGTTCAGCGGCGGCGGAGCCGTCGGCGGTTCGAGCGTCACGACGTACGCACCCGACGCCGTCGCTCGCGTCAACGACAGATTCAGACCCGCGGGAACCGGCTGCTCGGCCGGCGCGCCACATGCGCCGAGCATGGCGATGCCGCTCCCGGCGAAGGCTAACATGACAATCCGCCGACGAATCGATTTCATCGACATTTCATCGACGCCCGATCCGATCGTTCGATCACGCATAGCGGAGCGCATCGACGATCTCCATCCGCGACGCGCGGCGCGCGGGCAGCAACGCGGAAAGCATCGCCACCACGAGCAGGCCGATCGCGGTACCGACGATCAGGTCGTTCTCGCCCCACACACGAATGATCAGCGGCACCGGCGAGCGGCCCGGCGGCGTCCACGTCAGCCCGCTGACGTTGATGACGCCGGCGAGCAACGCCGCGCTGGCGACGCCGAGCACCGCGCCGATCACGCCGAGCAGCAACCCTTCGCACAGGAACAGGCGACGGACGCCCGCGCGGCGCAATCCCATCGCGCGCAGCGTGCCGATTTCGACCGTGCGCTCGAACACCGCCGTGCTCATGGTGTTGCCGACGGTGAACAGCACGATCGCGGCGATCAGGAGCGCGACAAAACCGAACAGCGTCGCGAACATCGCAAGCGCCTGACCATAGAACGGGTTCAGCACCGTGTAATCGACGACTTCCGTGTCCGTACCAGCGAATTTCGTTTTCAGCAGCGTCTCGATCCGGGCCTTCGCGGCCGGCAAATCCGACGTATGGCGCAACTGGACGACGATCGCCGTCGCCTTCGGCTGCTCGGTGCCGTAGACAAGTCGTTGCGCTTGCGCGAGATGCAGGCCGACGTACATGTCGTCGTATTCCTTGATGCCCTGTCGCTCCGCCTTCACGACCTGCAGTTCCGCCACGTTCGGCGCACCGCGCGCGGTCGCCGCGAGCAGTTCGATCCGCCGGTCGCCCGCCGCGGCAGCCGGCGCCGCGCGCGTCCCCTCGGCAAGGGCCGCGATGTCGCCCGGAAGCGGCGAGGCGGGCGTGGTGTCCGTGGGCTTCCTGGGCGGGTTGCAGTCGGGCACCTTGAGCGGCCCGCACAGTTCGAGCACCCGCGCGAGGCCCGTCCCGATCACGGCTGCGTCGCCGGTCGTTCCGGTCAGCGCCATCGGCGGGATCGTCACGGGGAAGTGATAGTCGTTCCAGGCGCGCATCCGGTTCTGGTCGTCGACGCGCACGCCGAGCGCGAGCGCGGTACGCGACAACCCCGCGTCGAAATTGCCCGCGATACCCTGCAACTGCAGCGTGGGCGTCGCGACGAGCACCATCTTCGCCAGTTCCGGATCGGCCTTCACCGCGTCGATGATCGCCGCGTAGTTGTCGATCCCGTACGCGGAAGGATTCCCGCTGCCGAACTCGTAGAACCCCTTGCGTTCGATCTGCAGGTGGCCGCCGTATTTCACGTAATCGGTTTGCAGACCATACGTGATGTTGCGCGTATAGCCGCCGAACAGCAGCACCGCGTGCGCGCCGACGATCATCGCGAGCAGGGTCGTGATCGAGCGGCGACGATTGCGCAGCAGATTGCGGAGCGCGAGCGAAAAAGTCTTCATGCGAACGCCTCCTGGTCGGCGGAGCGTGTCACGTCGGACACGATCCCGTCGGCAATGTGGACGACGTCGTCGCCTGCCGCGATGACCTGCGGATCGTGCGACGAAATCACGAACGACACGCGCCGCTCCCGTTGCAATCGCCGCATCAGCGCGATGATCTGCTGGCCGGTCTTGCTGTCCAGATTGGCGGTCGGCTCGTCCGCCAGCACGAGGTTCGGCGACGCGACGAGCGCGCGTGCGATCGCGACGCGTTGCCGCTGACCGCCCGACATCTGCCCCGGACGATGCTGCGCCTTGTCCGCGAGGCCGACCGCATCGAGCATGTCGCGCACCCGCAGCGCACGTTCGGATTCCGTCAATCGCGTGCCCGCGAGAAGCAGCGGATATTCGACGTTTTCGTGCGCCGTGAGCACCGGCAGCAGGTTGAAGTTCTGGAAGACGAAGCCGAGCCGTCGCGCACGAAAATCGGACAGCGCGTCGTCCGACAAACGACCGACCTCTTCGCCCGCCACGACGATGCGGCCGCGGTCGGGCCGGTCCACGCATCCGACGAGATTCAGCAACGTCGACTTCCCGCTGCCGGAAGCACCGGCGATGACGGTCAGTTTTCCGTCGCGAATGTCGAGCGTGACGTCGCGCAGCGCGGTCACGTTGACGGAACCCATCAGATACGACTTTTCAACGGCTTCGAGTATTACAGCGTTCATGGTCTCGATATACGAAGTTGGCAGGCCGCGACAGCACGGTGCAAGACGATCGCGCAGCGCAGAATACCAACTTGCATGCAGGGAAAAACCTGTTCGTTGGGGCAGCATCCGGGCGCGAACCCGATGCCGGGATCACATGTCGCGTCCCGCATTCGAGAACAATCACGGCCGGGAGGGATCGTCAACCTGTACCGTCGGACGGCACACGTCGCCGGCCCTTGCGATTACGCTGCACCGTCATCGGCGCGCCGCCCCGGACCGGATCGCGGCCGCGACGCGTCACGACTTCCGTTCTCAATCGGCATGCCAGTCAAGATAACGCCCTGGTTCATCCTGCATCGCCCGCAACCCGCGGCCACGCACCGGCTGTTCTGCTTCCCGTATGCCGGTGCCGGTTCGCTGCTCTATCGGCGCTGGGCGCTCGATCTGCCCGACTGGATCGAAGTCGTGGCGGTCGAACTACCGGGACGCCAGACGCGCTTCTCGGAAGCGCCCCCCACGTCGCTGGATGCGATGACGGATGCGTTGGCCACCGCCGCGAACGGGCTGCTCGACAAGCCGTTCGGCACCTTCGGATACAGCTTCGGCAGTGTCGTCGGGATCGAATGGCTGAAGGAACTCGATCGGCGACGGCTTCGCGGGCCCATTCACGCATTCTGCGCGGCGCACCGCGCCCCGCATGTTGCGCCTCGTCCGTTAGCGCTTCATCGATTGCCGGAACCGGACCTCATCGATTGGCTGAAGACGATGGGCGGCACACCGGATGCGTTGCTGTCGGAGCCGGACTGGCTTCGGCATTTCCTGCGCGCGCTGCGGGCCGATCTGGCGCTGGCCGGAGGCTATTGCACCGACACGCCTTTCGCGTTGCGGTGCGGGCTGACCGTATTTGGCGGGCTGCACGATCCGCATGTCGATATCGACGCGTTGCGCGAATGGCGCCGCTACAGCGACGGGCCGTTTGCGCTTCATCGGTTCGACGGCGATCATTTCTTCATCCATGCCAGGGAGCGCGAGCTCCAGGATCACGTTGTCGCGATGCTGGCCGCACACGCATAGTCTCGATACAGCGAACCGGTCGCGCCCGCGTTGTTCGCGAGGTCGTTTCCTCACAACATCACGCGCTCGATCCCGCCATGGTTCGCTCGTGCGACATAATCGGCCATCCAGTTCTCGCCGAGCACCTGGCGCGCGATTTCGACCACGATGTAGTCGGCCTCCAGGTTCGCGTCCTCGTTGTAGCGCGACAGCCCCTGCAGGCACGACGGGCAGCTCGTCAGGATCTTCACGTCCGGGCCGTTCGTGCCCGCATCGGCCGGCGCCGGCGCGTCGCCCGCCACCACCGGAATCGCGCGCAGCTTCGCCGCGCCCTTGCGGATCTCCTCTTCCTTGCGGAAGCGCACCTGCGTCGACACGTCCGGACGCGTCACCGCCAGCGTGCCCGACTCGCCGCAGCAGCGATCGTTCTTCTCGATCCTGTAGCCGTCCTTCTGCGCACCCATCAGCTCGTTGACCAGCTTCACCGGGTCGATCGTCTTGATCGGCGTGTGGCACGGGTCGTGATACATGTAGCGCGTGCCCGTCACCCCGTCGAGCTTCATCCCCTTCTCGAGCAGGAACTCGTGGATGTCGATGATCCGGCACCCCGGGAAGATCTTGTCGAATTCGTAGCCCGCGAGCTGGTCGTAGCACGTGCCGCACGACACCACCACCGTCTTGATGTCCAGATAGTTCAGCGTGTTCGCCACCCGGTGGAACAGCACGCGGTTGTCCGTGACGATCTTCTCGGCCTTGTCGTACTGGCCCGAGCCGCGCTGCGGATAGCCGCAGCACAGGTAGCCCGGCGGCAGCACCGTCTGCACGCCCGCCTCCCACAGCATCGCCTGCGTCGCCAGCCCCACCTGCG
>NZ_JBYQCG010000222.1:35313-38997 GCF_057837105.1 Burkholderia sp. APQ4-4ca | reverse complement strand
CGGGTGGCCAGGTCGGTTATCGCGTCGACGCGTGCGGCCGGCGCCTTGCCGGATGGCACGACGACTGGACCGTGCTGGGCCAGCTGGGCGGCGATCCCGTGATCGTCGTGCCGGCGGGCGACGTGCTGTTCGGCCGCCACGGCGCCGGCGCCTGGGCTCCGTCGCGCGTCGCGCCAACCGTCACGCATTTTGCTCACGCGTTGTGCATCTGGTGCGAGTTGTATATCGGAAAGCATTCGCGCGATATCGTCGACGACACGTATGAAATCCTGCCGGCATTCATCGCGGAGGTCCGCTCGGGGATCGGCGATGCGCTGCCCGATGCGGAAGCAGCGGTTTTCATGGAGATGGTCGGCGGTTGAGCGCACGCGGCCCCTGTCGGGCAACGTGCACGTCAGGGGCGCGGGTAACACGGCAGCACGAATTCGAATGCGAACGACGAAAGTGATCGAGGAAACAATCATCGGCAACCGATCGCACGTGACGGAAGCGCCGTGCGACGACCCCGCGCAAGCGATCGCGGCCGTCGAACGGCTGAACGGCCGCGATCGCTCGACCGTCGCCTTGGACGCAAACGACGCAACGGTGATGACGATCGGCGGCGGCCACGACGGCCGATACGTCGTCTTCATCGCATCGGAGATCGACGCCGCGTTGCTGAACCTGACGACACCCGAAGCGTCGGCAGACGAAACGATCGAACTCGTGGCAGGCGGCCAGCGAGGCAGCTATCCGGCGCGGCAGTGCGTCGATCGCGCGACGGCGACGCAGGCGGCAGCCTATTTCGTATCGACCGGCGGCGCCGATCCGCGGTTATGCTGGCAACCCGGCTGATTCGCCGCGGGACAGGAAGGAAATGAATAGGGCAGACGATCCGGCAGCATTGCGCGCGCAACAGGAAGCGATTTGCGCGCGCTACGGCCTGCACGCCGCCGAGCCCGAAGAGAAGGTTACCGTCGCGATGTCGACGCTCGGGCGCATGCCTGTCTATGGCACGCGCATCGCGCTGTCAGAAGGCGACGACGTCGGCTGGTTTTTCCACTGCGGCGAATACTCGGACGCCGACGATTTCTATCAGCCGCTGCATGCCGCGCACCTGTCGACCTGCCTGCCCTCGGTTCTGCCCTATCTGCGGTTGCCGCCCGGCGCACGCTTCATCATCGACGATGCGGGCTATGAAGATGTCTGGACGGCGTGACGTATCGGTATGCGATCGATCTTTCAGTTGTCCGGAGGAAGCCGGTAAAAACGAAGAAGGACCGCCACGCGGTCCTTCTTCCATGAAGCGGCATTCGAAAAAACGCGCTCCTGTTACGGCAACGAAATCGTCAAATTAGCCGACTCCGGGCCCACCTTGATCACCTGCGAATAAGGCGCCAACGTCTGTAGCGTTTTGTCCTTAAGATACGTGTTGAGCCCGAGATACCCAAGCAGGGCCACCAGCGCAAACACCGCCCCGATCGCCCAGACCGGCACCTCCCGCTTCAACCGATGCGCGATCTGATCCGGCAGCGGCCAATGCGGAGCAAACGCAGCGCGCTTGCCCTTCATGTGTGCGATTTCGTCGCCGAGCCGCGCGGTGAGATAAGCGAGCTTCTCCGGCCCCTCGAGCAGATACTTGCCCTGGAACCCGAGCAGCAGGCACATGTGAAACACCTCGAGCGACTGCAGCCGCGCCGCACCCTGCGCGCGACCTTCCTCGAGATACTGGTAGAACTTTTCCCCCGCGAGCTGCTCGCCGAACAGCACGAGCTGCAGCGGCCGGCGTTCCCAGTCCGCGCGGATCTTGAACTGCGACGACAGCACCATCTCGTCGATCGCCGCGCAGAACGCGAACTTCGCGCCGTACACGTCCTCGGCGGCGATATTCAGCTTCTTCGCGCCGCGCTCGAAATCCGACAGGAATTCCTGGATTCGCGTGCTGAACTCGCTGGCGCTGTCCGGCTCCCGCTTGTTCTTGAGCAGGAACAGCATGAAGAACCCGTCGTACAGCAAATCGAGCAGCGAACGGGCCTGGAACGCGGAGTCCGTCGACGCCGGGCTATGCAGGGGCGGCGGCACGTTGTCGCCGAACAGGGAAGGCGCGTAGCTCATGATGTGACCGCGATCAGTTCGAATTTCAGGTCATTGATGCCAGTCGGCGCATAGATCATCGCGGACTGGGCCTGCAGCATGCGCTCGTACAGCGGGCTGCGCGAATCGAGCGCGAAGTAGCATGCGCCGGGGCGCACCGGAATCGCGGGCGGCACCTGCGGCGTGTACGACAGCCGCACGCCGGGCATCGCCGACAGCACGAGCTTGTCGACGTCGTCGGGCGCGCCGACCTTGAAGCGGGCCGGCACCGCATCGACGAGCTCGACGCTCGGCATGTCCGCGGACACCGCGAGGTAGAACTCCGTCTTGTCGTCGATCTTGCCGGAATCGAGGCGGCCGAGGTGGAACGACGGGCGCACCTCGTCGAGCGTGATCGCGAAATAGCGCGTCGAGATCACGGTGTCGAGCAGTTCGCGCAGCATCAGGTCGAGACGCGCGAAGCTCGGGCCCGGATCGTCGTGGCGGTAGACGGGCAGGTCGGCGAGCGTATAGCCCTTCGAGAACGTCATCAGCTGGCCCGCGAGGCGCAGCAGTTCCTGGAACAGCCGTTCCGGATGCAGCGCCGCGTGCTGGTGCAGGTGCGCGAGCGTCGCGAATGCGGCGTTCGCCGTGTGCAGCAGCCAGAACGACGCGATGTCGCCCGAGCGAAATTCGATGATGTTCTTCGACGGCTCTCGGTGGAAGCCGTACAGCGCGTTCACCTTCGCCTGCAGCGCGTCGACCAGTTGGCGCAGCCGCTGGTGCAGGATCGGCGACGCGTCGATCGCGAGGCACGGCGGCACGAAGCTGTCGTCGATCTCGAAGCCGGACGTCGCGGTGCGGCGCACGCGCACGAGCGGCACCGACAGCAACTGGTCGCGCGGTTCGCTGTGCGCGATCAGCTTGACCTGCGTCTTCAGGAACGTGATGTCGGCTTCGGCGGCGTCGGTGAAGTTGTCGGCGACGCTCGTCTGCTCGCTGACGAACCGCGTCATGAAGCCGGCGGCCGGATCGTCGCTGTAGTTGGTGCCGTTCTCGCGCAGCGGATGCAGCGCGAGATAGAACACGAATTCGTTGATGCCGTCGGGCAACGTATCCAGCGCGATCGGCGGCGGCAGGTCGTCGGCCTGCGGCGCGGCATACAGCGCGCCGTCCGGGAACACGAGCGCGAGCTCGGCGACCCGCAGCACGTTGCTGCCGAGCGCGTCGCGATCGATGCGCACCGAGCGCACGCCCCAGTTGTACGGCTGGATCGCCTGGATGGACTCGAACAGGCGCGCCTCGTGGTACGCGTCCTGCCGTTGAAAGTGTTGAGGCCGGAGGAACAGTCCTTCCCCCCACAGCACCTTGGCCGAATAACTCATGTCAAATCCGGTTAATGTGGCGTTGCGACGTAATCGATTTGTTCGTGCCCGAATTAAATCGCCAATTGTTAACTCTTGTTAATTGACATTCGTGCGTCATGTTTAACCGCAGGAGACCGAAGACAACATATTCAGCGGTTGCGAAGGCGCACCCTGTTGCGGTGCGATGACCGTCCCGTCGGTGACCGTCATCGCGCAATTATGCAGGCCGATGATTATGCCGGATTTCTCCGACTTCGCCGGATCG
>NZ_JBYQCG010000222.1:0-35293 GCF_057837105.1 Burkholderia sp. APQ4-4ca | reverse complement strand
GAATAACTCATGTCAAATCCGGTTAATGTGGCGTTGCGACGTAATCGATTTGTTCGTGCCCGAATTAAATCGCCAATTGTTAACTCTTGTTAATTGACATTCGTGCGTCATGTTTAACCGCAGGAGACCGAAGACAACATATTCAGCGGTTGCGAAGGCGCACCCTGTTGCGGTGCGATGACCGTCCCGTCGGTGACCGTCATCGCGCAATTATGCAGGCCGATGATTATGCCGGATTTCTCCGACTTCGCCGGATCGAACGTCAGTTTCCAGCGTTGCAGTGCGGGATCGCGGAACAGCGCGACAATACCGAATGCCTGCGCCTCGCGCGACACTTTCTCGGTTGCCGTATAGCGCTGGCCCGGAATCAGCGTGATTTCGCGCACGTTCAGCAGATCGGCGCCGAGTGCGGCTTTTTCCTTGGTCGGATCGGTAAAGGCGTCGAACGGCGCCTGCTGGAACGAGGTCGGGTCCTTCAGCGCATAGAGCCGGACGACGAGCGCGAGCGGCTTGTGGTCGGTCGCGGCATTCAGGTTCGGCGCGGCGGCCAGCGTGAGCCCGATGTTGCGCGGCGGCTTCTGCGCGTCGGGCACCTCGGGCTTGCCGATGCCGGCCGCGGACATCACGGCGCTCGCGGCCGAGCCGAGCAGCGGGGCGGCCGCGCATCCGGCCAGAAGGGCGCACGCAAGCAGCGGCAGCGCGTAGCGAATCATGGACGATCTCATCGTTTTTCCGGCGTGCCGCCTTTATCCCTGTCAAAACTGCCGGGCATTGCCGCGTTCGCTGCGTATCCCCGACGTTGCATCGCTCAACTATCAAGCACGCCTGCGTCGTGGCAAGCGCCCGGAAATTTTTTCCGCCGCCCCGGCGGCGTGTCGTGGGACCAGTAAAACTTGCGCATTCCGGCCCGAGGGAAAACCGCTGCGAGCCCGCAACGATAGGCCATTCGAGGGGGTAGCGCCCGGTTTTAAAAGGAATTACTCTTCACACGACGATTGAATTATGAAAAATTGATCGGTACTATACCCGCGCGCTTCTTGCAAAGCAAAAGAACCAGATTCTCAACGATTTAAAACTCACGCGCCGGTGGATATAACGATGAAAGACCGTCTGTTCGCAAAACTGTCTGGGGTGGTGGTGGCTTGCGGCGTGATCGCCGGCTGTGCGAGCCAGCCGCCCGCGCCGCCGACTGCGGAAGTGTTCAACAAGTCGCTGGCCGATGCAGACGCCGTCGCGAAGGCGGGGGATCAGGACAAGGCGCTGGGCCTGTACCAGCAGCTCGCGAAGTCGGATCCGACGCGCGAGGAACCGTGGTCGCGCATCGCGCAAATCCAGTTCGCACAAAACCATTACGGGCAGGCGATCGTCGCCGCCCAGGAAGCGCTGCAGCGCGACGCGACCGATCGTCAGGCGAAGAGCGTGCTGGCCGTCGCCGGCCTGCGGATCGCGACGCAGTCGCTCGGCGAGCTGCGCCAGGATGCGTCGCTCGCGGGCGATGCGAAGTCCGACGCGCAGGCGCTCGCGAAGCAGCTGCGCGACACGCTCGGCGAGTCGGCGCTGTTCCCGCCGGAGCAGAGGGTGCAGGCGAAGAAGTACACCGGCCGCCGTCCGGTTCATCGTCCGAAGGCGGGGGCCGCACCGGCCGCGGACACGGCCGCGAGCGCCGCCCCGACGCCGACGCCGCCCGCCGCGCAAAAGGGCAGCGCGGATCCGTTCGGCGCACTGCGCAACTGAAACCGCAACTGACGCGATAACCACAACTAACCTGGGAGCCGTCGAGATGGCCAAGAAAGAAAGCATTCAGAAAAGCTTGCAGAAAATACGGCCGCCGCGCGTCCAGCTGACCTACGAGGTCGAGAAGGGCGATGCGATCGAGGTGAAGGAACTGCCGTTCGTCGTCGGGGTCGTCGGCGATCTGGCGGGCCAGTCCGAAATCGAGCAGCCGAAGCTGCGCGACCGCAAGTTCGTCAATATCGACCGCGACAATTTCGACGACGTGATGAAGGCGATCGAGCCGCGTGCCGCGTTCCAGGTGGAAAACCGCCTGAGTCCGGAAGGCGGCAAGTTCGCGGTCGACCTGAAGTTCCGGTCGCTGTCGGATTTCAGCCCGGACGAAGTCGTCGAACAGGTCGAGCCGCTGCGCCGCCTGCTCGAGGCGCGTTCGAAGCTCGCCGACCTGCGCAACAAGCTCGCCGGCAACGACAAGCTCGAGGATCTGCTGTCCGAGGTGCTGAAGAACACGCAGCAGCTGCAGGAGCTCGCGAAGGGCACCGGCGGCGACAAAGACGGCGAATGACGACGGAGTGTTGAGATGAACCAGCAAACGGCTGCGGCCCAAGCGAGCGGCGCGGAATACGCCGCCGGGACTTCGCTGCTCGACGACATCGTCGAGAAGAGCAAGGTCGCGAAATCCGATTCCGAGCATGCGCGTGCGAAGGACCTGATCGGCGAACTCGTGCACCAGGTGCTCGACGGCACGGTGATCGTGTCGGACAACCTGTCGGCCACGATCGATGCGCGCGTCGCGGAACTCGACCGCCTGATTTCCACGCAGCTTTCCGCCGTGATGCACGCGCCGGAATTCCAGCGCCTCGAAAGCACGTGGCGCGGGATGGACTATCTGGTCAAGGAAAGCAACACGGGCCAGACGATCAAGATCAAGGCGCTGCACGCGCCGAAGCGCGACCTCGTGCGCGACTTCAAGGGGGCGAGCGAGTTCGACCAGAGCGCGCTGTTCAAGAAGGTCTACGAAGAGGAATTCGGCACGTTCGGCGGCTCGCCGTTCGGTGCGCTGATCGGCGATTACGAGATCTCGCGCCAGCCGGAAGACATGTACTTCATCGAGCAGATGTCGCACGTCGCCGCGGCCGCGCATGCGCCGTTCATCGCGTCGGCGTCGCCGGAACTGCTCGGCCTCGAGTCGTTCTCCGACCTCGGCAAGCCGCGCGACCTCGGCAAGGTGTTCGACACCGTCGAATACGCGAAGTGGAAGTCGTTCCGCGACGCCGAGGATTCGCGCTACGTCGGCCTGACGCTGCCGCGCTTCCTCGGCCGCCTGCCGTTCAATCCGAAGGACGGCCAGACCGCGGAGAACTTCAACTTCGTCGAGGACGTCGACGGCACCGATCACGACAAGTATCTGTGGTGCAACGCGGCATGGGCCTTCGCGGCCCGCCTGACGGCCGCGTTCGACGACTTCGGCTGGTGCGCGGCGATTCGCGGCGTCGAAGGCGGCGGCCTCGTCGAGGATCTGCCGACCCACACGTTCAAGACCGACGACGGTGAAGTCGCGCTGAAGTGCCCGACCGAAATCGCGATCACCGATCGCCGCGAGAAGGAGCTGAGCGATCTCGGTTTCATCCCGCTCGTCCATTGCAAGAACTCAGATTACGCCGCGTTCTTCGCTGCGCAGTCGGTGCAGAAGCCGAAGAAATACAGCACCGACAGCGCGAATGCGAACGCCGTCCTGTCCGCCCAGCTTCAGTACATCTTCTCGGTATCGCGCGTCGCGCACTATCTGAAGGCGATGATGCGGGACAAGATCGGCAGCTTCGCATCGGCGCAGAACGTGGAGACTTTCCTCAACCGGTGGATTTCGCAGTACGTCCTGCTCGACGACAACGCCTCGCAGGAACAGAAAGCGCAATTTCCGCTGCGCGAGGCATCCATACAAGTGTCGGAGATTCCGGGCAAGCCGGGCTCGTATCGTTCGGTCGCGTTCCTGCGCCCGCACTTTCAGCTCGACGAACTCTCGATTTCTCTGCGACTTGTCGCTGATCTGCCCAAACCGGCAAATTCATAAGCGAGCAAATCGCCCGGGCGGGCCGCCTGGGTAGGACGTTAAAACCACCTCTTTGGGGAGTCGAAGGGCCATGTTACATATGCACTTGCAGTTTGGTAGTCCCGCGGTGAAGGGCGAATCCGCGGACAAGGACCACCAGGGCTGGATCGAACTGAAATCGTGGGATCACTCGATCGTTCAGCCGCGTTCGGCAACCGCATCGACCGCTGGCGGTCACACGATGACGCGTTGCGAGCACGGCGACATGATCTTCACGAAGGAAATCGATTCGTCGAGCCCGCTGCTGTACCAACACGCTTCGGGCGGCACCACGTTCGACGAAGTGACGGTCCATTTCTCGCGTGCGGACGGTGAAGGCAAGCGCGTGCAGTATCTGGAAGTCAAGCTCAAGTACGTGATCATCTCGAGCATCGCCCCGAGCGTTCGCGAGGAAGGTCTGCCCCTCGAAACGTTCTCGCTGAAGTACGCAGCCGTGCAGTGGAAGCAAACCCAGCAGAAGATCGGCGGCAACCAGGGCGGCAACACGCAAGGCGCCTGGAGCCTGACGAAGAACGACAAGACCTACGCGGTCTAAGGTCGGTTGCGGCAACGGGGCGCTTCGCGTCCCGTTGCCGTTTTCGCCGTCCACACCGGCCGATGAAACGATTCGAACCCAGTTTTCTCGACAAGCTGTTCGACGACGAACCGCACCTGCCGGCCTCGGCAGCGATGCGGCAATTGTCGCTGGACGAGCTCAAGACCACGGTCGCCCGCGACGTCGAGGCGATCCTCAACACCCGTATCGCCCACACCGAGAACGAGCTGGCCGCGCTGCCGGAATGCCAGAAGTCGGTGCTGACCTACGGGCTGAACGATTTCGCGGGGCTGAGCCTCGCGAGCCACTACGATCGCGCATTCATCTGCAAGTCGATCCAGCAGGCGATCGCGCGCCATGAGCCGCGCCTGCAGCAGGTGCAGGTGACGTTCGAGCTGAACGAGCAGGCCACCAACGCGCTCTACTTCGCGATCCAGGCACTGCTCGTCGTACATCCGGCCGAGGAGCCGGTGAGTTTCGACGCGATGCTGCAACCGTCGACGCTGCAGTACTCGGTCACGCGCGCACGCGCGGCCCGAATGCAGTAAATCAAGCCGCCGAGCGGGCCGGACCGCCCGGTGGTCAATCAGGTCCGGCAGGAAATATTGAGGTTCGGGGTCGTCGATGGAAGAATTGCTGCCGTATTACGAACGCGAATTATCGTTTTTGCGGCGCTATTCGCGCGATTTCGCCGAACGTTATCCGAAGATCGCCGCGCGTCTCGCGGTGTCGGGCGAGCACTGCGAGGATCCGCACGTCGAGCGGATGATCGAATCGTTCGCGCTGCTCGGCGCGCGCATCAACAAGAAGCTCGACGACGACTACCCGGAATTCACCGAAGCGCTGCTGGAAGTGCTGTATCCGCACTACCTGCGGCCGTTCCCGTCGTGCTCGATCGCGCAGTTCACGCCGGCTTCGCCCGGCCAGCAGACCGAGCCGGTCGTGATCGATCGCGGCACCGAGCTGAAGAGTCGTCCGATCCGCGGCGTGCAATGCCGGTTCCGCACCGCCTACGACGTGACGCTCGCGCCGATCCGCATCTCGGAGGCGCGCTATACGCCGGTCGCGCTCGCGCCTAGCGCGACGGTGCTGCCGTCGAACGCGACGGGCGTGATCTCGATCACGTTCGAATCGCTCGCCGCGCAACTCGATCTCGGCGCGCTGAAACTGTCGACGCTGCGCGCCCATCTGCACGGCGAGCAGTCGTTCGTCGCCGCGCTGACCGACTGCCTGTTCGTCAACGTGCTCGGCGCGTATGTCGAGCCCGAGCGCAACGGTCGCTGGACCGCGCTGCGCAAGCTGCCGATCGCGCAGGCCGGCTTCGCCGAGGACGACGCGCTGATCGACTACCCGGCCAAATCGCATCCCGCGTACCGGCTGCTCACCGAATACTTCGCGTTCCCCGACAAGTTCGATTTCGTCGACTTCGACCTCGCGGCGATCGCACGCGCATCGGGCCGCTGCCAGCGCGCGACGCTGCATCTCGTGCTGCAGGACGTGCGCAGCGATTCGCACGTCGCGCGGCTGCTGGAGCTGCTGACGGCGAGCCATTTCCGGCTGTTCTGCACGCCGATCGTCAATCTGTTCCGCCAGCACGGCGAGCCGATCCGCATCACGCACCGCGCGGTGTCATATCCGGTGATCGCCGAGGCGCGGCGCGCGTTCGCGTACGAGGTGTACTCGATCGACTCGGTGAAGCTCGTCCGGCAGCAGGCGCACGAGGAATCGGTGATCGAGTTCCGGCCGTTCTATTCGCTGCATCACGGCGAATCGGCGCGGATCGGCCATTACTGGTTCGCGCGCCGCAACGACTGGGTCGCGCAGAAGAGCCCCGGCTACGAAACCGAGATCTCGATCGTCGACATCGACTTCGAGCCGACGTCGCCGCAAACCGACACGCTGAGCCTCGACCTGACCTGCACGAACCGCGACCTGCCGGCGATGCTGGCGTTCGGCCTCGAAGGCGGGGACCTGTTCCAGGAAGGCGGGGCGCAGACGAGCGGCATCTCGATGCTGCGCCGCCCGACGCAGAGCGTGCGCTTCGAGCGCGGCCGCGCCGCGCACTGGCGGCTCGTGTCGCATCTCGCGCTCAACCACGTGTCGCTCGTCGCGCACGGCCTCGCGCCGCTGAAGGAAATGCTCACGCTGTACGACCTGCGACGCACGGCCGTGTCGATGCGCCAGATCGACGGCCTGGCCGGCGTCGAGCAGCGCGGCGCGGTGCAGTGGCTGCCCGGCAAGCCGTTCGCGACTTTCGTGCGCGGTATCGAGATCCGGCTGACGATCGACGAGGAACACTTCGTCGGCGCGAGCCTCGCGTCGTTCGTGCGCGTGCTCGACAGCTTCTTCGGGCTGTACGTCCATCTCAACAGTTTCATTCAATTGGTCGTCGTGTCGAAGCGCACCGGCGAGGAGATCATTCGATGCAAGCCCCGAACCGGCGAATCGATCCTGGCGTAGTCGACGCGCTGCTCGACGAGCCGCACCGCTTCGAGTTCTTCCAGGCGGTGCGCGTGCTCGAAGGGCTGTTCGCGCGGCAGGCGTCGGACGCGCCCGGCGCGTGGCGGCAGGGCGACGTGGTCGCGCAGCGCATCGCATTCCGCAACACGCTGTCGCTTGGTTTCCCGCCGAGCGAAATCGAGGGCGCGCGCTCGTTCGACGGCGACGGCGCGCCGCTGAACTCGGACGAACAGCGCGGCGCCGCGCTGGCTGCCGGCGAGCTCGGCCGCGTCGAGCTGACGCCCGCGTTCTTC
Source organism: Burkholderia sp. APQ4-4ca (assembly GCF_057837105.1). Classification (NCBI taxonomy): domain Bacteria; kingdom Pseudomonadati; phylum Pseudomonadota; class Betaproteobacteria; order Burkholderiales; family Burkholderiaceae; genus Burkholderia; species Burkholderia sp. APQ4-4ca. Next base: position 28,164 of record NZ_JBYQCG010000222.1, on the reverse strand, counting down.
GGGCTGCTCGGCGGCCAGGGTGCGCTGCCGCTGCACTACACCGAGCAAATCGTCGCGCGCGAGCATCTGAGGCGCGACCACGCGGCGCGCGCGTTCTTCGACGTGTTCTCGAACCGCGCGACCGCGCTGTTCTATGCGGCGTGGAAGAAATACCGGCTGCCGTTCCATTACGAACTCGACCGCGACGAGCGCTACCTGCCGCTGCTGCTCGCGATCGCGGGCGTGCCGAGCGACGAGGTGCGCGACAGTCTCGCGGCCGGCCCCGGCGGCGTGCTCGACGAAGCCGTGGCCGGCTACGCGCTCGCCGCGCGGCACCGGCCGATGTCGGCCGCCTACCTGCAGCGCACACTGTCCGATTACTTCCGCGTGCCGGTGAAGATCGACCAGTTCGTCGGCAAGTGGTACGACGTGCCGCCCGACCAGTTGAGCATGCTCGGCGAAGTCAACGCGGTGCTCGGTGCGACGGCGCTCGTCGGTGAGCGCGTGTGGCAGCGCGACATGCGCGCGCGGATCGTCGTCGGCCCGCTGTCCAAGCGCGACTACGAGGCGTTCCTGCCCGGCGGCGCGCACGCCATCGCGCTCGAGCGAATGCTGACGCTGCTCGCCGGCGTCACGCTCGAGTACGAGGTGAAGCTGGTGCTCGAGCGCACGGAAGTCGGCGCGAGCATGCTCGGCGCGGGTTCGCGGCTCGGCTGGGATGCGTTCCTGTGCACGCGCGACGCGGCCGAGGACCGCTCGGACGCCCGCTACGAGCTGCACGTGATTCACTGACCCTAACAACAACACGCAATCGAACCTGAGATCGACGCCATGAGCACGCCCCTGAAGACCCTGATCACGAAACTGAACCCGCTGTGCCGCCACGCAACCGAGCGGGCGGCGAGCGCGTGCCTGGCGCGCGGCCATTACGAGGTCGATCTGGAGCACCTGTTCCTCGCGTTGCTCGACGAAGCGACGGGCGACCTGCCGCTCGCGTTGCGCGCGAGCCGCGTCGATCCGCATGCGCTGCATGCCGATCTCGAGCGCGAACTCACGCGCCTGAAGACGGGCAACACGCGCACGCCGGTGTTCTCCGTGCATCTGATCGCGCTGTTCGAGCAGGCGTGGCTGATCGCGTCGCTCGATTCGCAGCTCGGCCGCATCCGTTCGGGGCACCTGCTGCTCGCGCTGCTGACCGCGCCGGATCTCGCGCAGTTCGCGCAACGGATGTCGTCGCGGTTCGCGGAAATGAACGTGACGGACCTGAAGCACAAGTTCGACGAAATCATGGCCGGCTCGAGCGAGGCCGAGCCGCGTCAGGCGGACGACGAGGGCAGCGACGCCGCGCCGGCCGCCGACGGCTTTGCACCCGCGGCCGGCCCGTCGAAGACGCCCGCGCTCGACACGTACACGACCAACCTCACGCAGCGCGCGCGCGACGGCAAGATCGATCCGGTGATCGGCCGCGAAGCGGAGATCCGCCAGGCGATCGACATCCTGATGCGCCGCCGCCAGAACAACCCGATCATGACCGGCGAGGCCGGCGTCGGCAAAACGGCGGTCGTCGAAGGGCTCGCGCTGCGGATCGCGGCCGACGACGTGCCGCCGCCGTTGCGCGGCGTGGCGTTGCACGTGCTCGACATGGGGCTGCTGCAGGCCGGCGCGAGCGTGAAGGGCGAATTCGAGAACCGGCTGAAGAGCGTGATCGACGAGGTGAAGAAGAGCGCGCACCCGATCATCCTGTTCATCGACGAGGCGCACACGATCATCGGCGCCGGCGGCCAGGCCGGCCAGAACGACGCGGCGAACCTGCTGAAGCCGGCGCTCGCGCGCGGCGAACTGCGCACGATCGCCGCGACGACGTGGAGCGAATACAAGAAGTACTTCGAGAAGGATGCGGCGCTCGCGCGGCGCTTCCAGGTCGTGAAGGTCGAGGAGCCGAGCGAGCCGCTGGCCGCCGCGATGCTGCGCGGGATGTCGGGCCTGATGGAGAAGCACTTCAACGTGCGGATTCTCGACGATGCGATCACCGAGGCCGTGCGCCTGTCGCACCGCTACATCAGCGGCCGCCAGTTGCCGGACAAGGCGATCAGCGTGCTCGACACCGCGTGCGCGAAGGTCGCGCTCGCGCACAGCGCGACGCCGGCGGCGATCGACGATACGAAGAAGCGCATCGAGCGCATCGATGCGGAAATCGCATCGCTGGAGCGCGAGGCGGCGGGCGGCGCGGTGCACGACGAGCGGCTCGGCGAGCTGCGCGGCGCGCGCGACACGGCGCTCGAACAACTGGCGAAGGACGAAGCGCGCTATGAAGCCGAGCGCGTGATCGTCGCCGAGATCACCGAACTGCGCGACGCGCTCGACCGCGCGCGCGGCCCGTCGGAAGACGGCCAGCCGGTCGACGTGCAGGCCACCCGCGACAAGCTCGCCGAACGCGTTGCCGCGCTGCACGCGCTGCAGGGCGGCGAGCCGATGGTGCCGCTGCAGGTCGACGGCCACGTCGTCGCCGAGATCGTCGCCGCGTGGACGGGCATTCCGCTCGGCCGGATGGTGAAGGACGAGATCGACACCGTGCTGAACCTGCAGCCGCTGCTGACCGCGCGCGTGATCGGCCAGGACCACGCGCTGGAGGCGATCGCGCAGCGCGTGCGCACCGCGACCGCGAACCTCGAGGATCCGAACAAGCCGCGCGGCGTGTTCATGTTCGTCGGGCCGTCGGGCGTCGGCAAGACCGAGACGGCGCTGGCGCTGGCCGACATCCTGTACGGCGGCGAGCGCAAGATGGTCACGATCAACATGAGCGAGTACCAGGAAGCGCACAGCGTGTCGGGCCTGAAGGGCTCGCCGCCGGGCTATGTCGGGTACGGCGAAGGCGGCGTGCTGACCGAGGCCGTGCGCCGCAACCCGTATTCCGTCGTGCTGCTCGACGAGGTCGAGAAGGCGCACCCGGACGTGCTCGAGATGTTCTTCCAGGTGTTCGACAAGGGCACGATGGACGATGCGGAAGGGCGCGAGATCGACTTCCGCAACACGCTGATCATCCTGACGTCGAACGTCGGCTCGGCCGCGGTGATGCAGGCGTGCCTGAACAAGCCGGCCGAGGAACTGCCCGATCCGGACGCGCTCGCCGAGACGCTGCGTCCGCAGCTGTACAAGACCTTCAAGCCGGCGTTCCTCGGCCGGATGAAGGTCGTGCCGTACTATCCGATTTCCGACGACGTGCTGGCCGAGATCATCGAGCTGAAGCTCGAGCGCATCCGCCGCCGGATCGACGCGAACCACAAGGCCGCGTTCGAGTGGGACGAGTCGCTCGTCGACGCGGTGCTCGCGCGCTGCACCGAGGTCGATTCGGGCGCCCGCAACGTCGACCACATCCTGAACGGCACGCTGCTGCCGGAGATCGCGGGCCACGTGCTCGGCCGGATCGCCGACGGCGCGGCGATCGCGCGCATCGCGGTGCGCGCGGACGAGGCCGGCGAATTCGCGTACACGGTCGAATGAGCGCCGCGCGCGACCTCTCATGCATCAACGGATTCACTGAACCATGCCGATCAATCTCCCCGAGCTGCTGACGCCGATCAGCGACGCGTCGCCCAGCGGCGACGACCTGCTGTTTTCGAACGAATTCGACGCGATCCAGGACGCGCGGCGCTACGACGACCCGACGCTCGACCAGGGCGAATGGGTGACCGAGATCAAGGAGGCCGACTGGGGCTTCGTCGTCGACCATGCGGGCGAACTGCTGCGCACGCGGACGAAGGACCTGCGGCTCGCCGTATGGCTGACCGAGGCGCTCGCGCTCGAGGACGGCATCACGGGCCTCACCGAAGGCTATGCGCTGCTCGAGGGGATGTGCCGCGACTTCTGGGACACCTTCCACCCGCTGCCCGAGGACGACGACGTCGAGCACCGGCTCGGCAACGTCGCGTGGCTGTCGGGCCGCACGGCCGAGCTGCTGCGCGCGGTGCCGCTGACGGACGGCGCATCGAATGCGTTCAGCACGCTCGACTGGGAAGTCGCGCAGCACGTCGCGCAGTCGATCAAGCGCGACCCTGAACATGCGGACGACATCGCGCGCGGCAAGCCGTCGATCGAGCAGATCGATGCGTCGCGGCGCGTGACGTCGATCGCGTTCTACACGGCGCTGCTGGCGAACCTGAAGGCGTTCGAATTCGCGCTCGATGCGTTCGAGGAGCGGCTCGTCGAGCGCGCGGGCGATTCGGCGCCGAGCTTCCGGCAGGCGCGCGACGCGTTCGAGACCGTATATCGGCTCGCCGAGCGCTTTGCGCGCGAACAGGGCTATACCGGCAGCGCGCCGCACACGCAGGCGGCGCCGCAGGCCCAGCCAGAACGCATCGAGCCGGTGTTCGGCCAGCCGATCCAGACCGAGGAGACTCACGTGCAGCAGCAGACCGCTTCGCGTCCGCCGGTGACGCAGATGATCGCCGGCATCCAGAACCGCGCGCAGGCCGTCGACCAGTTGCGTGCCGTGGCGCGCTATTTCCGTCAGACCGAGCCGCACAGCCCGGTCGCGTATCTCGCCGACAAGGCGGCCGAATGGGCAGACATGCCGCTGCACAAGTGGCTCGAGAGCGTCGTGAAGGACGACGGCTCGCTGTCGCACATTCGCGAGCTGCTGGGCGTGCGGCCCGACGAGCAGGCGTAAACGCAAGACGGGCGGCGCATCGCTGCCGCCGCCCGTCGTGTACCGTGCCGCGCCGCGTCGCCGTTGAGCGAGCGGCCGGCCGATTTCCCATTACACCCGTTACACCCGTTACTGCCCCACCCGGAACTCGATCCGCCGGTTCCTCGCCCTGCCATCCGCCGTGTCGTTCGGCGCGATCGGCTGATCCGGCCCGACCCCCGTCGTCGTCATCTGCTGCGGCGGAATGTTCTTCGTGATCAGATAACCCTTCACCGCATCCGCGCGCGCCTGGCTCAGCGCGATGTTCGACGTCCGGTTCCCCGAGTTGTCGGTGTGGCCGATGATGTCGACCGTGCGGTTCTGCATCTTCGCGAGCGCGACCGCCATCTGGTCGAGGATCTGCTTGCCCTGCGGCGTCAGCGTCGCGCTGCCGGTCTCGAACTCGATCGTCCGGTTCGCGAGCGTCTGGTCGAGCACGCCCTGTTCGGACGCCGACACGCGCAGCCCGTTCTTGATCGTGTACGTCGGGTTCAGCGTGTTCGCCATGTCGCTCGCGAGCTGCTGGCGCTGCGCCTCGTTGTGCACTTCGCCCTTCATCTCGATCTGCGTGCCGTTGATCTTCAACTGGCCCTTGCTGATCTGCTTGAGCTGCGCGCCGAGCAGCTTCTGCACGTTCGCGCTCCAGTTCGGCGGCGTCGCGACGTCGCCCACCTCGATCTGGTCGACGACGTTGGTCGCGCCGTAGGTGTCGCGCAGCTTCTGCAGCACCGCGGCCTTGGTCGCCTCGTCGGGCACCTTGCCGCCGACCACCACCTGGCCGGGCGTGGCGTTCGCGGGCGGTGGCGCGATCGTGCCGGCGGTGCCGTGCACCATCGTGCCCGACGCGCCGCCGGCGCTCGGGTTCGCCTGCGGCAGCGCGGTCGTCGCGACCGTACCGTTGCCGACCGGCGTGACGGTCGCGCCCGTGTTCTGCGCGAAGGCTGCGCCGCTCGCGACGAGGCCGGCTGCGAACAGCACGGCGAGGGCGGGCGAGACGGCGGACGACAAGCGCGCGCGCCGTACCTGAATCGTGCGATGCATGCCGTCAGCCTCCGATGAACGCTTCGCGGAACGCATCGATGGCGAAGCGCAGCGAGAGTTGCGGTTGGTCGAGGTAGCTGAGGAGCTTGCTGATCTGGTGATCGTTTTGCGCATGGGCGTCGATCCACTCGGGATCGTCGATGTCGATGTTGTGGGCGGCGTAGGTTTGCGGGTCGACGACGCTCAGCAGCGTCTTCGCCGACGCGCCGTTGAAGCCGATGACGAGCCGTTCGCGTTCGGCGATCGTGCCGATGAAGATCGCGAGCTCGAAGTCGGCCTGCGCGACGAACGGCGCGATCAGCTCGAGCCAGAACGCCGCGACGAGGCTGCGGTAGAACGGATCGACCGGCAGCGGCAGCGTGAGGCCGCGTTCGATGTGCGACGAGCCGCTCTGCATCACCGGCCGCAGCAGCGAGCCGAGCGCGAGCATCGCGCCGCGCAGCCGCACCGGATGACCGCTTTCGAGCAGCATCTCCTGCAGGCCGTGCAGCGACTGGTGTTCGACGAAATCGTTGAAGGTGCCGTCATGCGACGTGCCGGGGCCGCCGACGTCGATCGGCACCTGCGTGTCGCCGAGCGCCTGCAGCGCGCCGGGCGGCTCGTCCTTGCCGAGCAGCGGCGGGATCTGCGCGGCGACCCGCGACCACAGCCGCGCGAACGCGAGCGGGCTGCGCGCGAGGAATGCGAGCGGCCGGTCGACTTCCAGCGCGGTGGCGCCGAGGAACGGGAAGCGGCGCATCGACACGTCGTGGCTCGCGACCATGTGGCCCGCGATCGCGAGCTTGCTGCGCGAACCGAGGAACGCGAAATGCATCGGCTTCGCGTCCTCGTAGACGATCTTCCAGCGCGGATCTTCCGCGAGCAGTTCGAGCGCCTGCGCGATCCAGCGATCGAGCGTCTGCAGCAGCTGCGGATTGTGCGCGCTTTTCACGAAGTCGCCGCGCGACGGAATCTTGCCGAAGTAGGCGATTTGCGCCTGTACGGTTTGCGTCATTGCGCCCTCTGTGCATTCGTTGCGTTGGCGGCCGCGACGGCCGGCGCGGCGCCCGGCGTGCCGGTGCCGGCTTGCGTCGCGTTCTGCGCGGCGCCCGCGCTCGCGTCGGCGACCGACGACGGCAGTTGCAGGCCGCGCAGGCTTTGCTGCTGCGGCTGGTCGCCGCCACCGGCCGACGGTTGCGACGTGCTGATGATGCGCATCGTCACCGACACGCTCACGCTGCCCTGTGCCCACGTCAGGTCGAAGGTGCCGTCCGGACGGCGCTTGCGCTGCGCCGAGTTGATCAGCTTCTCGAGACCGTAGCGGCCCGGCTCGTTGACGAGCTGCACCGTGCGGCCGTCGAAGGTCGTCGCGGACAGCGTCGCGCCCGGCGAGCCCTGCGGGTTCGGCCACACGAAGTTGGTCCACTGCGGCGGCGTGTTGCGGTAGCGCAGTTGCTGGCCGTCGATCGCGATCGTGTATTCCGTCGTGCCCGTGCTCGGTTGCGGCAGGATCTGGAACACGGTCTGCGGCTCGGACGACGCGCCCGCGCTGCCGGCGGCGCCGCCCGCGAGCGGCGCGACCCAGCGTGCGAAGCCGTTCGTGAAGTCCGGCGTGAGCCCGATGCCCATGTCGCCCCACGTGCGGGCGGCGAGCGTGTCGCCGCGGCGCACCGCGAGCGGCCCGAGCGTCGTGCCGACGAACTTCGCGATCGAGCCGTCCGGACCGAACACCTGCGCGATCTCGCCGGCGCCGGCCTCGACCTTCGCGTTCGCGGCGAACGGGTACTTGGTCGCGAGCGAGTTCTGGAACGGCTGGTAGACCTGCGCGTTCCACACCTTGTTGACTTCGGCGCTGGCCGGCTGGATCACGACCGCGAACGCCTGCATCAGCGGCCGCACCAGCAGCGGGCGCAGCGACTTGCGTTGCGAATCGGTCAGGCCGGTCAGCATCTGCTCGTCGACGAGCTTCAGCGAATCGGCGAGTTCCGAACCGTTGCCGTCGAGCGTCTGCTGCATCAGCTGGCGCGCGCCCGGCCCCGGGTCGCCCTGGTTCTTGATCACGTTGAAGCGCGTGCGGACCTTCGACAGCGATTCCATGTAGCTCTTCAGCATCGACGTGCCGTCATGCGTCGCGACGATCCGCGCGAGCCCGACGAACTCCTGGCCGATCGGACCCATCGGCACCTCGGCCGGATTGCCGTTGATGTCGATGTTGGCCGCCGCCATCTGGCCGGCCTGCGAGCGCGTGAACAGTTGCTTGACCCAGTTCACGACGCCCGTCTGCGCCTTCTTGATCGTCACGTTCGCGAGCGACGGGTTGTCCCACGACGTCTGGTCGTACGCGGTCTCGAGGATCTTGCGGATCGGCGAATCCTGCGGGTCGCCCAAGCGGTTCATCCCGTCGACGGCCTGGCCGAAGCTCGTGAAGCCTTGCACCGCGATGCCCTGCATGAACTTCTGCCAGTGCTGCGCGTACTCGGTCTTGTACATGCCGACGAGCGTCTTCTGGATCTGCTCGGGGCTGCCCTCGAGCGTCAGGTCGTCCTGCGTCGACGTGTTGAGCACCCAGTCCTTCGCCTGCAGCTCCTTGGTCGCCGCATCGCGGATCGCCGGCTGCACGTAGTCGAACCACGCTTCGCGCGTGAACGTGCCCGGAATCGCGTAGCTGCCTGCCACGAGCCCCTGGTTGCCGTCGCCGACGATGCGCGCGATGGTCATCGGCGCGAAGCGGGTCGACGCACGGGCCTTGATTTCCTCGTACACGCGCTGGCGGGCCGGCATGCCGCGCACCACGCGGCGCAGGTTCTCGCGGGTCTGGTCGACGAGCGCGAGGTTCGCGTCGATCATCGGCCAGTCGTCGTCGTTCACGCGCGACAGGTAGAACGAGATCATGCGCTCGGCGCTGCGGATCATCTCGTCGCGCGGCATGTTGCCGCGATTCGTCTCGAGCCAGCCGCGCCAGAAGCGGGCGAGCTGGTCGGTCAGGTGCGCCTGTTCGACGTGACGCTTGTCGGACAGCATCAGGTAGGTCTTCAGCGCGTTGTACGCGTCCTGCACGTTGGTCGGCGACGCGTCGCTGTAGAGGCCGCCCTGCGGCGCGGCGGGCTGCGGCGGGGCGGCGGCCGGCGCGGCGCCCGACGCGGCCAGCGCGGCGCCGGCCTGCGGGGCAGCGCCCGTCGCGTTCGTCGACACCGGCAGCGTGCCGCCCTGCACGGCGCCCGATTCCGGCGGGCGCGTCATCGGCACCAACTGCTCGGGATGCGCGTTCACGTCCTTCATGAACGACGCGAGGTTCTGCGACACGGGGGCCAGCAGGATCTGGCGCACGCCGTTGTAGTACTCGGTCAGCAGGTGCTGCTCGAGACGGTCGCCCTGGTACAGGCCGAGCGATACCGACAGCGGCTTGTCGCGGCGGAACTGTTCGAGCTGCTCGATCCGGTCTTCCAGGATGTCCATCGCCTGCAGGCGCGACTGCAGGTCGTTGCGGCCCTGCTGCAGGCGCGTGACGTTGTCGAGGTCGGCCTGCACGTTCGACACGAGCTGCTGGTTGCCGATCGTCGACCAGGTCCAGCCGCCCAGCGCGAGCGCGAGCGCCGCGACGAAGCCGAAGAAGGTCGCGTAGCGCAGCCGCGTCTTGGTCGGGCTCGCGAACTGGCGCACCGTCTGGCGGTCGGCGAAGATCACCTTCGAGAACAGGTCGCGCAGGAAGAAGCCGTTCTTCGAGAACGCGCTGTGCGGTTTCGGCAGCGCGCTCCCGTCGAGGCCGAAACGTTGCGCGATGCGCTGCGCGGCCGCGCTGTTGGTTTCGCCTTCCTGCAGCGCGCTGGTGAAGTAGAAGCCGCGGAAGATCGGCTTGTACTGGAACGGGTTGTTCTCGAACAGCGTCGCGAGGAACGCGCGCAGCGACGGCTTGATCGTCGAGAATTCGAGCGGGAAGCTGAGCTGGCCCGGCGACAGCTGGTTGCCGCGCGACAGCGACAGCTGCGCGACGCTGATTTCCTTCAGCCCTTCGTAGAGTTCCTCGAAGTGCGTGTCGAACTGCGCGACCACGTCGCGCTTGTCGTCGGGCTCGTAGGGCAGGGTGGCGCCCCACACGCGGTCGTACTCGTGCTTGTCGCTGCTGCTGAAGAATTCGGTGAAGCCGGTGATCAGGTCGGCCTTGGTGAACATCACGTAGACCGGCGCGAACACTTCGAGCTTTTCCGTCAGCTCCTGAACGCGCTGACGGAGGTTCTTCGCGAGGTTGATCGCGAATTCGGGGCGGTTGCCGGTGAGTTCGGCGATGCTGGCCGTGACGATGATGCCGTTGATCGGCGCCTTCGGGCGGTAGCGCTTGAGCAGGCCGAGGAAGCCGAGCCACTCGCTGCGGTCTTCCTCGTGCACCGAATAGCGGCCGGCCGTGTCGAGCAGGATCCCTTCGGTCGTGAAGAACCAGTCGCAGTTACGCGTGCCGCCGATGCCGTGGATCACGGCGCTGTTCTTGTCCGCGAACGGGAATTGCAGGCCGGAATTGAGCACGGCGCTGCTCTTGCCCGCGGCCGGGTTGCCGATCACGATATACCACGGCAGTTCGTACAGCGCGGAGCCGCCCGACACCTGGCCGATCTTCGACGTCTTGATCGTCTTCACCGCGTCCGACAGGCGCGTGCGCAGCACGTCGAGGTCGGCCGTCTTCGCGTCCGGCGCGAGCGCGGCGGCGGCCGGTGCGGCGATCTTGCCGGTTTCCGCCTGCTCTTCCAGCACCTGGCCGAGCTGCTGGTTCGCACGCTTCACGCGCCAGCGGCGCCACAGCGCGACGACGAGCCATAGCGCGAGGACCGCCGCGAACGCGATGGCCGCCCACAGGAGCGGCAGCTGCAGCATGTCGGCGACGATGAACAGAATGGCCGCTAGCGCGACGATCCCGACGATCGAGAGCGTACGCGGATGAGTCAGCACGTTGAGGATGCGTTGCATAGGACGTTCAGGTTCCGGTGCGATTCGATGAGGCGACGCAGGCGCGTCGAGCGGCAAGGGTGGCGCCGCGATGTGTCGCCATGCTGTCAAACGGGATGAAGGAGGCCGGCATCAACGCGCTCGCGGCATCGGAGAAGGCGCGCGCATTAACGAAAGGACGCTGTGAGATTTAAAACGGAAGCGGCGGCCGGAAAAAATCGCGCACCGGAATGCCCGATTGTTTGCGCCGCCCAAATCGTTTCCTGCCGGGTGATTAAAAAGCCCCATGCCGCCCTCATTATTTCTTGTCCGGCAGCCCTGACTAGCTGCCGCGTCCCAGTTTAAAACCGGGTTTATGGTATTCCACGTGCCCGAGATCCATCATTTTCCATCGGCCGCCCCAGGTCAGGCCGACTTGCTCGGCGACCTGGCCGTACAACTGGTAGCCGCGCATCGCCCATGGATCTTTCTCGGAAATGACCAGCTTGCCGTCGCGCAGGAACGCGTTGTCGGCCGCCAGCCCGAACTGGTGATAACTCTGGAAGGCCGCCGCATTGGTCACGTTCGTGCCCATCTGCGCGAGCCGGTTCTGTCGTTCCGGGCTCCGGTAGCCTTCCAGCAGCGCCATTTCATAACCATATTGTTCGTGCATGATCTTGTAGACCAGCAGCAAACGCGTCCGGAAATCCGGGTCCAGCAGGTTCCAGTCGCGGCTTGCGTCCTTCAGCGCCGGGCGGACCTGCTCGACTTCCTTCGTGGCAAAGACTTCCGGCGGCAACGGCGGCGGCGGCACGAGCTGTTCGCCCTGCAACAGCGCGGCGATCTTCTCGTCGGGCACGCGCGCCGTGTCGTCGTACTGAAATAATTGCCGACCGCGTAACGCAATGGCCACCAATGGCGGCGTCGCAAGAATACCTGCCGACACCATAATCATCAAGCGCCGCCGAACCAGTAAATTTTGCACGTCACTAAATGCGCCGCGCGTCACGCTTGCCGATTTAACAATCTGACTGCGCGCGCGGGCGGCGCGATCGTTCGCCCGGCGCGTCAGGCGGCCATGAAACTGGGCGACCGATTCGAAAACGGTCGCGCGGATACCCGGTAAAAGCAACAGTGCCGCGATGGCGACGGCAAGGGCGAAATAGGCGACGAGTGCGACGGCAATCAACGAAATCCCCGGAAATTGGAATTGATTGTGTTTTGCAATGCTTGCTCTTAGAATCAGGCTGCTTCGAGAAGCCGGGCTATATTATCGCGGTGAATTAAACCAGGATTCAATGAGACGCTGAATGAGTGCGCCGGAAAATTCAAATTCGAAAACTCCGCCCAGCCTGCTGTCAGATACTAAACCGGCAGGCGAGGGAGGATCACGGCAGTCGCGCATTCTCGCGGATCTGGAAGGGCGTGTCACGCCACCCGCCGAGCCGCCGCGCCGTTCGCTGAAGGCGCCGATCGCCGCCGTCGTGGCGTTGGTCGTGGCCGTCGGCGGCTGGGGCGCGTGGCGCATGCAACAGTCGTCGGGCGAGCAGCCTGCCGCGATCGCGGCCGCGACGGCACCGGCGGCCGCGCCGGCCAAGGCCGCACCGGCCAGCGGCGCCGCCGAGCAGGTCGCGCAGAGCGGTGCGTCCGCCGCATCGGCCGTGCAACCGGCCACGATCGTGAATGACGATTCGGCGTCCCAGACCGTTGCATCCGCATCGGCGTCGGGCGCATCCGCTTCCGGCGCCGACAACAGCCGCCTGTCGCGCGCGCTCGCCAACGGCGCCGACGACGGTTCGGGCGCGGCGGCCACGGCCGGTGTCGCCGCAACGGCGGCTGCCGCAGCAGCGGCGACGACCAGGACGGCGAAGGCCGACGCGTCGAAGAGCACGAAGGTCGCGGCCCACGGCAAGACCGACACGAAAACCGAGGCGAAGGCCGACACGAAGGCCGAGGCCCGCAAGCATCGCAAGGAACAGCAGGCCGAACTCGCACAGGCGAAGAAGCGCCGCGAAGCGACGCCGACCCGAACCGCGAAGGCGGGTGCGAAGGACGATCCGGATGCCGATCTGCTTGCGGCGCTCGTCGCGCGCACGAAGCCGGCCGACAAGAAACTCGCCGCCCAGAAGGCGCAGGCGGTGCCGACCAAGACGGCGTCGACCGGCGGCTCGCTGGCGTCGCGCGTGAAGGCGTGTTCGGAGCGCGGTTTCTTCGAGGATCAGCTGTGCCGCTGGCGCGTGTGCGACGGCCACTGGGGCAAGGACCCCGCGTGCCCGAGCGCCGCGCAGTCGGAGACGCGGCAGTAACGCCTGTCGCGCACGCCACGAGGGTTTCCCTGTCCGCGCCGCCCATTGGGCGGCGCGTTGTTTTCGACGGCACGGAGAAGCTGCCGGTATGATGCCGCGTGACCCTGTCACGAACGCGTCACGCCCGTCGGGCATACGTTTCCTTTCTTTTCCCGGCGCGGGCCCGCGACCCGCGACGTGCGGCGCGCCGCGCGCCGCACCCCCTTCGACACGATGGACCTGATCGTACAGACTTACGGCGCCGATACGTCCGGCATGGTGTGCGGATTCCGCTTCGTTCCGGGCGGCGCTGGCGCGCTGCTCGATGCCGACGCGGCCGCCGCGTGGCTGCGCACGTGCCGCGAGCACGGCGCGGCTGCATCGGGCGATTTCGTGTGGCTGCATTTCAATCTCGCGCACGGCGCGAGCGAGCGCTGGATGCGCACGCATCTCGGCTTGCCCGACAGCTTCTTCGAATTCCTGCACGAAGGCTCGCGCTCGACGCGCATCGAGCAGGAGGACGGCGCGTTGCGCGCGGTCGTCAACGACGTGATGTTCAATCTCGAGCTCACGCCGTCGGAGATCGCGACGCTGTTCGTCCACGTCGAGCGGCGCATCATGGTGACCGCGCGGCTCAAGCCGTTGCGCTCGGTCGACACGCTGCGCGCATGCGTGCGCGACGGCGAGCCGTTCCGCTCGCCCGCGGAGCTGCTCGTGCATCTGCTGCGCGATCAGGCCGACCTGCTGATCCAGATCATGCGGCGCACGAGCATCGACGTCGACCGCATCGAGGATCGCTTCCTGTCGCAGCGGCTCACGTCGAGCCGGATCGAGCTCGGCGCGATGCGACGCACGCTGACGCGGCTGCAGCGCATGCTCGCGCCGGAGCCCGGCTCGATCTTCCGGCTGCTCGCGAAGCCGCCCGCGTGGCTGCATACGGAGGACGTGCAGGAGCTGCGCGAGTCGACCGAGGAATTCTCGCTGGTGCTCGCCGATCTGGCGGGGCTCAACGAGCGGATCAAGCTGCTGCAGGAAGAGATCGGCTCGCGCCTCGACGAGCAGAACAACCGCACGCTGTTCACGCTGACGCTCGTCACCGTGATCGCGCTGCCGATCAACATCGTCGCGGGCTTCTTCGGGATGAACGTCGGCGGCGTGCCGTTCTCGGAGAACAAGCACGGCTTCTGGCTGATGGTGCTGCTCGTTGCCGGCTTCACCGCGCTGGCCGCGTGGTGGGCGTTCCGGCGCCGCGACGATCGCTAGCGCGGCATCGGGCGACGCATCAACGCATCAACGCAGCAGCGCGATCGCGCGTTCGCCGATCACCATCCCGAGCAGGCCGACGAGCGCGACGAGCGGCGGGGCCGGCGAACGCACGTGCAGCAGCGCGTACAACACGCCGACGCCGATGCCCACCGCGAGCGAGGTCACGTAATCCATCATGGAGGTCTCCCGTAGGTCCGGTGTCAGGGTTTGAGGATGACGCGCTCGCGCGCGCCGGCCAGCACCGCGCGATACGCGTCGTGCGCACGCTCGAGCGGGTACACGTAGTCGTCGCCGATCGGGAACGGGCGCAGCGTGCCGTTGCCGAAGCCGGGCGCGAGCGTGTCGAGGATCTGCGCGACCGCGGCCGCGCCGAGCTGCAGCGAATCGATGCCCACGAACGTATGCTGGCCGCGATAGAACGAGAAGATGTCGAACGGCACGCTGCGCTCGATCGTCGAGATGAAGATCTGCCGCGCGCCGATCGCCATCGACGCGTTCGCCGCTTCGAAATACGGGCTGCCGACCGTGTTGTAGACCACGTCCGCGCCGCGGCCGCCGGTCGACTCGCGCACCGCGTCGGCCACCGTGCGGCTCGATGCGTCGATCATATGGACGTCGCCCGACGCGTGGCCGCGATAGCCGCCGGGCCCGCGCTCGACGCCGATCACGGTCGCGCCGCGCGCGCTGGCGAGCTGGATCGCGGCCTGGCCGACCTTGCCGTTCGCGCCGAACACGAGCACGACGTCGTCGGCCGTCGGCATGCCGGCCCGGCGCAGGCCTTCGTACGCGGTGACGAACGGCACGCCCACGCCGGCCGCCTCGTCGAGCGTCAGCACGCCCGGCTTGCGGCGCACGTGCGCGGCGTCCAGCACGAGCCACTCCGCATGCGACCCGTCGCGCCCGACGCCGAGATCGCCGCCCGAGCCCCACACCGGCGCGCCGACCCAGTTATCGGGGCCGCTGCGCACGATGCCGGCCCAGTCGCGCCCGGGCGTGCGCGGCCACACCGCATGCGGCATGCGGCCGAGCGCGGCCTTCACGTCGCTCGGGTTCACGCCGGCCGCGCGCACCTCGATCAGCATCTGGCCGTCGGCCGGTACGGGCGGGGCGATGTCCCGGACCCGCGCGTCGAGCGACTCGATGTCGGCGGCGGGGGTGTCGAAGCGGATGCTGCGCATGATGATCTCCGTGAAGATGGCGGCCGCCCGGGCCGGCGGGCCGGCGCGTGCGGCGGATGAAACCGGTGAATGCAGTCTAGCGGGCCCGATTTGACGCGGAAACGTGCAAAGGCGGATGATTGTTTTGCGTATTCCGCATAGCCAAATCCACAGGCTCACGAATGGACGACTTCCTTTCCCCGCACCTCGCGCTGTTCGTCGACGTGGTCGACCAACAGAGCTTCTCGGCGGCCGCGCGCCGGCTCGGCGTCGCCGCGTCGTCGGTCACGCGGCGCATCGACCGGCTCGAGACGCAGCTCGGCATCCGCCTCCTGCATCGCACCACGCACGCGCTGCGGCCGACCGAGGCCGGGCAACTGCTGTACGGGCGCGCGACACGCATGCTGGCCGAACTGCGCGGATTGCAGGAAGACCTGCACAGCCAGCACGACGAACCGGGCGGGCTGCTGCGCATCGACTGTCCGGCGCCTTTCGGCCGGCGGCACCTGATGGCCGCGCTGGCCGCGTTCATGCAGCGCCATCCGGCGCTGCAGGTCGACCTCGTGCTGACCGACAGCATGGTCGACCTGCAGGGTGCGCGGCTCGGCTCCGACGTCGATCTCGCGGTGCGCATCGGCCCGCTCGAGGACACGCGTTTCGTCGCGACGGTGCTGGCGCCGCAGCGGCGCGTGCTGTGCGCGAGCGCGGCCTACCTCGCCCGGCGCGGCGAACCCGCATCGCCCGACGCGCTCGCCGGCCATGACTGTCTCGCATGGCATGGCGCACCGCCGCCCGGCGCATGGCGCTTCGGCGAGCGCCGCCACGCACCGGCGCAGCCGCGGTTTCGCAGTAATCATTCGGAAGCGTTGCTCGAGGCGGCGATCGACGGGCTCGGGCTCGCGCACCTGCCGACCTGGCTCGTGGCGGACGCGCTGCGCGACGGACGATTGCGCGCGCTGCTGCCGCAGTACGCGGCGGCGCCCGAGCCGGCGACGATTCACGTGCTGCGCCAGCAGCCGCGCGGCAGTGCGCGCACGTCGCGGCTCGTCGCGTTCCTCGCCACGTGGTTCGCGCAGCCGGCGTGGGACGCCGCATGGGCGTGACGGCAGGCGAACGCCGCCGCGCTGCATGAAAAAAAGGGCCTCGCGTGCGAGGCCCGTCAACAGGTCGGAGAAACCGGTACGCCGGCCGGCGCCGCGGGTCGCGCGGCGCCGGCCGGGTGCGCACCGTTACTGCGTCAGTACCTTGCGCGGCTTGAAGAGGCCCTGGTATTGCAGTGCCGGGCGTTCCTTCGTCACCGTTTCGATGCCGCCGAAGCTCGGCGTCTGGCGCAGCTTCATCGCGGCCGGCGAAGCGACCGAACCGATCGACGTCGAGCGCGAAGCCGGCGCGAGGTTGTTCGCGACCAGCAGCGCCGCTTCGCTCTTCAGGTTCGCCAGCAGCACCGGATCGGTCGAGCCGTTGACCTGCGTGAGCAGCCCACTCCACGCCGCATCGCTATAGTTCACGACGTAGTAGTCGAGACCGCTCGGGTCGGCGACCACGCCCATGCAGCCCTCGATGCGCGTCTGCGCCTGCGTGTCCTTCAGCGCGAGCGTCGTGCGTTTCGCGAGACCCTGGCCGTACGCCAGCGTGATCGGCACCGTCCACTGCAGGCCCGGATACGCGTTCTTGTTCGGGAACGGCTGCTGTTTCAGCGTGACGACCGTCTGGTTCTTCGTCAGGTCGCACTGCGTGTCGAGCGAGATCAGCGGCACGCCGGTCTGACGTACGTAGCTGTCGCCGATCGGGCCGACCGACTGGCCGCTTTCCTTCGACAGCGCGTCCCACAGGCGCTTCGGCGTGCCGTTGCCGAACGAATAGTCGACCAGGTACTGCTGCAGCCCCTTGCGCAAGGTCTGCTCGCCGAGATAGTTCTCGAGCGTCTTCAGCACGTGGCCGCCCTTGTCGTACGTGAACGCGCTCGCGCTCAGCACGAAGTCGTTCGACGCCCAGTCGTTGAAGTTCGGCGCGACCGGGAACGCGTTCGGGCCGATGTCGCGATTGATCACGCGATACTTGTTCTTCACCTGGTCGAGCCAGCTGAACTCGTCGGGGAAGAACTGGATCGTCGTCTTCGTCTCGAAGAACGTCGCGAACGATTCGTTGAGCCACACGTTGTCCCACCAGTCGGTCGTCACGAGATCGCCGAACCACTGGTGCGCCACTTCGTGCGTCAGCACTTCGTTGCCGTAGTGCGACATCGGCTGGCCCGGCTGCGGCAGGATGTCGTCGGCGAACTCGAGGATCGACCCCCAGTTCTCCATCCCGCCGAAGTTCAGGTCCTTCTGCTCCTTGAACGCGTCGTTCGCGGCCACCGTGTCGAACTTCGTCAGCGGCAGCGGGATGCCCGTGTAGCGGTAGTAGAAGTCGAGCGCCTGCTTGGTGCGGTCCATCGCCGGCTTCGCCCAGTCGCTCATGCCCGGCGGCGTGAACACGCGCAGGTGCAGGCCGCCCTTGCCGCCCGGCAGCGGGCTCGTGAAATCGTCCTCGTAAGTGTCGAACAGGCCGCCGCCGAAGAACAGCAGGTACGACGGCATCGGCGGGGTCTTCTCGAACTGCACCAGTTTGTAGCCGCCGCCGACGTTGGTCGACGGTTTCTCGGCCGCGTTCGACACGACGCGCCAGTTCTGCGGCACTTCGGCCGTCACTTCATAGGTCGGACGGAACGCCGGCTCGTCCCAGCCCGGGAACCACTGGCGCGACAGGTTGGTTTCGCCCTGCGTCAGGATCGCGCCGCTCGTCTTGCCGTCGGTGCCCTTCAGGTCGACGCGGAACACGCCTTCGGCGGCCGAGCAGCCAGGATACGGATCGTCGCCGCAACTGCCGCCCGTCTGCGTGGCCGGATCGTCGTACGACTTGAAGTTGATGATGCCCGACCACTCCATGTGCAGCGAATAATTGCCCGGTGCGATCGTGCCGGCGGTGGGGCGCAACTGATAGAAGTCGCCCTTGTCCTGCGGCGTCGCGATCAGCTGGATGTTGCCCGGCTGCAGCGTGATGCGGCCGTTGGTGAACTTGATCCGGTGGCCGGCGATCACGATGTTGTTGACCGGCTTCAGCACCTTGATCTCGACGTCGGCGCGGCCGTCGAACGCGTTCAGCGCGTCGTTCGGGCGGAACCACAGCCGGTAGTTCACGGGCACCACGGTGTCCGGCAATTCGACAGGCGAGACGCTCTTGTCGACGTTCGATGCGCTCGGCGGCGCGGTGACGGCGGGCGACGAGCTTGTATGCGGCGCGCCGGCGGAGCTGAGCGCGGAAGCGGAGCCAGCACCGCCGTCGTCGCCGCCGCATCCGGCGAGCGCCAGCGCGGCGACGAGCGGCAGATAACGCATCTTGCGAATATGAATCGACATGACTGAAACCTCGATTGTTGAAAGAATCGTTCAGTGCTGCGAAAACGCCGGCAAAAGCAATCCCCTCGCCGTTTAATCAACGGCGAAAAAATGGCAATGACGGATTATTCGAAAAAGACGGCGGCCGACTACGTGAAGGTAATCATGGTTTACTGCCCCCTCTGGATTTCCGGATGTCGTTTAACTGGCCGGTTCAAAATGGTCGGGCGCGTGTTGTACTGAATTGATTTCGCGCGCACGACACGGGGCCGCACGCCCGGCGCGGGCGCGCGATCCCTTTGAACCGACGACCTACGGGGCTGGCCGGGCCAGGCCGCAGGACGGATGGACAGCGTGTCGCCGTCCCGTAAATTCGCCGTCATGCGGCATCAAGGTTTGTCGGCTTGCTCCAAGGATGCGTAAATATACTTGATGGTTTTGGGTAAAGGAAACGAAAAATTTAGAAAGCGCATCTATTGAATTCAGAGCGCTTCATTGAATGCTGAAAGTCATTAATGTGCTTTCCGTTTGGCCGGAAATTCCGTAGTTTTAATCTATTAACGATCTTGCGGAGCCGCCGAAACTACGAAATCCGGTGATGGGCGGCACGGCCGGCACAGGCCGGCCGGTACAATGCAGCGACGCGTCCCGTTCACCGATTGCCGCGAGGAGACCTTCCCATGCCACGAGCCCTGTCCCGTCTCGCGCCGCTGCGCGCCGTGCTGCCGCTGGTCGCGACCGTGCTCCTGCTGGGCGGTTGCGCGGCGCTCACGCGCGAGCCGGTGCGCGTGTCGGTCGCCGGGCTCGACCCGCTCGTCGGGCAGGGCCTCGAGATGCGCTTCAGCCTGAAGTTGCGCGTGCAGAATCCGAACGATGCGCCGATCGACTACGACGGCATCTCGGTCGCGCTCGACCTGAACGGCACGCCGTTCGCGAGCGGCGTCAGCGACCGGGCGGGCACCGTGCCGCGGTTCGGCGAGGCCGTGCTCGACGTGCCGGTTTCGGTGTCGGCCTTCGCGGCCGCGCGGCAGGCGTGGAACCTGCCCGGCGCGGCCGCGAACGGCGAGCTGCCGTATGCGCTGCGCGGCCGGCTCGCCGGCAGCGGGCTGGGCGCCGTGCACTTCAAGGACGCGGGCACGCTGCGTCTGCCGGCCTTGCCGGGGTGGGGCGGGTAGCTCGCTCGGTTGGATTCAACGTCGGCCAAATGTTTCTAAAAATTCACCATTTGACAGTCTTCAACGCTTATCTCGGCGCAATATCGATTTTTGTCGTGGCGCCCCTACACTTGCCGATGTCCGGCGGTCGGACATTTTTCAGGGGCAATCCATGGCGGCAAAATTCGAGCTGATGAAGGCCACGAACGGCCAGTACTACTTCCACTTGAAGTCGGCGAACGGCGAGATCATCCTCGCGAGCGAGCGGTACGAGGAGAAAGGCGGCGCGCGAAACGGGATCGCGTCCGTGCGGGAAAACGCGCCGCTCGACGCGCGCTACGAGCGCAAGCTCGCCCACAACGGCGAGCCCATGTTCAATCTGAAGGCCGCCAACCACCAGATCATCGGCACGAGCGAGACGTACAAGAGCGTGCAAGGGCGCGAGAACGGCATCGCGGCCGTCAAGCGCGATGCGCCCATTGCGGAAACCTTCGATCTCGGCTGATTGACGGTTGCGCCGCGACGCATGCTTTCGGGCGACCGTCGCGGCGCCTGTTTTGCCGGGTCGGGCAAAGCGCGGTATGGTGTGGTCCGCGCGGTGAATTCTCGCCGCCGTTGAAGCCAACCGTACCGAGTTCGCGTGACCGATTTCCCCCTTTTCCACTGGACCGACGCCGACGGCGTCGATCATGCCGTGCGCTGGCGCTCCGAAGCCGGCGTGCAACCGCCGAAGCGCGCGGTGCCCGCCGACGACCGCCTCGCCGCCGATGCGGCCTACCGCCTCGCGTGCGAGGGTACCGCGCTCGTCTGGCAGGGCGATTTCCAGAATGCGCGCCAGCTTCTGCAGGCGATGGCGCGCCGTGTCGAACGCAAGCCGAAGAAGGCGAAAGCCGCGGCCGGCGTCGAGGCGTTCAACCTGCATCGTCTCGCGCAATCGCAGCGCGCCCGCACGCTCGGCATGCTGCTGATCCCGCTCGACGCCGATTACACGATTCCGCTGCGCCGCGCGCCCGACGTGCGGGCCGCCTGCGAGGAAGCGTACGGCCCCGGCGGCGCGCCGTCGGTCGTGTCGCTGCGCGAATTGCTCGGTCTCGTCGGTGCGCACGAGTGGCGCAAGAAGGGCGTGCCGATCCCGGCGCTCGGCGGCGCGCCGATCCATCCGCACTACGGCGTGTTCTCGCCGGTGCGCGGCGAATACGTCGAGCTCGTCGCGCGTGCGCCGCTGCCGGCGACGTCGCTCGCATTCGATATCGGCACGGGCACCGGCGTGCTGGCGGCGGTGCTCGCGTCGCGCGGCGTCGAGCGCATCGTCGCGACCGACCAGGATCCGCGTGCGCTCGCCTGTGCGCGCGAGAACGTCGCGCGGCTCGGCCATGCGGGCCAGGTCGAGATCGTCGAGGCCGACCTGTTTCCCTCCGGCCGTGCGCCGCTCGTGGTCTGCAACCCGCCGTGGGTGCCGGCCCGGCCGAGCGCGCCGATCGAATACGCGGTCTACGACCCGGACAGCCGCATGCTGCGCGGTTTCCTCGCGGGGCTGGCCGCGCATCTGGAGCCGGGCGGCGAGGGCTGGCTGATCCTGTCCGATTTCGCCGAGCATCTCGGCCTGCGGCCGCGCGAAACCCTGCTGCAGTGGATCGACGAAGCCGGCCTCGTCGTGCTCGGCCGCGACGACATCCGCCCCGCGCATCCGAAGTCGACGGACGCCGACGATCCGCTGCATGCGGCGCGCCGCGCCGAGGTCACCTCGCTGTGGCGGCTCGGCGCCCGGGCCTGACCGCGTATTTTCGGTAAACTACCGCCATTCCTCACGAATTCCCGCCGCCGGGCCGTGGTCGACCGACCGTGGCCCGGCGCCGCTTCACGATGTCGAACAAGACCCACGAAATCCGCCCGGAGCAGTCCGTCGAGCTGCTGAAGGAACTGCACATCCTCACCCGCGACGGGAAGTTGAACCAGGACAGCCGCCGCAAGCTGAAGCAGGTCTATCACCTGTTCCAGTTCATCGAGCCGCTGCTCGCCGGCGTGCAGGCCGACAGGGGCCACGTGACGCTCGTCGATCACGGCGCCGGCAAGTCGTATCTCGGCTTCATCCTGTACGACCTGTTCTTCAAGCAGCAGCCGGGGCACGGCACGCCGGCGTTCGCGTCGCACGTGTACGGCATCGAGACGCGCGAGGATCTCGTCACGCGCTCGACCGGGCTCGCCGCGCGGCTCGGGTTCGGCGGCATGTCGTTCCTGAACCTGTCGGTCGCCGATTCGATCACGTCGCCGCAACTGCCCGAAACGGTCGACGTCGTCACCGCGCTGCACGCATGCGACACGGCGACCGACGACGCGATCCGCTTCGCGCTCGCGAAGCGCGCGCAGCACATCGTGCTGGTGCCGTGCTGCCAGGCGGAAGTCGCGGGCGTGCTGCGCAGGAACAAGGGCAAGTCGCTCGCGAATGCGCTGACCGAGGTGTGGCGGCATCCGCTGCATACGCGCGAATTCGGCAGCCAGATCACCAACGTGCTGCGCTGCCTGCAGCTCGAGGCGCACGGCTACCAGGTCAGCGTGACCGAGCTGGTCGGCTGGGAGCATTCGATGAAGAACGAGCTGATCATCGCGCAGTACAAGAACCTGCCGCGCCGCAAGCCGGGCGAGCGGCTGAACGAGATCCTCGCGATGTTCGGGCTCGCCGAACTGAACGAGCGCTTCTTCGTCACGCAGGCCGCCGCGGCGGGCGACGCCGCCGTCGAGCCTGCCGAAGGCTGACGGGCGGCCGCGCGGGCATGGCGCCCGCGCAGCGCGTTGCACGTTGCCTCACACGTCGTCGCCCGGCCGGCGCATCCATTCGCGCCAGCCTTCGTGGCCGAGGCGGCGCAGCGTTTCCTGATTCTTTTCGTAGATCGCGGACGCGTCCGGGAACGCGTCGACCGCGCGCGCGATGCTGTCCTCGCGCAGCAGGTGCAGGATCGGGTACGGCGCGCGGTTCGTGTAGTTCTCGATGTCGTCGGGCTCGGTGCCGTCGAACTGGTATTGCGGATGGAAGCTCGCGATCTGCAGCACGCCGTCGAGCCGCAATTGCCGCACGAGCCGTTCGGCGAAGAACAGCGCATCGTTGTAGTCGACGAAATCGGCGAACACGTGCGGGTAGATCACGAGCGTCGTATCGACCTGCTGCGGGTCCGCCGCGTCGAGCGCGCGCAGCTCGGTTTCGAGTTCGGCGAGCGCGTCTTCGAGTGTCGTCGCTTCGCTGATCGCGTAGCGCACCTGTTCCTTCACATAGACGCTTTTCGCGAACGGGCACAGGTTCAACCCGATCACCGCGCGCGCGAGCCAGTGCCGCGTGGCGGCGAGGATGTCGTCGGGCGAGTCGGGGCGGGTGTCGGTCATCGTGATACCAGTCGGACGGAAGGGCAAAAAGGGCCGCATTGTAGCGGGCGCGCCGGGGAACAACGCGCGCGGGCCGTCACGCGCAGGCCGCTTCGATCAACTGCGTGACGAGCGCGGGCGCGGTGCCGATCGGCGTTTCGCCATGCCGGTAGGTCTGGCTCGCCGCATAGATGCCTTCGACCACCAGCGCGAGCGCATCGGCGAGCGCCTTCGGCTGTCGCGCGCCGGCGCCTTCGCACAGCGCGACGAGCCGTTTCATCAGCTGCTCCTTGTTCTGCGCGACGCGTTCGCGCGCCGGGTGCGACGCATCCGGGAATTCGGCGGCGACGTTGACGAACGGGCAGCCGCGATAGTCCTTTTGCGTCGCGCGTTCGGCGAGATCGACGAAGTACTGGATCAACTGCGCCTTCGGCTGCCCCGGATGCTTCGCGGCGCTCGTGTCGAGCCGCTCGAAGAAGCACGCGTCCATCCGTTCCAGATACGCGAGGATCAGCTCGTCCTTCGACGAGAACTGGCGGTACAGGCTCATCTTGTTGACGCCTGCGCGCTCCACCACCGCCTCGACGCCGACCGTGCGCACCCCTTCCCTGTAAAACAGCTCCTCGGCGGCACGCAGCAGGTGCTCCTGCGCGGTGGCGCCGTCGATCGGCCGGCGTGTGCGCCGCGCCAGCGGTTTGACGGCCTCGATGCCCGACATGATGACCCTCGACTACGTAATGGATTGCTTGACATGTTACCGACTGGTAACTACGATCGCAACACAGTTGTGACCGGTCGGTAACAATCGCGCCGGATCGACAGACGAATGCCAAGCGTCGGCCCGGGTCAGCCGATGTTGAAATGCGCGGCGGAGGTGGCCCGGTCGGGGCGGAGCACGCGCGATGGCGCCAAAACCGCCCACTGGAGAACGTGAAGATGAACTGGGCAGTGACACGAATCGGCGGGCGCTTCCATTACGGATGGCTCGCGGCGGCGGTGGTATTCCTGATCCTGCTGGCGGCGGCCGGCACGCGCGCGACGCCGAGCGTGCTGATGGTGCCGCTCGAACGCGAACTCGGCTGGAGCCGCGCGACGATTTCGCTGGCGATTTCGGTGAACATCGCGCTGTACGGCCTGACGGGCCCGTTCGCGGCCGCCGCGATGCAGCGCTTCGGGCTGCGGCCGACGATCCTCACCGCGCTCGTGACGATGGGCGCGGGCGTCGCGCTGTCGTCGATGATGACGCAGAGCTGGCAGATGGTGGTGATCTGGGGGCTGATGGTCGGCTGCTCGACGGGTGTCGTCGCGCTGACGCTGTCCGCGACCTTCGTCACGCGCTGGTTCCATGCGCGGCGCGGCCTCGTGATGGGGATCCTGACCGCGAGCACGGCCACCGGCCAGCTCGTGTTCCTGCCGATGCTCGCGGCGATCGCGCAGCGTCACGGCTGGCGGCCGGTCGTGCTGGTCGTCGCGGTGGCGGCCGCGATCGTGATTCCGCTCGTCGCGTTGCTGCTGCCCGAGCGGCCGGCCGACGTGCAGCTGCGCCCGTACGGCGAGCCGGCCGATGCGCCGCCCGCGCCCGACGCGACGAAGGAGAATCCGCTCGCGGTCGCGTTCCGCACGCTGCTGACGGCGAGCCGCTCGCGCGACTTCTGGCTGCTGTTCTTCAGCTTCTTCATCTGCGGCGCGAGCACCAACGGCTATGTCGGCACGCACCTGATCGCGATGTGCAGCGACTATGGGATGACCGAAGTGCAGGGCGCGTCGCTGCTCGCGGCGATGGGCGTGTTCGACCTGTTCGGCACGACGCTGTCGGGATGGTTGTCGGACCGTTACGACAACCGCGTGCTGCTGTTCTGGTATTACGGGCTGCGCGGGCTGTCGCTGATCTACCTGCCGCATGCGTTCGGGATCGATTTCTTCGGGCTGCCGCTGTTCGCGATGTTCTACGGGCTCGACTGGATCGCGACCGTGCCGCCCACCGTACGGCTCGCGACCGATGTGTTCGGCAAGGCCGCGGCGCCGGTCGTGTTCGGCTGGATCGTCGCCGGCCACCAGCTCGGCGCGGCGTTCGCCGCGCTCGGCGCCGGGTTGCTGCGCGCGAGCCTCGGCACCTACACGATCGCGTCGATGATCTCGGGCGGGCTGTGCATCGTCGGCGCGCTGATCGTGCTGCGGATCAACCGCGGCCCGTCGCGCGCGGCCGCGCAGGCGGCCTGAGCGCGGCGGACCGGCCGGCCGCACGCGCTGCGGCCGGCCATTGCACGCACGGAGATTGGCATAGCGCGCCCGGATCGGGCGCGCAGTCGCTCAAGCGGGTATGCTTGCGGTTCGCGAAGGCGTTCGCGCCCCTTCATCGATGTCAGCGAGGAACCGCATGTCCGTCAAACCTGCTCCCACCACTGTTTCGATTCACGATCTGATCGCGGGCCGCTGGAGCCCGCGCGCGTATTCGGATGAGCCGATCAGCGCCGGCGATCTTCACGCGGTGCTCGAAGCGGCACGCTGGGCTCCGTCCGCGTACAACGCGCAACCGTGGCGTTTCATCGTATTCGATCGCACCCAGGACGAAGACGCGTTCAAGCGCGCGTTCGCGACGCTGGTGCCGTTCAACCAGGGCTGGAATGCACCGGCGCCGGTGCTGATCGCGGTCACCGCGCACACGCTGACGCCGAAGGGCGAGCCGGCGCCGACCGCGCTGTACGACGCCGGCGCCGCCGCGATGTCGCTGGTGCTGCAGGCGCATGCGCTCGGCCTCGCCGCGCACCAGATGAGCGGGTTCGACGCGAAGGCATTCCGCGACGCGTTCGCGATTCCGGCGGACGTCGCGATCGCGTCGATCATCTCGCTCGGCCACTACGGCAACGTCGACAAGCTCGATCCGGTGCTGCGCGATCGCGAGAAGGCGCCGCGCACGCGGCATGCGCTCGGCGAGGTCGTCTATGCCGGTGCGTGGAAGAAGCGCTTCGACGCGGCGGCCTGACCCCGCGGGCGGACAGGCTGCGTCACCCGTCCTGTCCCCGCCTGTTCCTGGCGCGCCACGCCGCGTGCCGTGGCCGCCGGCCCCCGTTGCGCGGCACGGGTGGCCGGCCCCGGTTGTGATCCCGCGGGCTTCATGTTAAAAAGCCCGTCCTTTCCGTTTTCGCGCCGGCCCTGCTGCGGCAATTTCCCATGACTTACTGCGCGATCGATTTCGGCACGTCCAATTCCGCCGTGGCGCTGCCCGACGGCGATGGCATGCGCCTCGCGCCCGTCGAGGGCGACCACCTGACGCTGCCCACCGCGATCTTCTTCAACAACGACGAAGAGACGGTCGAATACGGCCGAGCGGCGCTGGCCTCCTATATCGACGGTTTCGACGGCCGGCTGATGCGCTCGATGAAGAGCATCCTCGGCTCGCCGCTCGCGGAAACGACGACCGACCTCGGCGACGGCAGCGCGATCGCGTACACCGAAATCATCGCGCGCTTCCTGACGCACCTGAAGCGCAAGGCCGAAGCGCGCGCGGGCGCGCCGATCGGCCGCGCGGTGCTCGGGCGGCCGGTGTTCTTCGTCGACGACGATCCGCGCGCCGACCGTCTCGCCCAGGATCAGCTCGAGGCGGCCGCGCAGTCGGTCGGGTTCGCGGACGTTCACTTCCAGTACGAACCGATCGCCGCCGCCTTCGACTACGAATCGCGCCAGTCGGCCGAGCGTCTCGTGCTGGTCGCCGACATCGGCGGCGGCACGTCCGACTTCTCGCTGGTGCGCGTCGGCCCGGCGCGGATGGCGCGGCTCGAGCGCAAGGACGACGTGCTCGCGCACCACGGCGTGCACGTCGCGGGCACCGACTACGACCGGCGGGTCGAACTGGCGGCGATCCTGCCCGCATTCGGCTACCGTTCGCTCGACCCGGAAGGGCGCGAGCTGCCGAACAAGATCTACTTCGATCTCGCGACCTGGCACCTGATCAACACCGTCTACACGCCGAAGCGGATCGGCGAGCTGAAGCTGATGAAGCACCTGTACCAGGACGTGCGACAGTACGAGCGCCTCACGAGCGTGGTCGAGCAGCGGCTCGGGCACGCGCTGATGGCGCGCGCGGAGGAAGCGAAGATCGGCGTCGCGGCGGGCGGAGAGACGATGATCGACCTGAACGACGTGGAAGAGGATCTGCAGATCGCATTCGACGCGAATCGCCTCGTCGATGCGAGCCGCGACGACACCGCACGCATCGTCGACGCCGCGCGCGAGACGGTGCGGCTCGCGGGCGTGGCGCCGCGCGATGTCGGCGCGCTGTATTTCACCGGCGGTTCGACGGGGCTCGCGTTCCTGTCAGGCGCGCTGGCCGGCGCGTTCCCGGACGCGCAGCCGGTGTTCGGCGATCGCCTGGCGAGTGTCGCGACGGGGCTCGGTATTCACGCGCAGCGCCTGTTCGGCTGAACGGCGGGCGGCTAAAAGGTCGCCATGCCGGACGGACAACCGGCGCCCAAAAACAAAAAGCCCCGCCGAAGCGGTAATGCCGTTCAGTTAAGAACTGAACGGCATTTTTGTTTTGGGTGTTGTAAACGGTGATGGAGGCTGTTAACCTGCGTCGCCATGCTTGATGACACCCTGAATTTTCTCGCTGAAGAACAGGAGGCGCCCGACTGGGCTCGCCTGGGCGAGCACTTGCCCTACGAGTGGATTGAGCAGGTGGTGGCTTACACGGGACGGGCGAGCATCCGGCAACGCCGCTTGCCCGCTGAGCAGGTTGTTTGGCTGGTTATTGCGCTGGCATTGTATCGGCATCAATCGATCAGCGAGGTTGTCGACGATCTCGATCTTGCGCTACCGGATATGCAGGCGCCGTTCGTCAGCAAGAGCGCTGTCGCTCAGGCCCGGCAGCGCCTGGGCGCGCAACCACTGAAGGCGCTGTTCGAATTGTCGGCCAAGGCGTGGGCCGAGCAGGACCGCAAACAATACCTGTTCAAGGGGTTGAGCCTGTTTGCGATG
>NZ_JBYQCG010000221.1:42438-43991 GCF_057837105.1 Burkholderia sp. APQ4-4ca | reverse complement strand
CCACCGTCATTTCCCTCCCAGCGCATGCGTCGGGCAATGCCATCGGGATGCAAATACATCGGCGCGAAGTCGAAAAGCGGCGTCAACGCGATGCGTCCTTGGAAATCGCGTTGCAACGCGGTGTTTCGCGCATGATTGTCCTTATTGCCCAACGCAAGATTGGCGACGTCGCGACACAAGTACTCCGCAACCTCGGCCTGAGGATCGGTACATTGCCGTACGAGATGCGCGCATACCTCGTCGTGACTCGGCACGACGCCGAAGCCGGCCTTGCCCGTCAACGAAGCAATGCTTTCCTGGGCGAACCGGACAACGCCGTCACCCACTCGCGCGCGATCGAACCGTGGAATGAACACCGCCCGCTCACGCAGCGTCAGCGGTGCATGCACGCGCAGACCGAGACGCTGGGCCAACGCCATGTAGGGCGCTTCGTGGCGCAGAATCTGTGCAAGGCGCTCGTTGCTGCCGCGCCCGAACTTGACGATGTAGTGGGCAACCGCACGCTCGTCGGGCAGCGTGTGATCGAGATAGAGCAGCCCATCGTCGGCACGGGTCAGCAATAGCTTCGGCCATTCACCCTGCACACCCGAGGAGCCCGCAACGAAGAATCCGTGTTCGGCGAGATATTCGCTGAATGCGTCCCCGCGCATGGCGACATCGTCGTCCGTGAAACCTTGCTGCGGCCCCTGTCGCTCGGCAAGCCACTGCGCGGCTTCCTTGATCCGCAGATTACCGATCGAATTGCCGGCTCCCGCCAGCAGTAATGGCCAATCGGCACGCTCCTCGGCCGTTTCCGGCAAATCGAGGCGGCGCAACAGTTCCTGGCGACCGAAACCCTGGGGCAACAAATCGATCAGGAAGACCGGCCAATGGGATGTCGCCAGCGGCTCAAGTTCGACGGGAAAGGTGCACGACGTCGCATGCGCATCGCGCGCGGCCTGATGACGGACGACCCATTCAACGCCGTAGCCCGAGTAGGCGCGAGCGCGCCATCCTTCGTCAGGCTCGCCGAACAAGATGACGCTGCCGATGTCGTGCCAGTGACCGGCGGCGTGAAGCTGAATGGTGCAGGAATTCGTCATTTCGGCAAAAATCTATACAAATCGTATCTCTCGATACGAACAAAATATATAAATTTCTACCGAAATGCAAACTGCGGGGCCGAACTACCCGGAAAGGAATCTGCCGGCCTCATTGCGCCTCACCCCCGCCCGCGCAACGCCGCATCGATCTTCCGATCGGTCTTGTACTGGCTCAGCGCATACACCGACCAGATCGCGGCCGGCAGCCAGCCGATGATCGTGAGTTGCAGAAGGAGACAGATGATCCCGGCGATCGGGCGGCCGATCGTGAAGAACTGGAACCACGGGAGCAACAGGGCGAGCAGCAGGCGCATGAACGATCCTCTCGGTACGTCGTTGAACGGGTGACACCCGGCCAATATGGCGGGTTGCGCGCCCCGTTTCAAGCCCGGGCGCGACGTTCGCCGGGCGCCCCCTCCCGATACCCTGCGCTACGCCGAATCGGCCAGCCACTGCGCGACGCGCAGGACG
>NZ_JBYQCG010000221.1:34930-42418 GCF_057837105.1 Burkholderia sp. APQ4-4ca | reverse complement strand
ACTGGCTCAGCGCATACACCGACCAGATCGCGGCCGGCAGCCAGCCGATGATCGTGAGTTGCAGAAGGAGACAGATGATCCCGGCGATCGGGCGGCCGATCGTGAAGAACTGGAACCACGGGAGCACCAGGGCGAGCAGCAGGCGCATGAACGATCCTCTCGGTACGTCGTTGAACGGGTGACACCCGGCCAATATGGCGGGTTGCGCGCCCCGTTTCAAGCCCGGGCGCGACGTTCGCCGGGCGCCCCCTCCCGATACCCTGCGCTACGCCGAATCGGCCAGCCACTGCGCGACGCGCAGGACGAGCGCGTCCGCTTCGTCGAAGCACTCGACCCCCGCCACCTGCGGCGCCCCGCAAATCGTGAACACCGGCTTGCCCCACTGCAGCCCGAGCGCGATTTCCGACAGCGTGCCGAGCCCGCCGCCGACCGCGATCAGGCACACCGACGCGCGTGCGACCAAGGCATTGCGCGTGATGCCGAGCCCGGTCGGCAGCGCGACGCTCAGATACGGATTCGCCAGCGCGGCATCCTCCTCGGGCAACAGCCCGATCGCGCAGCCGCCGGCCGCGTGCGCACCGCGCGCGGCGGCCTCCATCACGCCCTGCTTGCCGCCGCCGACGAGCGCGACGCCCGTCGCCGCCACCGCGTGCGCGATCCGTTCCGCGACCCGCATCTGTTCATCCGTCGCGTCGCGCGGGCCGATCACGCCGACCGGCATCCGGTGCCGGTGCGTGCCGCGTTGCCGTTGCGCGAGTCGCGCGAGCGCGTCGCGCGCCGGTTCGGACCACGCACATTCAATGACGTCGTTGGCGAACAAGGCCTTCCCCCAGTGCAAGAACGCAGGTACAGATGGCCGTCAGCACGATCGACAGCGCGGCCGCCTGCGAAAAATCGGTTTGCCCGTCCGACAGCTTCAGATACATCAGCAGCGGCAGGATGTTGATCTGCGTGCCGGCCAGCGCAATCGCCGTGCCGTAAGTACCGAGCGCGATCGCCGTCACGAGGCACCATGCGGACGCGACCGACGGCCACAGCTCGCGCCACGCGACGTCGAGCCACGCGCGCCACGGCCGCGCGCCGAGCGTCAGCGCCGCCTCGAGCGGCCGCCGGTCGAGATTCGCGAGCGTCGGGTAGATCATCAGCGCGACGCGCGGGATCAGGTAGTACGCATAGGCGACCGCGAGCCCCGGCATCGTGTAGATCGCGCCGCCGACCACGGTCGGATCGGCGCCGAGCGCGGCCAGCAGCGTGGTCACGAAGCCCGCGCGGCCGAATGCGAGGATGAAGCCGTACGCGATCACCAGCCCGGAAAACGCCAGCGGCACGCCGAGCAGCGCGAGCGACCAGTGGCGACGGGCCGGCGACTGCCCGGCGAGCGCGAACGCGACCGGCACGCCGACGGCGACCGACAGCGTGCCGGCGCCCACCGCCAGCGCCAGCGAGCGCGCGATCGCATCGGCGACGAGCGGATCGCGCCACACCGCCGCGAACGCGCGGCCGCCGCCCGCGCCTGCCGCATCGACCAGCGCGGCCAGCGGCAGCACGAAGCACACCGCGAGCAACGCGGCCGCGGGCAGCGCGCCGAAACGGCGCAGCACGCCGCGCTCGGGTAAGGAAGCGTGCATCCCGCGCCCCTTACTGGCCGAGCGTGGCCTGCGACCACAGCTGGTCGACCTCGGCCTTGCGCGCCGCCGCCTTCGCGACATCGAGCGGGCGCACCTGCGGCGCGTTCGGCAGCTTCGCCGCGACGTCCGCCGCGACCGGCGTGCCCGGCACCGCCGGGCGCACGTAGCCTTGCGCGAACAGCGCCTGCCCGACGTCGCTCATCACGAGGTTGAGCCAGAGCTGCGCGGCGGACGGATTCGGGCCGTTCTTCACGAGACTCATCGCATACGGCGCCGACACGCTGCCGTCCTGCGGAATCACGACGTCGGCCGCGTCGCCCATGCCGTCCGCGTACTTCGCCTTGAGGCCGTCGTTCTCGTAGCCGATCAGGATCGGAATCTCGCCCTTCACGAACTTCGCGTACGGCGTCGTGCCCTCCACGCGCAGCACGTTGCCGGCCTGCTTCAGCTTGCCGAAGAAGTCGGCGCCCGGCTTCGGGTTCTCGACGCTGCCGCCGTTCGCATACGCGGCCGCGAACACCGCGACCTGGCCCTGCCCGGTCGAGCGCGGGTCGAGATAGACCACCGCGTTGCGGTACTCGGGCTTCAGCAGGTCCGACCAGCGCTGCGGTACGTTCTTGACGAGCTTCCGGTTGACGAGGAACGCGATGTTCAGCGAATGCACGGCGAACCAGCGAGCGTCGGTCGCGCGGAACACGCCCGGCAGCTTGTCGAAGTTGACCGGCCGGAACGGCGCGACGACGTCCTTGCCCGCGGCGTCGAGCGCCGACGCCGCGAAGTAGTACGCGGTATCGGCCTGCGGACGGCGACGCGACTTGTCGAGCGCGACGACGGTCGCGGCCGAGCCGATGTCGTTGTACGTGATCTCGACCTTCGGGTAGCGCTTGCGGAATTCGGCGAACAGCGCCTTCCAGTTCGCCCATTCGGGGCCGGTATCGAACGACACGACGAGCCCTTCGTCGGCCGCCTTCGCGTACAGCGCGTCTTCGCCCGGATACAGCGGCGCGGCCTGCGCCGCCGCGCTGGAAAGCGCCGCGAGCGCGCACAGCGCCAGCACGCGGGCGCGCATGGCCTTCACAAAAAGGGAGCCTGCAAGCATCGTGAATCTCCGTTGAACGAAAGAGGTCATTGCGCGGCCGGCGACGCCGGCAGCACGAGCAGATGGCAAGGGTCGATCGCGATGCTGCGCGCGGCGGGCTCGCGCCCTTCGCACAGCAGCACGTCGGCCGAACCGTCCGGAATGAAGTCGTAGCGCTGCGTCGCGCCGAAATAGCGCACGTCCCCGCGACGGCCGTCGATGCGGTTGGCGCTGTGTTCGGGCGGATCGGCCTGCACGTGTTCGGGGCGCACCAGCACCTCGATTTCCGCACCCGGCCGGTGCCCGCCCGTTTCCGCGCGCAGCGTCGCGAAACGCACGTCGACGGTGCCCTGCGCGAGCACGCGGCCGCGCAGCAATGTCGAATGCCCGACGAAGCGCGCGATCTCGGCGGTCGCCGGGCGCTCGTACAGGTCGCGCGGCGTGCCGGCCTGGAGCACGCGGCCGCCGTCGACGATCGCGACGCGGTCGGCCATGCTCAGCGCTTCGTCCTGGTCGTGCGTGACGAACAGCGTCGTCGCGCCGCAGGCGCGCTGCAGTGCGCGGATCTCGTCGCGCAACTGATGACGGATGCCGGCATCGAGCGCCGCCAGCGGCTCGTCGAGCAGCAGCAGCTTCGGTTCGATCACGAGCGCCCGCGCGAGCGCGACGCGCTGCTGCTGTCCGCCGGACAGCATCGCGATGCCGCGCGTCGCATGCGCCGACAATCCGACCCGCTCGAGCATGTCCAGCGCGCGCCGGCGCCGTACGTCGGCCGCGACGCCGCGCATCCGCAGCCCGTACGCGACGTTGTCGACGACCGGCAGGTTCGGGAACAGCGCGTAGTGCTGGAACACCATCCCCACTTCGCGCCGCCACACGGGCACGCCGGCCACGTCGTCGCCGCCGATCGCGATGCGGCCGCGCCAGCCGTCGAGCAGCCCGGCCGCGAGCCGCAGCAGCGTGGATTTGCCGGACCCGCTGCGGCCCATCACCGCGAGCAGTTCGCCCTGCGCGGCGGACAACGTGACGTCGTCGACGCCATGACGGGCGCCCGGATACTGGAAACTGACGTGTTCGAATTCGAGGCTCATGGATGACTCATTTCAGACGTTGCACGGTGCCGACGGACACGAGCGTCGCGAGCACGGCGAGCACGAGCAGCACGACCGTGGCCGCGCACGCCATCCCCGTCGCGCCGTAGAACGCCTGCAGCAACACGATCGGATAGTTCCGGTAGCGAAAGCCGGCGATCAGGTTCGAAATCTGGAATTCGCCGATCGACAGCGCGGCCACCATCACGAGGCCGGAAAACAGGCTGTGGCGCAGGTTCGGCAGCACGATCGTGACGAACTGGCGCAGCGGCGTCGCACCGAGCGTCGCCGCGCAGGCCTCGAGCCGCGCGAGGCCGAGGTGGCGCAGGTCGCCGAGCAGCGTCTGCAACAGATACGGCAGCGTCAGCACCGCGTGCGCCGCGATCATCAGCGGCAACGTGCCGAGCCACGGCAACGTGTCGCCGCTGAAGATCGCGATGTAGCCGAAGCCGAGCGTCAGCGCCGGCACGGCGACCGGCATCAGCATCACGATGCGCGTCGCGAACCCGCCGCCTGCCTGCGCGCGATGATGCAGCGCATACGCGAGCGGCAGGCCGATCACCGCGTTGAGCGCGCAGCACGCCAGCGCCACCATGAAGCTCACGCCGAACGCGCGCGTGAAGCTCCGGTTCGCGGCCAGATCGGCGAACCAGTGCCCGGTGACGCCGGCGGGCAGCAACGTGTTCGTCCACGATTCGCCCACCGCGCCGATCAGCAGCAATGCGATCGGCAACAGCAGGTAGAGGCCGAACACCGCGAGCAGCGCCTGCAGCAGCAGGCGCCCGACGGGCGGCCGGGCCGGTTTGTTACGACGAATCGGAATACCGTCGGCGATGGCCGGGGCGGTTGACTCAGACATGAAGACACTCGCTGACGATCGGGAAAAACCTCGCGCAACGCCCGCCGGACGGGCCCGCATGCGTTGTCGAAGCCGGCGCAGTGTGCGGTTTCGACATGGCATCGTCATGAAAAAAACGTAAAAAGCGCGCATCGATCTATGCAAGGACGGAACAGCTCGCGATGAAGCACCTGTATCCGAACGTGGCGGAGCTGCATGCGTTCGCCACGTCCGCGAAGTACCTGAACTTCTCCTACGCGGCCCGCGAACTGGGCCTGACGCCGAGCGCGGTCAGCCGGCAGATCGCGAACCTCGAGGCGCTGTTCGGCGTGAAGCTGTTCGTGCGCGAGGGGCGCGGCCTCGCGCTCACCCGTGCCGGTCAGGTCTATCACGCGCGCGTCGTCGGGCCGCTGCGCGAAATCGGCAACGCGTCGATCGAGCTGCTAAGCGCCCGCGAGAACGGCGACCTGCTGACGATCGCGATCGTGCCGACGTTCACGACGAAGTGGCTGTTGCCGCGGCTCACGCGCTTTCTCGCCGCCGCGCCGGGGGTCACGCTGAGCTTTCGCCGCCACCTCGCGCCCGGCGACGTGTTTCCGTTCGGGCTGGACGCGGCGATCCGCTACGGCGACGGTGGATGGGAAGGCGTACGAAGCGACTATCTGGGCGGGCGGACCTTCGTGCCGGTCTGCTCGCGCGAATTCGCCGACCGGCATGCGCTGCGCGTGCCCGCCGACGCGGCGGCGGCGCCGCGCCTCGTGCACGAGCAGGCGGAGATCGCGTGGTCCGCATGGGCGGAACGTCATCGCGCGTCGCAGATGAACGCGCTGGCCGGGCCGCGCTTCGAGCAGTATTCGGTGCTGATCCAGGCAGCCCAGGCCGGGCTCGGGATCGCGCTCGTGCCGCGCTTCCTGATTCTCGACAATCTGGCGGCGGGCACGCTGATCGAGCCGTTCGACGCGCCCGTCGACGTCGACGCGCAGGGGCACTATCTGTGCTACGCGCCGGAGCGCCTCGACACGAGCGAGGCGTTGCGGCGTTTCAGGGAATGGATGCTGGACGAAGCCGGACGTCCGTAGGGCGGCGCAGCGTCGTGCGGGCCGCGCCGACGCGCACCGCCGCACGACAGCGCGCGCCCGTTGCCGGACGCCGCCCGACGGCGGCCTCCGCCTGCAACGTCAACGCCCGATACCGAGCCCCGGCAGCACGCGCGTGTTCTCGGCCACGACCGCATGCAGCAGGCGCGGATCCGCGCCGAGCAGCGCGAGGATCGTCGGCGCGACCTGCTTCGTGCCGACGAGATCGCTCACCGTGCGCGCACGATGAATGCCCGGATACGACACCAGCAGGCCGAGATGGCTGTCGTCCGGCGCGTTGCCGCCGTGCTCCTCGTCCTTCTTCGTGCTCGACGTGTAGATCACGCCCGGATTCGGCTGGACGACGATGTCCGGCGTGCGGCCGTTGGCCGGATCGCCGAAGCGGTCGGCCAGCGCCGCGCCGTACAGCACGTATGCCTGCGGGCCGTCCGCGCAGATCCCCGGCGCGTTGCAGCCGAGATTCGCCTTCAGCGCCTGCACGACGGCCGTGCGCTGGCCGCGGTCGCGCAGCCAGACCAGGCCGACGTCGTCGGTCTGCACGAAGCCCGTGCCGACCAGGCCCGAACCGTCGTTCAGGTTGCCCGTCGTCGTGTTGTTCTGGCCGAAGTTGCCGTTCGGGTCGAGGAAGTCGTTCGCTTCGAGCAGCTTCGTCAGCGTGTCGCCGTTCTTCACGAGCTTCGTGTGATCGCTCGGCGACTGGCCGTGCTTCGACGTGACGATCACGGCCGTCGACGTATACAAGTTCGCCTGCTTCAGCGCCGCGACGACATGGCCGATCGCGTCGTCGACGTACGTGATCGCGTTCGCGACCTGCCCGTTCGGCGTGAAGTCGGCATCGAGATAGCCGCCGCCCTTCGCGACCGGCGCCTTCTGCGCGACGCTCAGCGTCTGGAAGTTCGCGCCGAACAGCGTCGGCACCGGCGCGGACTTCGTGCCGGTCGAATCGCGGCCGCCGATCTGGTTGATCAGCGCCTGCACGTGCAGGTTGTCGAAGCGCGCGGTGTGCGAGTAGACGTCCGTATAGTCGGTGTTGGTCGCCGGGTCGATCGAGTTGATCTCGGTGCGCATCAGGTCGTCGACGCCGGTGCCCGACGGGCCGTTCAGCCAGTCGTAGCCCCACGCGTGCTTGTCGGCCCACGCGGTGCGCGCATTCGGCACGCCGGCCTTCACGGCCTCGAACACCGTGTTGGTCTTCACGTAGTTGTGCGGGTAGACCGGCACGCACTGCCCGTTGACCTTCGCATGCGGTATCGCCTGCGGATTGAACGCGCCGCCGCCGTCGAGGTGCACGAGCGCGCCGCCGTTGAACGCATCGATGCCGGTCGTCTCGTCGAACACGACGTTCCAGCCCTGCTTGCCCGAACACGTCGTGTCGCTCGGCGCGTACAGGTTGCGGTCGTACGACACGTCGTAGAACAGGCCGGCCGTCTTCGGCGAGCCGCCCGTCACCAGTGCGGCGAGGCCCGGGAACGAATCCGACAGCCCCGGCGCGTACGCATTCGCGTACGTCACGCCGCTCTTCGCGAGCACCGCGAGGTTCGGGCACGTATTCGCGCCGATACAGCGGGCGAGATCCTGTTCGTGCAGGCCGTCGATGCTGAGCAGCAGCACGTGCTTCACGACCCGGCTCGCGCGGCCGCTGTCGTCCGGTTGCGCCGCATGCGCGCTCGCGCCGGCGAGCGCCAGCGCAGCCGCGACCATCGCCGCCATTTTCCGTTGCTTGATGAACCTGGAAATCATCACCCCACCTCACCGA
>NZ_JBYQCG010000221.1:0-34910 GCF_057837105.1 Burkholderia sp. APQ4-4ca | reverse complement strand
ATACAGCGGGCGAGATCCTGTTCGTGCAGGCCGTCGATGCTGAGCAGCAGCACGTGCTTCACGACCCGGCTCGCGCGGCCGCTGTCGTCCGGTTGCGCCGCATGCGCGCTCGCGCCGGCGAGCGCCAGCGCAGCCGCGACCATCGCCGCCATTTTCCGTTGCTTGATGAACCTGGAAATCATCACCCCACCTCACCGATTGATGTTGAACTTCGTGACTTGCCGTCAGGCGCGCAAAATATCGCCGGGTCGTGCGGCGGCCGGATGAAGCGGGGCTTTCTGTTCTCTGTCAAACGTAACCAATCGCAAATGACGCGAAGCGGTCGCGATGCGCGGCCGTCGCGTGCGCCAGCCCGTGCGGCGGGATTTTTTTTCGGGTTGGCCCGCGACTATTGGCGTGGCATAAAGGGTTTTCCCTGACCCGGAGCACGAGTATGTCGACCCTGGAAGCCCTCCGGTTCGTGCTGGACGATGCACGTACCCCCGAAATCATTCGCCATCACGTCGTCGACGCGCTGCAGTACGCGTTGCGCAACCACGGACCGGTGTTCACCACGAAGGAAGTCGAATGGCTGGCGCAGTGGGACGACGCGCGTCTGCCGCTGGCCGCGAGGAAGGAGCTGGACAAGCGCGAACCGGCGATCGCCGGCCGCTGAAAAAAGCCGCCGCGCCCGGCGGGTGCGGGCGCGGCGGCGAATGACGGATAGCGGTAACGCTTACTGCAGCCCGAAGTCGACGCGGGTCGTCGCGCCCTTGTCCGAGATGCCCTTCGCGTCGAGCTTCGGCGCGACGACGAACATGCGGCTCGAGTCGATCTTGCCGTCGAGATACTGGCGCACCGCCTGCGCGCGCTGCTGCGCGAGCGCCCGCAGCGCGTTGTCGTCGGCCGGTGCGTGATCGGCGAGCGCCTGCTTCATGTCCGCATCGGGCAGCGTCTTCTGCAGGCCGACCAGGTTGCGCGGCTTCTTGAAATCGGCGGCCTTGTACGCACGCGTCAGGTATTTCGAGTATTCGGCCTTGTCGACCTTCACCGACATCGGATCGACGCTCTCGCCCTGGCCGATCACGTCCTTCAGCTTCTGCTGGCGCACCAGCCGCTCGACGTACGCGTCGCGCAGCCCCGGCGTGTCCTGCGCCGGATCGACGCGGCCGATCAGGTCGAGGCGGATCGACGGCTTCTCGGTCAGCATCTTCACGACGGTATCGAGCTTCTTCTGCTGCGCGTCGGTCAACTGGTACGAGCCCGGCGCGAACTCGACGTAGCCGAGATCCTCGCCGCCGCTGCCGCCGAACGCATTCGCGAGCAGCGTGAACGGCGACGTGACGGCCTTCGCGATCAGGTTCAGCACCGCGTGCCAGATCAGCCCGCCGATGCTGAATTCCGGATTCGACAGCGACCCCGACACCGGCAGGTTCACGTCGATCTGGCCGCGCGTGTTCTTCAGCAGCGAGATCGCGAGCTTCACCGGCAGCTTCGTCGCCGTGTCGTTCTCGACGTGATCGCCGAACGTCAACTGGTCGATGAAGATGTGGTTGTTCGCCGAAAGCTGGTCGTTCGCGAGCTGGTAGTGCAGGTCGACGTTGAGCTTGCCCTTCGTGATCGGATAGCCCGCGTACTTCGCGGAATACGGCGTCAGGTTGGTCAGCTCGATGTCGTGCGCGGTGGCCGTCAGGTCGAGCGCCGGCTTCTCGATCAGCGGGTTCACCGAGCCCTTGATCGTGATCGGCCCGTTGCCCGCGAGGTTCGCGGCGACGTCGACCGGCGCGGACGTCGTCGAATCCGTGCCGAACGCACCGACCGTGCCCTTGATCGCGACGAGGTTCGCCGTGTAGTTCGGCTTGATGAAGTTGTCCGTGTACGTGACGCGGCCGTTCTGCAGCAGCAGTTCGCCGAAATGCATCCGCACCGGGTTCTGCGGCTGCGGCGCGGCCTTCACGACCACCGTCGCCGACGCGGCGGCCGGCACGGACGCCAGCTGCGCGGCCGCGGCCGATGCGGCCTGCGCGGCGGCCGGCGGCGTCACGCCCGGCGACAGCGGCACCGGCTCGCCCTTGCTCGCGTCGCGGGTGAGCGACTGCGCGGGGCCGGTCTCCTTCGCGACCACGTCCTTCAGGTTCAGCCTACCCTGCGCGTCGAGCAGCACGCGACCGTAGAAGTTCGAGAACGTCACGCGCGCGGCGTCGACGTCGGTGCCCTTCTCGTCGTAGTTCGCCTTCAGGTTCGACAGCGCGAGCGAGCGCCAGCCGGCGAACGGGTCGGACGTCGCCTTGTCGAGCATCCGCACGTCGACCAGCGCGACGTCGCCGCGATAGGTCGCGCGCGGCTTGTCCTTCACTTGCGCGAACGTCAGGTTGCCCTGCGCGTTGAGCAGCGCGCTCGCGATCGTCGCGTTCAGCGCGCTGCCGAAATACGGTTCGAACGCGGCCGCGTCGAGGCGGTTGCCGTTGATCTTCAGGCCGAGCTTCAGCGGCTGCGCGGTCACGTCGCCCGTCACGTTCAGCGAACCCTTGCGATTCAGCGTCGCCTTCAGTTGCACGGGCAGCGGCTTCGTCAGGTCGTCGCTCACCTTCTGCACCGACAACTCCAGCGGCTTGATCGCCAGCTTCACCGGGCGCGGCGTCGACAGGTCGGTGAAGTTCGCGGACGCATCCTTCACGTTCAGCGCGTCGATCCAGTAGTGCCACGACGGCGCGGCGGCCTGCGCCTTGCGCGCGACCGTGCGCGGCGGCACCGCCGCCTGCGCGGGTTCGGCCAGCGCCGCGAGGTCGATCTTGCCGTCCTTCAGGCGCTTCACGTCGAGCGCAAGGCCGCTCGCGTCGACGCTCGAGATTTCCGCCGTGCGCGCGGCGACGTCGACCTTCGCGATCTTCGCGTTCGCGTCGGGCAGCACGATCGCCGGCGCCTTGTTGTCCGGCGCGGCGATCTTCAGCGATTTCAGGCTGACCGTGCTGTCCGCGACTTCCGCGGCGAGCGGCGTCTTGCCCCAGTCGGTCTTCGCGTTGACGGTCGCGCCGAGCGTGCCGTCGAGCACGCGCGCACGCGTCGCCTCGCCGAGGTACGGCTGCAGCGCCGGCAGCGCGAGCGCGGCGACCGTCAGCTTCGTGTCGGCCTGCTTCGCGGCGAGATTGAATGCGCCTTCGGCCTTCAAGTCGCCGCCGCGCGACAGCGACGTCGACAGCGTGTATTTCGCCGGCGTCTTGCCCTGCAGCGTGAAGCCGTCGAGCGTCGCGGCGAGCTTCGTCAGCGACAGTGCGGTCGGCGTCGCCGGCACGCGGTCGTCGACGTTGATCGTGCCGCCGTCGATCGCGACGTGACGGATCGTCAGATCGAGCGGCGGCGTTTCCTTCGAGGCGGCGCCTTCGGCCTTCGCGCCGCTGGCGCCGCTGGCCGCGGCGACGGTCGCGCCGGAAGCCGCGGACGCACCGGAAACGGCGACGGCCGGCGCGGCCGTCTTGCCGGCTTCGGCCTTCGGTGCGGCGGCCGGTTGCGCGACGAGCTTCTCGACGTTCAGCACGCCCTGCTTGTCGCGCGACAGGTCGACCACCGGCTGGTCGAGCCGGATCTCGTCGAAGTGCATCGCATTGCGCAGCGGTTCCAGCCCGGCCGCCGCGACGTGCACGCCGCGCGCGGCGAACAGCGGCGCCGACGCGCGGTCGGTCACCTTCGCGTCGTTCAGGTCGACGGTGCCCGACACGCGCAGCGCGGGCGTCTCGCCGCTCATCACGAAATTGACCGTGAGGTTGCTGCTGAGCAAGCCGCTCGTCACGGCCACCGGCAGCTTCGCCGGCACGTACGAGATCAGCTTCGGCACGTCGAGGCGGTCGAACTTCAGCGCGATCTCCGATTCGCGCGACTGCGCGAACGGCTTGGTCTTGCCGTCGATCGAGATCGGGCTGCCGTCGAAGCGCGCGCGCAGCTTCGGTTCGACGAAGATGTCGGTTTTCGAGGCCAGCGTCGCGATGTACGGAATGCCGAGCGTCCAGTTGTCGACCACGTGCTTTTCGTTCAGCAGGCGATCGTCGAAATCGATCCGGCCGTCGTTGACCTGGATGTTCGACACCGAGAACTGCGTCGGCTTGCTGTCGGGTGTCGGCGACGGCGACGAGAACTTCTCGATCAGGTCGGTGAAGTTGAAGCGCTGCGCGTCGTAGCGGACGACGTGAAAACGCGGCGAATCGAGCCGGATTTCGTTGACGATCGGCGCGCCGCGAAACAGCGACGACCACGACGGCCGCACGACGAGCTTGCCGATGTCGATGAAGTCGCCCTGGCCGCCGCGCTCGCCGAGGTGGATGCCGTCGGCTTCGAGGTTCAGCGTGTACGGGTTCAGTGCGATGCGCCGGATCGTGGCCGGCCGGTCGAGCTGCTTGCTCAACTGCTGTTCGGCGACATGGCGGATCAGCGGCGGCGCCGCGAAGAAGCCGAGCAGTCCGAACAAAACGACGAGGATCAACAGGCCGATGCCGATACGCCGGGTCCGGCGCGAGCGTGCAACGCCACCGAGGGCATGGAGGGTCGAGGGTAGGGTTTCTTTGTCTGCGCTTGCCATGCTTGAATGTCTCGGGAATGGATGCCGGGCCGCACCGCACAAACCGGGCGGCCGCGCACGCTATCCCGAAAGTATAGGCTCAGGAGGGGACGGTACGGCGGGCGGGCGCCGCCGCCGCCGCGCCCGCCGTCGGACAACGGCGGCGATCAACCGTTCATTTCCGGACGACGACGGGCGGCATCCATGCCCCGTCGCTCGCCTGCGGCTTCGGTGCGTACAGCCGTAACGCGAGCGCGAAATCGGTACGCGGCGCGGGCAGCCAGTTGGCCGCATGCGTGCCGCCCGGCGACGCCGATACGACGATGTCGATCGAGCCGTCGCGGTTGCGGCGCAGCCGGTCGCGATCGCCGAGCGAGCGCCGCGCCGACCCGACGTCGGGCAGCGCGCCGTTGGTCGTGTATGGGGTGAGCGTCCAGAATGCGCGCACCGGCGGCAGCGCGCCCGGCGCGAAATGCAGCACGTAGCGGTTCGCGCCGTTCAGTGCGTGACCGTCGCTGTCGACGCGGGTGACCGCGAGCGTCTCGTCGTCGCGCGTCGCGGTGCCGAACTGCGTGTAGGCCGCGTACGCGCGGAGCGCGTAGTCCTGGCCGTACTTGCCGGCCGTATCGCCGATCCACGTCCAGCCGTTCGCGTTCAGCAGGTTCGACGGCGGTGTCGCGAGCCGCGCGCGCGCCTCGGCCACGCCGGCCGTCGCGGCCGTGAGACGGTCGCCCGTCCACAGCACCGGATAGCCGGCCGTCACGCCGATGTCGCCGAGCGATTCCTGTGCGTGCGCGTCGTCGCCCGGCGGCGGATTGTCCTGCAGCGCCCGCGCGAAGCGCGTGAAGAACGCCTTCGGGTCGAGCGCGGCGACCTGCTCGGCCGGCGTGCCGCCGCCCACCGCTTCGGACGGCGCGCTGCCCGCGTGGACCGCGACCGACGCGCCGCGCTCGGCGCCCGTGTAGACCGACAGCGGCACCACGCGGATCGCGCGCTGCAGTTTCTTCACGTTTGTCAGGTCGCGGCCGCCGCTCGTCTGCAGCCGCACGTCGAGCCACGCATTGGCGGACGGCACGTCGACGCGCACCACGCCCTTCGGCAGCGTGCCCTGCCATGCCTTCGCGGCGAAGGCAATCGTTTGCGATCGCCCGGCGCCATGCGCACCGCGGGCGGCGACGCTCGACGACGACCACAACACGTTCGTCCACATGTCGAGTGCGCGCGCGTCCCAATAGCGGCCGCGCGTGTCGGGCAGCGTGACGATCACGGGTTCGGCGGCGACGTCGAGCCAGCCGCTCGAGTCGAGCGTGTCGACGCCCGGCAGCGGCGGATTGACCGCGCCGACGGGCGGCAGCGCCTGCGCGTGGCGCAGCGTGTTGAGCGGCGCCTGCCCCGGTTGCGCGCCGTCGCCGCCCGT
This sequence comes from Burkholderia sp. APQ4-4ca, assembly GCF_057837105.1. Lineage (NCBI taxonomy): Bacteria > Pseudomonadati > Pseudomonadota > Betaproteobacteria > Burkholderiales > Burkholderiaceae > Burkholderia > Burkholderia sp. APQ4-4ca. The sequence continues at coordinate 28,965 of NZ_JBYQCG010000221.1, read as the reverse complement.
CGCCGCTTCCTTCGCGACGTCCATCAGCACGAGCGGATACGCATAGATATAGGAGTCGGCGACTTCCGCGCGCATCCAGCCGGTCTTCCGCTGGATCGCGTCCGGTTGCGACGCGCATCCCGCAAGCAACGCCGCAATGGCCAGCGACGCGCACGCGCGTCGCAGAGAAACTGATTCTCGCTGGTTTTCAATCATGGATTACTGGCCGAATATCGTTCTTTTCAGTCAACGCCTTGTTCGTCTCGCGAACGGCGAAGCAAGGCACCCCAGCGTGCCCGGACGACCGTTCATGACGTTTCGTAACGGTGGGCGCTGATGTCAGGCCGGTATCATAGCGCCTAAGGGCATCCCCCAATATGCCGAATAACGGGTAAAACGCTAGCCGGATCGTCAAAAAATCTGAAATAGTTCACGGGATTCCGCAAAAATCTGGAACGGTTCGGTCGCGCTGGAACGATGGTCGGGTGAGAACCGTCGACGCGGATTGAAAAATGGTGCCACTATTGACACCATTATTGCTATGGCAAGCGAATGGAAGATCCTCGACCCAATGAGGCGCGAGCCCGCGAATGTGCGCTTCAACGATCTGTTCGAGATCTGCGAAGCCCCCCTTCGGAGCGGCCCGCCAATCCGGTTCCAGCCATGCTATTTCAAGACACCGTGGCAAGGCGATCCTCGAGTGAATATCCAGAATGATCGCGGGAAAGCCAAGGCTTATCAGGTGCGGCAGGTTCTCGACGCGATCGATCGACTGAAGGAACAGAAATCATGACCCAAGACCACTTTACGTACCGCGTAACGTGGTCCCCGGAGGACGGGGAGCACGTCGGCCTCTGCGCGGAATTCCCCTCTCTTTCGTGGCTCGATGCAACCCCGGAAGGCGCACTGGTCGGCATTCGCCGGCTCGTTGCCGACGTCGTGAGCGACCTGACCGTGAACGGCGAAATGGTGCCCGAACCGATCGCCGACCGAACCTACAGCGGCGAGTTCAAGGTCCGTATCCCGCCACAGGCGCACCGCGCGCTGGTCATCCAGGCCGCCGAACAGGGCGTCAGCCTCAATCGCCTGGCGAGCGCCAAGCTCTGCGCCTGAGCGCGTACGCGCACACCACGACACGATCGCCCGGCGCGTCCGTACGGAAGCCGGGCGATCGCTTTTTCCGCGTTGTGCCACCCTGTGCGCATAACCTGCGTCGCATCGTCGCCGACGCTTGACCTTACCATCATGGGAATGTTGATACTGGAACCATTCGCGGCACGAACCGCGCTTTTGGGGAATCCGACATGACTGAACCACTCGCCTCCGCGGCGCTGCAAACGATCGAACTGAGCGTCGACGGCATGCATTGCGGCGGCTGCACGGGCCGCGTGCAGCGCGCGCTGGCCACCGTGCCGGGCGTCGTCGATGCGGCGGTCGATCTCGATGCGCATGCGGCGACGGTCACGGCGCAGGAAATCGTCGAGCCGGGCCGGCTCGTCGACGCCGTCCGGGAGGCTGGCTATCGCGCAGCGGTGCGCGAGGCGCCGGGCAAAGCCGGCGCGGCCACGCCTTCGGCGCACGCGTTGCGCGGCGAAACGCCGTCCGCGGCCTCCGCGCCTCCTCCCGCCCCCGCGACGATCGAACTCGATATCGACGGGATGACTTGCGCGTCATGCGTGTCACGCGTCGAAAAGGCGCTCGCGAAGGTGCCGGGCGTCACGCGCGCATCGGTCAACCTCGCGACGGAGCGCGCGACGATCGACGCGTCGGCTGGCGTTTCGGCCACGCAGTTGGCGGACGCCGTGAAGCAGGCCGGCTATGGTGCGACGCCGACTGCGTCGGACACCGTCGTCCCGGCCGCCGCCACTGCATTGCCCACCGCGCCTGCGCCCGCGCCCGCGCCCGCGCCCGCGCCCGCAAGCATCGAACTCGACATCGACGGGATGACCTGCGCGTCCTGCGTGTCGCGCGTCGAAAAGGCGCTCGCGAAGGTGCCGGGCGTCACGCGGGCGTCGGTCAACCTCGCGACCGAACGCGCGACGGTCGATGCGTCGAACGACGTATCCGCCGCACAGCTTGTCGAAGCGGTGAAACAGGCCGGCTACGGCGCGACTTCGGCCGCCTCCGCCGTCGTCGCCGCGCCGCCCGCTACCGCCGCTGCCACCGACGTCGAACTCGACATCGGCGGCATGACCTGCGCGTCCTGCGCCGGGCGCGTCGAGAAAGCGCTGGCCGCCGTGCCGGGCGTCGCACGCGCGACGGTCAACCTCGCGACCGAGCGCGCATCGGTGCACGGCGCCGGCGCACTCGACGCCGCCACGCTGATCGCGGCGGTCACCACAGCCGGCTACCATGCGTCGCTTCCGGCCGCGTCACCCGCCGGCGCAACGGCCGGCGCCGACTTGCAGCCGGCCGGCCCCGCGCAGGACCCCGATGCCCGCAAGCGCCGCGACGCGATCCGCGAACGCAACCTCGTGATCGGGGCCGCCGTGCTGAGCGCGCCGCTCGTCGCGCCGATGCTCGCCGCCCCGTTCGGCATCGACCTGATGCTGCCCGGCTGGCTCCAGCTCGTGCTCGCGTCGATCGTGCAGTTCGGCTTCGGCGCGCGCTTCTACCGCGCGGCCTGGCATGCGGTGAAGGCGCGCACCGGCAACATGGACCTGCTCGTCGCGCTCGGCACGTCGGCCGCGTACGGGCTGAGCCTGTGGATGCTGCTGCGCGATCCCGCGCATCCCGGCCATCTGTATTTCGAGGCGTCGGCCGTGATCGTCACGCTCGTGCGCTTCGGCAAGTGGCTCGAATCGCGCGCGAAGCGCCAGACCACCGAGGCGATCCGCGCGCTGAACGCGCTGCGTCCCGACCGCGCGCGCGTCGTCGAGCACGGCGTCGAACGCGACGTGCCGCTGTCGCAGGTGCGCGTCGGCACGCACGTCGGCATCCGGCCCGGCGAGCGCGTGCCCGTCGACGGACGGATCGTGTCGGGCCGCTCGCACATCGACGAATCGCTGATCACCGGCGAAAGCCTGCCCGTGCCGAAGGACGACGGCGACACCGTCACGGCCGGCTCGATCAACGGCGAAGGCGCGCTCGTCGTCGAAACCACCGCGATCGGCGCGGAAACGACGCTCGCGCGCATCATCCGCCTCGTCGAATCCGCACAGGCCGAGAAGGCGCCGATCCAGCGGCTCGTCGATCGCGTCAGCGAGGTATTCGTGCCGGCGATCCTCGGCATCGCCGTGCTGACGCTGGTCGGCTGGCTGATTGCCGGCGCCGGGATGGAGACCGCGATCCTCAACGCGGTCGCGGTGCTCGTGATCGCGTGCCCGTGCGCGCTCGGTCTCGCGACGCCCGCCGCGATCATGGCCGGCACGGGCGTCGCGGCCCGGCACGGCGTGCTGATCAAGGACGCGCAGGCGCTCGAACTCGCGCAGCGCACGACCGTGATCGCATTCGACAAGACGGGCACGCTGACCGAAGGCAAACCGTCCGTGACGGCGTTCGACGCCGTCGGCGTGCCGCGTGCCGAAGCGCTCGCGCTCGCGGCGGCCGTGCAGCGGCAGAGCGACCATCCGCTCGCGCGTGCGGTGGTCGCCGCGCATGACGCGGACGTGGCCGCGCAGGGCGGCGCGGCGGAGCCGGTCGTCGCGACCGATGCGCGCGCGGTGGCCGGGCGCGGCGTCGAAGCGCACGTCGGCGCGCAACGGCTCGCGCTCGGCAGCACGCGTTGGCGCGACGAACTCGGCATCGCGGTGCCACCAGCGCTCGACGCCCGCGCGGCGGAGCTCGAGCACGCCGGCAACACGATCTCGTGGCTGATGCGTGCCGATGCGCCGCGCGCGGTGCTCGCGCTGATCGCATTCGGCGATACCGTGAAGCCGGGCGCCCGCGACGCGATCGCGGCGCTGTCGGCGCGCGGCGTCGCGAGCGCACTCGTGACGGGCGACAACCGCGGCAGCGCGGCGGCCGTCGCGGCGGCGCTCGGCATCGGCGAAGTGCACGCGCAGGTGCTGCCCGACGACAAGGCACGCGTCGTCGCCGAACTGAAGCGCACGCACGGCGGGATCGTCGCGATGGTCGGCGACGGGATCAACGATGCGCCCGCGCTCGCCGCCGCTGACGTCGGCATCGCGATGGCGACCGGCACCGACGTCGCGATGCACACGGCCGGCATCACGCTGATGCGCGGCGACCCGGCGCTCGTCGCCGACGCGATCGACATCTCCAAACGTACGTACCGCAAGATCCAGCAGAACCTGTTCTGGGCGTTCGTCTACAACCTGGTCGGCGTGCCGCTCGCAGCGCTCGGCTTGCTGAACCCGGTGATCGCGGGCGCGGCGATGGCGTTTTCCAGCGTCAGCGTCGTGACCAACGCATTGCTGCTGCGGAGATGGAAAGGCCACGCGCGTTGACGAGGCGGGCGGTGAATGCGGGGGCCGGATGGGTCGTTTGGCGTTTGGCGTTTGGCGTTTGGCGTTTGGCGTTTGGCGTTTGGCGTTTGGCGTTTGGCGTTTGGCGTTTGGCGTTTGGCGTTTGGCGTTTGGCGTTTGGCGTTTGGCGTTTGGCGTTTGGCGTTTGGCGTTCGGCGTTCGGCGTTCGGCCAACAAGAAGGATCGATCAGGAAGCGTGCCGGCGTTGGCCGGCGACGCAGCGCGCCAAACCGGCAGCATGTGACAACGCATCGTCGGCCCGCCGATTCAGTTCGACACGACGGGTTTGATCAACGTCGTGGTGATCGGCGCGAAGCCGCACGCGCGATACAGCGCACGCGCCGCCGCGTTGTGATTGAACACCGACAGCCCGATCTCGGTGACACCGTAGCGGCGCGCCTCGGCGTCGAGCGCGTCGAGCGCACGCGTGGCCCAGCCCTGGCGGCGCCGGGGCGGGACGATGTCGAGGTCGTAGATGAACAATGTGCGGTTCGGCCCTTCGGGGACGATCGCGTACCAAAGGTCACCCACCACGTCGCCGCTGGCGCCGTCGATGAGCGTGACGAGGGTCTGGCCGGCGGTCAGCAGGCCGTCCGGCAGCAGCGTGTCGAAACAGGCGCGCGCACGATCGGCCGCGTCGTCGACAACATTTTGCCCGGAGGAAACGAGGTCGCGCGCGTAGCCGTCGATGGCTCGCGTGCGGTACGCGTGGAATTCGCCGGCCGTCATCGGCCGCATCTGCAGCATGGCCCGGTCGCCGTGAACGGAATCGGACTTCCAGTGTAGCGGGACAGTCGCACCGGCGCGCGAGGCGGCGGCGGAAAACAGGCAGGCAGGTGCGGCGGACGCCGCGCCGAATCAGCGAATCAGCGAATCAGCGAATCAGCGAATCAGCGAATCAGCGAATCAGCGAATCAGCGACGGTACAGGACGATCGGCACGAGTTGCGCACGGCGCACGCGCTCGGCTTCCGCATGACGCGCGGCGTACGAGTATTCGGCGTCGAGCGGCAGATGCGGGGACACGAAGAGGTCGTCGATTTTTTGCAGCAGGGCGAAGATGAAGCTCATGTGAGACTCCTGACAGACGTGGCTAGGGTTTTCCCTTAGATGGCCTCTATTCTAAGGGTTTTCCCTGAACTCTGCCAGTGCACTGCATCGGTTTGCCGCACGTGCGCGACACCCGGTCGCCGGTTCGGAACGGCGCTCCTTGCTGCGTGGGGCTCTCAGGATGGGGTCGAAACGATTACCGCGCGCGATGAGCCCGCTTCCCGACGGCCGCCTCGCGGTTCGCGTTGCGCTGAAGCCGATCGACTTGCGACAGCAGCGCTTCGTGGTGCTCCTCGAGCGTCATCAGCGTGGCCTGCTGCGTCGACAGATCGGCCGCGAGGCGATCGATCCGTTGCTGCTTGGTGGCGACGTCCTGCTTCAGGTGCGCGATCTGGCGCGTTTGCAGCACCAGCGCGACGAGCCCAGCCAGCACGACGACCGCCAGCGCAAGCAGCAGGCGGTTGACGCGGCGCATCTCGCGATCGGCCGAGCGCGTCAGGCCGTCCACGTCCGACTGCAGCGCGGCGATCCGGTCGGTCAGCGGGCGCAGGTGCGTGTCCGGATCGAAGGCCGGCGCGGCCGGTTGCGTACGCTCCGACGATGGCTTGGTCACGAACGATGCGGCGGAAGCCACCGGCTGCGCGACCGGCGACGGCGAAGCGTCGGGCTGCCGGGCCGTGTCGCGCGGCTTCGCGGAATGCGGGGCGATTGCCGGTTCGGGCGGTTGTGCCGGTTGTGTCGAGGTCTGCGGCTCGACCGGTGCGGCAACGACCGGCGACGCGTTCGAGTCAACCGCCTCCGGCTTCGAATCGATGCCTGTCGGAACCGGTGCGGCTTGCGTCGCCGTCGCTTCGCTTGCGCCGGCAGCCACCCGGCGCTTGCCGCCCGACGACGCGCGACGCTCCTTCACGGCATCGCCCGAAGATTTCCCCTCGCGCGATTTGACGCGCGCCGCCTCGACGACAGGCTTCGCGACTTCGCTCTCCGCCGCCTGCGATTCCGCCGCCTGCACCGCAGCGCCATCGGCGGCTTGCAGCTTCGCCGCCGCGTTCGCTGCGCCGTCGACCACGGGCACGTCGATCTGCGTTACACCGCCATCGCCTGCAGGCAAATCGGCGGCCTTCGTTGCAAGACCCTCTGCCGATGCGCCGCCGACGTTCGCGGCCACGTCGCGTTCCGGCGTCGAAACGACCTTGGCCGCCTCATCCGTCGTCGCCGCACCTTCGGCGTCCGCATGCGTCGCCCCAGCCGCATCCATATCCGCAGGCGGGGTGAACCCGTCCAGCGTGGCCTGTCGGCCATCGTCGACACCGACCGCAACATCGGCTTCCATGACCGCTTCATCGCGCGCCGCAACCGGCATGCGCTCGCCCGGCTCCAGCACCGGATCGCCGAACAAGTCGAGCGTCCGTTCGTCGCGCGGCGCGTCGCCGGCCGGTGCGCCGCCGGATCGTGCCGTCGCCCTGGCGGACGTGCTGCCGGCCGCAGCGGCCGAGCGCGGCCGCGAACGGGCCGACGAACGGGTGGAACGGGAGCGGGAGCGAGGCGGGGAAACGGATTCGGTCATGGAAATCGGATAGCGGGGCCCGCAGGCGCGAACCCGGATGTCGAACGGAATCGGTGGTCGGCCATTGTCGCACGCCCCGCAACCGAGTCACGCAATCGAATCACGCTATTCGTCGCCCCCCAGCCCGTTCCCGCCGTCGAAACGCGTGACGCCCGGCAGTGCGCGAAGCTTGGCGCAGATCGCCTTGTATTCCAGTTCCGACACCCGCGCCAGCGCGATGCGCACCTCGTCCTGCTCGCCCGTGTCGTCGGCACGCTGCACGATGAACTGCTTCACGCGCGCACTGTCGGGGCCGAGCGCCGCGTGCAGCGAATCGAACGTCAGCGTGCCGCTCGCCACCGTCAACGCAAGCTGGCGCCGCTGGCGCACCGTGAAATAGCGCCGCTCCAGCGGCTTGATGCCGGCCAGGATGATCAGGATGATGATCGTCGCCGAAATCGCCGCGACATAGAGCCCGCCGCCCACCGCGAGGCCGATCGCGGCGACCGACCACAGGCTCGCGGCCGTCGTCAGCCCGCGCACGATTTCACCACGCAGCAGAATCGAGCCCGCGCCGAGAAAGCCGATGCCCGACACGACCTGCGCGGCGATCCGCGACGGATCGAGCACGACGTGGTCGCTGGAGCCGAGCACGTCGGCGAAACCGAACGCCGATACGATCATGATCAGCGTCGAGCCGACGCACACCAGCATGTGCGTGCGCAGGCCGGCCGCCCACGACAGGCGCTCGCGCTCGAAGCCGATGACGCTGCCGAGCGCCGCCGCGAGAACGAGCCGCATCACGAGTTCCAGGTTGCTGAGCATCGTATTTATCTCCTTTTTTTGGTGCCGGCCGCGCGGAATGTTTTATCCTTGGCCCCGGCCGCGCCGATTCTCCGGGCCGCGCCGACACGTTTCGATCCAAGCGCTCAACCCCGCCATGTCCGTTTCCGACTCCGCTTCCGCCCAGGCCGCCCAGTTGCGCCACCATTTCGCGCACGTCGTCTTGCCGATCTGGCGGGGTTCAGGGTTCGACCCAGCATTGCACCTGCCGTTCGAAGCCGTCGATCCGGCCACCCACGCGCCGCTGCCCGCGACCCGTTATCGCGCGATGGCGTGCGCGAGGCAACTGTTCGTGTTCGCGCAGGCCGGCGACACCGCGCACGCGGCCACGCTGTTCGATGCGCTGTGCCGGCACTTTCGCGATCCGCGCCATGGCGGCTGGATCTACAGCGTCGACGCGCAGGGCGCGCCGCTCGATACGACCAAGGATCTCTATACGCACGCGTTCATCGTGTTCGCGTGCGCCGCATGGCATGCGGCGTCCGGCGACGCCGCCGCGCGCACGGTGGCCGAAGCCACCGCCGCGCTGATCGAGGACCGCTTCGCGCCGCGCCCCGGCGACGCGTTGCTCGATGCCGCGCGCCACGCCGATTTCTCGTCGTCCGGCAGCGGCGCGCTGCAGAATCCGCTGATGCATCTGACCGAAGCGTGGCTCGCGGCCGCCGATGCGTTCGGCGACCCGGCGTTCGACGATGCGCTCGCGCGCACCGCGCAGGCCGTCGAGCGCACCTTCGTCGACGCGGCGACCGGCTGCGTGGCCGAGCTGCCGCTCGGCGCGGCCGACAACCGTTTCGAGCCCGGTCACCAGTTCGAATGGTTCTATCTGGTCGACGCGGCCGGCGCGCGGCTCGCGCAGACGGGGCTCCCCGCCGCGCTGTCGCGCGCGTTCGCGTTCGCCGAGCAATACGGCGTCGATCCGCGGACGGGCGGCGTGTGCGCGGCGCTCGACGCGCACGGCGCGTGCATCGACGGCACGCAGCGGATCTGGGCGCAGACCGAATACCTGCGCGCGCTCGCGACGCACGGCGGCACGCCGGCCTCCGCGCCGCTCGCGCGGCAGATCGAGCAGTTCGCCGCGCGCTTCCTGCATCCGCGCGGCTGGTTCGAGTGCAAGACGGCCGACGGCCAGGTGTCGCGTGCCGACATGCCGTCGACGACGCCCTACCACCTCGCGACCGCCTACGCGGCGCTGCCGGCCGGTTCGTAACCCGTCGCGGAGAACGACGGCGCCGCGCGATCGCTGCGGGCGGCGCGTCCGTCGCCCAGCTCGAACACCGACACCGCCTGCATCAGGTGCGCGGTCTGGTCGTTCAGCGACGCGGCCGCCGCCGCGACTTCCTCGACCAGCGCCGCGTTCTGCTGCGTGAGCTGATCCATCTGCGTGACGGCCTGGTTCACCTGCTCGATCCCGACGCTCTGCTCGACCGACGCGGCCGTGATCTCCGACATCGTCTGCACGACGCGCGTGATCGACGCCGACACCGTGCGCATCGCGTCGCCGGCACGTTCGACGAGCTCCGCGCCGCCGTTGATCTGCGCGACCGAATCCTCGATCAACGCCTTGATCTCCTTCGCCGACTGCGCGCTGCGCTGCGCGAGCGAGCGCACTTCGCCCGCGACCACCGCGAAGCCGCGCCCCTGTTCGCCGGCCCGCGCGGCCTCGACCGCGGCGTTCAGCGCGAGGATGTTGGTCTGGAACGCGATGCCGTCGATCACCGAGATGATCTCCGCGATGCGCCCCGAGCTCTGCGCGATGCCGCGCATCCGGTCGATCACGCTGTCGACCACGCCGCCGCCGTTGCTCGTCGCTTCGAGCGCCGCGTCGGCCAGCGCGCTCGCCGCGCGGGCGCTGTCGGTGTTCTGCCGGACGGTCGCGGTCAGTTCCTCCATGCTCGCGGCGGTTTCCTCGAGCGACGCGGCCTGCGTGCCCGTGCGCGCCGACAGGTCGGCGTTGCCGCCCGCGATCTCGCCCGCGCCGAGATGGATCGCGTCGGACGCCTGGCGCACCGTGCGCACGGTGCCCGCGATGCTCGTCTGCATCGTGGCGAGGCCGCGCAGCATCCGGTCGATCTCGAACACGCCGCCCGCCCGCACGGCTTCATCGAGACGGCCCTGCGCGATCCGCTCGAAATGGCGGCCCGCCTGCTCCAGCGGCGCGACGACCACGCGCCGCGCGGCCGCGTAGATCGCGGCGCTCGCCGCGAGCATCGCCATCAGCAGCACGATGCCGACCGACTTGAACCAGAGCATGCCGCCGTCGATGGTGTCGAGCGCCGCGCGGCTCGAGGTGCCGCCGTAGTCGGTGAAGCGATGCAGCTCGGCGATGTACGCGTCCTGGAAGCCCTGGGTCGGCTGGTCGAGGAACGCCTGGATGTTGTCGGCGTCGAGGAACTGCACGAGCTCGCCCAGCGCGCCGCGCAGCGCGCGATAGCGCTCGGTGAGCGCCGCGACGCGTGTACGGTTGGTGTCGTCGACCGCCTGCGCGGCCGTCAGCACCGCGAACGCCTTGTCCGCTTCCGCGAGCGACGCGCCCGCATGACGGATGATGTCTTCGGGCTTGGGGCCGCCGCGCACCATTCGCGTGCCGGCCCGCGACAGGTTGATGCGCGCGTCGAGCAGTTGCTCGGTCGCCCGGCTGGCCGCCTCGACCTGCGTGATCGCAACGTTCGACAGATCGTCGATGCCGCTGCGCGTCGACGCGAGCGCCCAGAAGCCGAGCGCTTCGATCGCGAACAGGAAGAGGCAGAACACGGTCAACACGCCGAGCAGACCCGACGCGAGCTTGATTTTTCCGAACATGGGGGAATTCCTGGAAAGCGGACGATGAAGCGATGCCCCGGCATTAGCGGCATTTCTTCGTCGGACTTTAGGCGAAATCGCCCCCCACGCAGATCGATCGCGCGCTTCGCTCGCGCATTCGCGTCGAATCGCCCGCAAACGCGGGGATCTTGCGTATTCGGCGCAATAATCGCGACGCAGTGCACCGGGATTTGCACGAAACGCGGACGAATTTCCTTGCTTATCCGGAGCCCCCTTCCTAGAGTTCAGCGCAAGCGGGCACTCATTTCGAGGGAAGTTCGATGACCGACATCACGGACCACGCGCGCGGCGCATTGCGCGCGCAGCCGTTCAGCATGCTGCTGGGCACGCAACTGATGCATATCGGCGACAACGAAGTGTCGCTGTGTCTGCCCGTGCGCGAGGAATTGCGGCAGCAGCACGGTTTCGTGCACGGCGGCGTCGTCAGCTATCTCGCGGACAACGCGCTGACGTTCGCCGGCGCGCTCGTGCTCGGCCCGCGCGTGATCACCGCCGAATACAAGATCAACTACCTGCGGCCGGCCGTGAACGGCACGCTCGTCGCCCGCGCGAAGCTCGTCTACGCGGGCCGGCACCAGGCGACCTGCCAGTGCCACGTGTTCGTCATCGACGGCGACCACGAACGGCTCGTCGCGATCGCGCAAGGGACGATCAACCGCGTCGGCGACGGCAAGATGCCGGATGCGCCGATGGAAACGGCGTGAGAACGGCCTGAACGGCCGGCGCCCAATATCGCGGCCGCCTGGCGCCTGAATCGCACCGCTAGGCCGCGTCATCCCCCGCCAACGGCAAGAACCGCGGCGCCACCCGTGCCCGCACGTTCCCGTGCTCATCCGTCCGATAGATCCCGCGCGCCACATTGTGCGGATGCACGGCCGCGTCGGCCACGCTCAGCACCGGCGCGAAGCACGCGTCAGTGCCTTCGAGCAGCGCGCGCCAGTGCGCGGACGGCTGCTGCGCGAACACCGCCGCGAAACGCGCCTTCAGCGCGGGCCAGCGCGCCCGGTCGTACTGCGACGCGGGATCGACGTCGGTCAGCCCGAGCCGTTCGACCAGCAGCGCATAGAACGGCGGTTCGAGCGCGCCGATCGTCACGCATTCGCCGTCCGCGCAGCGATATACGTCGTAGAACGGCGCGTCGTGGAACAGGCTCGGCTGCCCACCGTCGAGCTGCCCGTTCGCGCGTGCCCACAGCGCGAGCGAACCGAGCATCGACACGATGTCGACGATCGCGCCGTCGACCACCCGCCCCGGCCCGCCGCCGCGCACGTCGAGCAACGCGCAGACGATCCCGAACGCGAGCCCGAGCGCGCCGCCCGCATCGCCGACGACGGTCGGCGGCACGCCCGGCCGGCCGTCGCGCGGCGCGGACAACGACAGCAACCCGGTCAGCGCGACGTAGTTCAGGTCGTGCCCGGCCGCCGCCGCGAGCGGACCGTGCTGGCCCCAGCCCGTCATGCGCCCGTAGACGAGCTTCGGATTGCGGCGGGCGCAAGCGCCGGGCCCGAGGCCGAGCCGCTCCATCACCCCGGGCCGCAGCCCCTCGATCAGCGCATCGGCCTGCGCGATCAAATCGAGCGCGGCGTCCCGCCCGCCCGGCGCCTTCAGGTCGAGTTCGACGATCGTCTTGCCTTCGCGCAGCAAATCGCCGTCGCGCGCCCGCAGCGCGTCCGGGGCACTGGTGCGGCCGGACGGACGCGCGATCAGCGTGATGCGCGCGCCCATGCCGGCGAGCATCCAGCCCGCGAGCGGGCCGGGGCCGAGACCTTCGAATTCGACGATGTGAATGCCGGAAAGCGGCGCATCGAGTGACATGCGATTCTCCTGTCGATCAGCGTTAGCGCTTTAGCGCTTACGCCGACCCCATGCTTCGCGGTCGGCCGGCGGCGGCGCTTTGGCGCTCACGCCGATTCCATGCGGCGCGATCGGCCGCCGTCCGTGCTGCGTGACGCAAGCCGGCCCGGCGTCTGGCGTACCGGCATGCCTCCGTCACGCGTACGCCAAACGAAAAAAATCCCTGCGCGGCGGGTCCACTGCGCAGGGATCGCTCAAGCGTCAGTGGCGCCGGTTTGCACGCGCTCACCGCCATGCATCAGAACGCATCCCCCGGCACCCGCACCCAGCCTTCCATCAGCACGCGCGCGCTGCGGCTCATGATCGCCTTCGTGACGGTCCACTCGCCGTTCTCGTGCCGCGCTTGCGCGCCGACCCGCAGCGTGCCCGACGGATGGCCGAAGCGCACCGCGTTGCGTTCGCCACCGCCTGCGGCCAGATTGACGAGCGTGCCGGGGATCGCCGCGGCCGTGCCGATCGCGACCGCCGCCGTGCCCATCATCGCGTGGTGCAGCTTGCCCATCGACATCGCGCGCACCAGCAGGTCGACGTCGCCCGCGTTCACGCGCTTGCCGCTCGACGCGACGTAGTCGGCCGGCTTCGCGACGAACGCGATCTTCGGCGTGTGCTGCCGCGTCGCGATTTCGTCGAGCGTGTCGATCAGGCCCATGCGCAGCGCGCCGTGCGCACGGATCGTCTCGAACTTCTCGAGCGCCTTCGGGTCGCCGTTTATCGCATCCTGCAGCTCGGTGCCCGTGTACCCGATCGCTTCCGCATCGACGAAGATCGTCGGGATGCCCGCGTTGATCATCGTCGCCTTCAGCGTGCCGATGCCCGGCACGGCCAGATCGTCGACGAGGTTGCCGGTCGGGAACATCGACCCGCCCGCGCCTTCTTCCTCGGCGGCCGGGTCCATGAATTCGAGCTGCACTTCGGCGGCCGGAAACGTGACGCCGTCCAGTTCGAAGTCGCCCGTCTCCTGCACCGCGCCGTTTGTCATCGGCACATGGGCAATGATCGTCTTGCCGATGTTCGCCTGCCAGATCCGCACGGTCGCGACGCCGTCGCGCGGCACGCGCGCCGGATCGACGAGCCCGCCGCCGATCGCGAACGGGCCGACCGCCGCCGACAGGTTGCCGCAGTTGCCCGTCCAGTCGACGAATGCGCGGTCGATCGCGACCTGCCCGAACAGGTAGTCGACGTCGTGCCCCGGCCGCGTGCTTTTCGACACGATCACCGTCTTGCTGGTGGACGACGTCGCGCCGCCCATCCCGTCGATCTGCTTGCCGTACGGATCGGGGCTGCCGATCACGCGCAGCAGCAGCGCGTCGCGCGCGGCGCCCGGCGCCTGCGCGGCATCCGGCAGGTCCTGAAGCCGGAAGAACACGCCCTTGCTGGTGCCGCCGCGCATGTAGGTCGCGGGAATCCTGATTTGCGGAATGTGAGCCATGTTTGCGTTATCCCTGTGTGCGCCGGTCAGGCTGCCTGCGACGATTCGAGGAAGTCCTGCGCGAAACGCTGCAGCACGCCGCCCGCTTCGTAGATCGACACTTCCTCGGCCGTGTCGAGCCGGCACGTCATCGGCACCTCGACGCGCTCGCCGCTCTTGCGGTGAATCACGAGCGTCAGGTCGGCGCGCGGCGTGCGCTCGCCGATCACGTCGAAGGTTTCGGTGCCGTCGATGCCGAGCGTCGTCCGGTTGGTGCCCGGCTTGAACTCCAGCGGCAGCACGCCCATCCCGATCAGGTTCGTGCGGTGGATCCGCTCGAAGCCTTCGGCGGCGATCGCCTCGACGCCCGCGAGCCGCACGCCCTTCGCGGCCCAGTCGCGCGACGAACCCTGGCCGTAGTCGGCGCCGGCCACGACGATCAGCGGCTGCTTGCGATTCATGTACGTCTCGATCGCTTCCCACATCCGCATGACCTTGCCTTCCGGCTCGACGCGCGCGAGCGAGCCCTTCTTCACCGCGCCGTCGACGACCGCCATCTCGTTGACGAGCGTCGGGTTCGCGAAGGTCGCGCGCTGCGCGGTCAGGTGGTCGCCGCGGTGCGTCGCGTACGAGTTGAAGTCCTCTTCCGGCAGGCCCATCTTCGCGAGATATTCGCCGGCCGCGCTGTTCGGCAGGATCGCGTTCGACGGCGACAGGTGGTCGGTCGTGATGTTGTCGCCGAGCACCGCGAGCGCCCGCATGCCCTTCAGCGTGCGCTCGCCGGCCAGCGCCCCTTCCCAGTACGGCGGGCGGCGGATGTACGTGCTCTGCGCGCGCCAGTCGTACAGCGGCGCCGCGCGCTCGCCGGCGTCGGCGCTGCGCGCGAACATCGGCTCGTAGACCTTGCGGAACTGCTCGGGCTTCACGCTCGACGCGACGATCGCGTCGATCTCCTCGTCGGTCGGCCAGATGTCCTTCAGCGTGACGGGCTGGCCGTCCTGATCGTGGCCCAGCACGTCCTTCTCGATGTCGAAGCGGATCGTGCCGGCGATCGCGTACGCGACGACGAGCGGCGGCGACGCGAGGAACGCCTGCTTCGCATACGGATGAATGCGGCCGTCGAAGTTGCGGTTGCCGGACAGCACGGCGGTCGCGTACAGGTCGCGCTCGACGATCTCCTGCTGGATCGTCGGGTCGAGCGCGCCCGACATCCCGTTGCAGGTCGTGCATGCGAACGCGACGATGCCGAAGCCGAGCTTCTCGAGTTCCGGCAGCAGGTTCGCTTCTTCAAGATACAACTCGACCGCCTTCGAGCCGGGCGCGAGCGAACTCTTCACCCACGGCTTGCGCGTGAGGCCCTTCGCGTTCGCGTTGCGCGCGAGCAAGGCCGCGGCGATCACGTTGCGCGGGTTGCTGGTGTTCGTGCAGCTCGTGATCGCGGCGATGATCACCGCGCCGTCGGGCATCTCGCCCGGCTTCTCTTCCCACTGGCCGGCGATCCCGCGCGCGGCGAGATCGGACGTCGGCAGCCGCTTGTGCGGATTCGACGGGCCGGCCATGTTGCGCACGACGCTCGACAGATCGAACGTCAGCGTGCGCTCGTATTGCGCGTTCGCGAGCGTATCGGCCCACAGGCCCGCCGCCTTCGCGTAAGTCTCGACGAGCTTCACCTGCTCGTCGCTGCGGCCGGTGAGGCGCAGATAGTCGGTCGTCTGGCCGTCGATGAAGAACATCGCGGCCGTCGCGCCATACTCGGGCGCCATGTTCGAGATCGTCGCGCGATCGCCGAGCGTGAGGCTCGCCGCGCCTTCGCCACGGAACTCCAGATACGCGCCGACCACCTTCTCTTTGCGCAGGAACTCGGTCAGCGCGAGCACGACGTCGGTCGCGGTGATGCCCGGTTGACGCTTGCCGGTCAGTTCGACGCCGACGATGTCGGGCAGGCGCATCCACGACGCGCGGCCGAGCATCACGTTCTCGGCCTCCAGCCCGCCCACGCCGATCGCGATCACGCCGAGCGCATCGACGTGCGGCGTGTGGCTGTCGGTGCCGACGCAGGTGTCCGGATAGGCGACGCCGTCCTGCACCTGGATCACCGGCGACATCTTCTCGAGGTTGATCTGGTGCATGATGCCGTTGCCCGGCGGGATCACGTCCACGTTCTCGAACGCCTTCTTCGTCCACTCGATGAAGTGGAAGCGATCCTCGTTGCGGCGATCCTCGATCGCGCGGTTCTTCGCGAACGCGTCCGGGTCGAAGCCGCCGCATTCGACGGCGAGCGAGTGGTCGACGATCAACTGCACGGGCACGACCGGGTTCACCTCCGCCGGGTCGCCGCCGCCGTCGGCGATCGCGTCGCGCAGGCCGGCGAGATCGACGAGCGCCGTCTGCCCGAGGATGTCGTGGCACACCACGCGCGCCGGGAACCACGGGAAATCGCGTTCGCGCTTGCGCTCGATGATCTGCTTCAGCGAATCGGCGAGGATCGCCGGATCGCAACGGCGCACGAGGTTTTCGGCGAGCACGCGCGACGTGTACGGCAGCGTGTCGTACGCGCCCGGCGCTATCGCGTCGACCGCGGCGCGCGCGTCGAAATAGTCCAGCGACGTGCCGGGCAGGGGTTTGCGGTTGGCGGTATTCATGATGTGGGGCGGTATTCGGGGTAAGACGTGCCGCGCGTGCCGGCCGCCCGCATCGCGGGGCGCCGGCGTGCGCGGCGGGCGATCAGCGCTTCTCGATCGGCACGAATTGCAGATCTTCCGGACCGGTGTAGTTCGCGCTCGGGCGGATGATCTTGTTGTCGATGCGCTGCTCGATGATGTGCGCGCTCCAGCCCGACGTGCGCGAGATCACGAACAGCGGCGTGAACATCGCGGTCGGCACGCCCATCATGTGATACGACACCGCGCTGAACCAGTCGAGGTTCGGGAACATCTTCTTCGCGTCCCACATCACCGATTCCAGGCGCTCGGCGATGTCGTACAGCTTGGTGTCGCCCGCTTCCTTCGACAGCTTGTGCGCGACGCCCTTGATCACCTTGTTGCGCGGATCCGAGATCGTGTAGACCGGGTGGCCGAAGCCGATCACGACTTCCTTGTTCTCGACGCGGCGGCGGATGTCGGCTTCGGCGTCGTCCGGCGAGCTGTAGCGGCTCTGGATCTCGTACGCGACTTCGTTCGCGCCGCCGTGCTTCGGCCCGCGCAGCGCGCCGATCGCGCCGGTGATCGCCGAGTAGATGTCCGAGCCCGTGCCCGCGATCACGCGGCCGGTGAACGTCGATGCGTTGAATTCGTGCTCCGCGTACAGGATCAGCGACGTGTGCATCGCCTCGACCCACGACTTCGACGGCGTCTTGCCGTGCAGCAGGTGCAGGAAGTGGCCGCCGATCGAGTCGTCGTCCGTTTCGGTCTCGATGCGCTTGCCGTTGTGCGAGAAGTGATACCAGTACAGCAGCATCGAGCCGAGCGACGCCATCAGGCGGTCGGCGATGTCGCGCGCGCCCGGCAGGTTGTGGTCGTCCTTCTCCGGCAGCACGGTGCCGAGCACCGACACGCCGGTGCGCATCACGTCCATCGGGTGGGCCGACGCCGGGATCTGTTCGAGCGCGGCCTTCAGCGCGCTCGGCAGGCCGCGCAGCGCGCGCAGCTTGGTCTTGTAGGCAGCCAGTTCGGTCAGGTTCGGCAGCGTGCCGTGCACGAGCAGATGCGCGATTTCCTCGAATTCGCACGATTCGGCGACGTCGAGAATGTCGTAGCCGCGATAGTGCAGGTCGTTGCCGGTCTTGCCGACCGTGCACAGCGCCGTGTTGCCGGCCGTCACGCCCGACAGCGCCACCGACTTCTTCGGCTTGAATGCGCCTGCGGCGGCCGGTGCTGCTGCGTCTTTCGTCTCGCTCATGTTTCCTTTCTCCAATGGGTATCGGGGGTGTGGGCCGCGTTACTTCTTGCCCTGCGCGAACAGTTCGTCGAGCTTGCGCTCGTATTCGTGATAGCCGAGGAAGTCGTACAGCTCGGCGCGCGTCTGCATCGTCGGCACGGCCGCCTTCTGCGTGCCGTCGCGGCGCAGCGTCTCGTAGAAATTCAGCGCGGCCTTGTTCATCGCGCGATACGCGCCGCAGCAGTACAGCGCGATGTCGACGTTCGCCTCGCGCAGTTCGTCGACGGTGAACAACGGAGTCGAGCCGAACTCGGTCAGGTTCGCGAGGATCGGCACCTTCACGGCGGCCTTGAAGCGGCGGTAGTCGTCGAGCGTCTTCATCGCTTCCGGGAAGATCATGTCCGCGCCGGCCTCGACGTACGCGACCGCGCGCTCGATCGCCGAGTCGATCCCTTCCGCGGCGGCCGCATCGGTGCGCGCCATGATCACGAACTGGTCGTCGGTACGCGCATCGACCGCGGCCTTCACGCGATCGACCATTTCGTCGATCGGCACGACTTCCTTGCCCGGACGATGGCCGCAGCGCTTCTGACCGACCTGGTCCTCGAGGTGCACGGCCGCGACGCCGGCGTTGATGAACGAGCGAACCGTGCGCGCGATGTTGAACGCGCCGCCCCAGCCCGTGTCGATGTCGACCAGCAGCGGCAGGTCGGTCGCGTTGGTGATCCGGGTCGCGTCGATCAGCACGTCTTCCATCGTGCTGATGCCGAGGTCGGGGATGCCGAGCGAGTTCGCGGCGACGCCGCCGCCCGACAGGTACACGGCCTTGAAGCCGACGGCCTGCGCCATCTTGGCTGCGTACGCGGTGATCGCGCCGACCACCTGCAGCGGCTGCTCGGCCGCGACTGCCGCGCGGAACTTCGCGCCGGCGCTCTGAAGATGCGTATTGCTCATGAACGGCCTCCTGATGGAATGCCTGATAACAGCAAGGACCGGGCCAGCTTGCGGAACGTCGCTAACCCACTGATTCTTAAGCCACCGCCGTGGGCGCGACATCGCCCGCTCATTTCAATTCCGCACTACATGTTTCAAAAATGAAATCACGCGCGCATAATCGGCCGTCATGGACCTCTCCTCGACCAAACCCGTCGGCCCGGCCGACCGCACGGTGCGCCCGCGCATCTGGGCGATGGGCATCAGCCGGCTGCGCGAGCTGTTTCGCGAGATCGCCGGCGAATTCGACGAACGCGCGGACGTGCGCATCGTCACGCGCGCCTATGAAGATGCGCTGAGCGCGATCGCGGAGGCCGGCACCGCGCGGCCCGACGTGATCGTCGCGGCCGGCTCGAACGGCGGCTTCCTGAAAACGCGCGCGCCCGTGCCGGTGGTGGTCGTGTCGCCGACCGGCTTCGACGTGATGCAGGCGCTCGCTCGCGCGCGGCGCGATGCCACGCGAATCGCACTCGTGAGCGCCGGCGAGACGCCGCCCGAAGTGCGCCGCTTCGTCGCCGCGTACGGCCTCGACGTGCAGTTTGCGTCATATCAGTCCGCCCAGGAAGCGGAAGCCTGCGTGCACGACCTGCGCGATCGCGGCATCGAGACGATCGTCGGCCCGGGCCTCGTCACCGATCTCGCGGCCAGCGTCGGCATGGGCGCGGTATTCCTGTATTCGCATGCGTCGGTGCGCAAGGCCGTCGAGACCGCGCTCGAAGTCGCGTATGCGACGCACGCCGAGGCGTTCCGCCGCCAGCGGCTCGACACGCTGCTGCAGCACCTGCGCGACGGCGTGGTCGCGCTCGATGCGCACGGCCGCGTCGAGGCGATCAACGAGCGGCTCGCGTCCGCGCTCGGGGTCGAACCCGCGGCGGCCGTCGGCCGCGCGCTCGTCGACCTGCGGCCCGAACTCCGCACGCTGCGCGGCGAGGACGGCGACGCGCTCGCGACCGTGCGCGGCGTGCGCTACGTCGTGCATCGCGGGCCGCTGGTCGATCGCGGCGTCACGTCGGGCAGCGTGCTGACGTTCCAGGAATCGCGCGCGGTCGAACGGCTCGATCGCGCGTTGCGCTCGCAGCCGACCACGCAGCAGTTCGCCGCGCGCTACGCGCTCGACGACGTGGTCGGCGCATCCGCGCCGATGACGCGCGTGCGCGAGCTCGTGCGCCGCTACGCGAAATCCGACGCGACCGTGCTCGTGCTCGGCGAAAGCGGCACCGGCAAGGAAATGATCGCGCAGAGCCTGCACGCGTTGTCGGCGCGGCGCAGCTATCCGTTCGTCGCGGTCAACTGCGGCGCGTTTCCGGAAGCGCTGCTCGAGAGCGAGCTGTTCGGCTATGAGGAAGGCGCGTTCACCGGCGCGCGGCGCGGCGGCAAGACCGGCCTGTTCGAGGCCGCGCACCGCGGCACGCTGTTTCTCGACGAGATCGGCGAGATGCCGCCGTCGCTGCAGAGCCGGCTGCTGCGCGTGCTGCAGGAGCGCGAGGTGATCCGCCTCGGCTCGACCGAGCCGATCCGCATCGACGTGCGCGTGATCGCCGCGACGCACCGGCCGCTGCTCGCGGCCGTCGAAGCCGGCACGTTCCGCGCGGATCTCTATTACCGGCTCAACATCCTGAATATCGGCCTGCCGCCGCTGCGCGAGCGCGCGGCCGACATCCCCGCGCTCGCGGCGACGCTGCTCGTGCAGGCCGCGCGCCGCGAGCCGCGTCTCGCCGACCGCATGCGCGATGCCGACGACGCGCTGCGCGTGCTCGCCGCGACGCTCGCGACGCTCGCGCGCTACCGCTGGCCCGGCAACGTGCGCGAACTGCAGAACGTGGTCGAGCGGATCGCGGTGGAGCTGGCCGAGGAAGTCGACGAAAACGATCCGGCCGCCGCGTGCGCGGCGCTCGCCCCCGACGCGCTGCAAGTGATCGCGCCCGAGCTGTTCGCCGCGCCGCCCGATGCGGCCGGCGCCGCCGACGACGATGCACGTACCCTTCAGGCGCGCCGCCGTCGCGCGGAAGCCGACGAGATCCGCGCGGTGCTCGACGCGTGCGGCGGCGACCGCGACCGCGCCTGCGCGATGCTCGGCATCAGCAAGACGACGCTGTGGCGGAAGTTGTCGGCGAAATAGGTTAGAGCCGCACCGTCATTCGGCCTTGTGATAGTGGCGATACGCCTTCGCGCGATTGCCGCACGACGACATCGAGCACCAGCGGCGGCTGCCGTTCTTGCTGTCGTCGATGAAGAGCCACTGGCATGCGTCGTTCGCACAACGCTTGACCTTCGCGAGCCGCGCGCCGCCGAGCAGGTCGATCGCCGACCACAGCACCGGGCTCAACAGCCCTGCGAGCGTCGCATCCGACGTGTCGATCCGCCACGCATAGCGGCCGTCGACGCGCGCCAGCGCAACGCGTGGCGACGCTTGCGCGAGGAAGCCGCCGAGCAGCGCGAGGTCGTCGGGTTGCGGCTCGCGCTGCTCCGCCTGTGCGTGAAAGAGCCGGTATAGCGTCTCGCGCAACGCGAGTGCGCGCGCCAGCATCGCCGGCTCGTCCCCTCTCTCTTCCCCTTTCTCCTCGTCGGGCACGCGACATGCGTCGACGAGGCCGGCCGGTACGCCCGCCTGCTCGCGGCACCACGCGAACAGGTCGTCGAGCGTGCCGAAGGTTTCCGTCGGCGGTTCGCTGCCGCGCCAATACAGCGTGTTCGCGAAATCGAGGCTCAACGTTTCGGGCGGTGCCGGGACCAGACAGTCCGTAGTGACGGAAGGTTGCGTTTTGTTCATGACGCGATCGTATCTAACCACCATGCCGGTTGACAAGCACCTGAGCGATTTCTAAGATAACCGGCATGGTGGTTAAAAAAACACATTGGCTGCACCGAAGCCCCCTTCAACCCAAGGAGACACAGATGATCGACCGCTTTTCGTCCAGCGTTATCCACACCGCCGCTGGCCGCAGGTACGACGACGGCACGCCCGGCGCGCTTCGCTACAGGCGGCTGGCAGGGTGCCTGTCGGCCGGTTTGCCGCACTGACGTCCCCCTCGGTTCAAGGAGCCACAGATGATCGACCATCTTTCGTTCGGCGTTGCCCACATCGACCGCAGCCGCACCTTCTACGACAGCGCGCTCGGCGCACTCGGCTACAAGCGTCTGTATAGCGACGACGGCGCCCTCGGCTACGGCACGACCGAGCCCGAGTTGTGGTTGCAGCACGCGGCCCGGCCTGTCGTCGCCGATCCGGATTCCGGCTTGCACCTGTCGTTCAAGGCCGCGTCGCCGCTCGAGGTCGACGCGTTCTACCGCGCCGCGCTCGAGCACGGCGGCAAGGACAACGGCGGGCCCGGCAAGCGCGAGCACTACGGCCCCGGCTATTACGCGGCGTTCGTCGTCGATCCCGACGGGTATCGGCTCGAAGCGCATTGCGAACTCGACAACGTCGTGTGATCCGCTTCGCACGGACGGGCACGAACGACAAGAACCCGATTCCGCCTCGCGCGGAATCGGGTTCTTGGTGGTTGGCTATATCGCGGCTTTTTCGCGTTGATCACCGTCGGCGGTCATGCCGACGAGTCGGGCAACATGGCCAGCGTGCAGGTGGCCGCATCCTCCGGCCAGCCCGCGCCGCTCAAGCGCCTATTGCGCGTTGCGCGTGCGCTGCAACTGCTCGCCGAGTCCTTCGATCCCGAGACGCACCATCTGGCCGGCCTTCAGGTATACCGGCGATGGCTTGATACCCATGCCGACGCCCGGCGGCGTACCGGTCGTGATCACGTCGCCCGGTTGCAGCGTCATGCAGGTCGACAGATACGCGATCAGCTGCGCGACGGTAAACACCATCGTGCGCGTGTTGCCGTTCTGATAACGATGGCCGTCGATCTCGAGCCACAGGTCGAGACGCTGCGGATCGGGCACTTCGTCGCGCGTGACGAGCCACGGGCCGATCGGGCCGAACGTGTCGAAGCCCTTGCCCTTGTCCCACTGGCCGCCGCGCTCGATCTGCCATTCGCGCTCGGATACGTCGTTGACGACGCAATAGCCCGCGACGTAATCGAGCGCGCGCGCTTCGTCGACGTCCTTGCATTTCGCGCCGATCACGACGCCCAACTCGACTTCCCAGTCGGTCTTGACCGAACCCTTCGGGATGTCGATGCCGTCGTTCGGGCCGCAGATCGAACTCGTCCACTTGCCGAACACGACCGGCTCCTTCGGCACCGGCATGCCGGCTTCGGCTGCATGGTCGGCATAGTTCAGGCCGATGCCGATGAACTTGCCGACTTGGCCGACGCATGCACCGATGCGCGGCTCGCCGGACACGAGCGGCAGCGTGACCGGATCGATCGCGCGCAGCCGCGCGAGACCCGCGTCGGACAGCACATCGCCGGCAAGGTCGGGCACATGCGCGGACAGGTCGCGAATCCGGCCGGCCGCGTCGAGGATGCCGGGCTTTTCCTGGCCGGACGGGCCATAGCGAAGCAGTTTCATCGTGCTTAACCTCTGTTGTCGAATGAGACAGGATACCGGCCGACGCGGCCTTTCACAGCCACGCGCCGGACTGATCGTCGATCGCCGATTACACGCGTCGGCGCCGCGTGCGGCATGCCGCCGACGCGCAAGCGTCGCACGGGCGCAGCGATCGTGGTGCCGCACGGCAGTACGGCGCGCATCGAACGGGCGGCCGCCGGTCTGCGCATCGGCGACGACGGCCCGGCATCCGCGCCGCGTGCCGGCCCATGCCGGCCGGCTGCACGCGCGGCCGCGCCGTCGCTGGCCCGCCAGCCTTTGTACCATCGGCCGCGCGCCGTGAAATGACACGCGACGGATACCGACTATTGGTGCGACTGCCGAAGCTGCGGCACAACACGCGCCGCATCCACCGGCCGTCATTCGCAGGAGCGCCTGCCATCGGGGCATGAATACTGGCTATTCGGGGTGCCCCTGTCATCGAAAACGTTTGCCCATCCGTTCTTGTCACGTAATGATCGGTAAAAAGACGCTGCATTGCACACTATATGTTTATTGCTAAGCTCGTACGGATGGCTTTCATTGCCATACGTTGAGCAGAACCGGCCAGCGTGCGTCGCCACCGATCGACGGTAATCCCCCAACTTCACACCGACAATGCAGACAACCAACGACCCGCTTCCCGGCTGCGACGCACGGGAATCGATGGCCGCTCTTGATCGCTATCGCGCACCCGCGCTCGACAAGGGCCTCGACATTCTCGAACTCCTGTCCGAGCAGAAGGAAGGACTCACCCGCACCGAAATCACGAAGGAACTCGGCCGCAATGCGAGCGAAATCTACCGGATGCTCGAACGCCTCGTCGCACGCCGCTATGTGATGCGTTCGACCGGCGGCGACCGCTACACGCTCAGCCTCAAGCTGTTCGCCCTTGCGCACCGGCATCCGCCGATGAACCGGCTGATCGCCGAGGCGCTGCCGCCGATGCAGCGCTTCGCCGATGCCGCCGAGCAATCGTGCCACCTGTCCGTCTACGATCGCGGCAACCTGCTCGTGATCGCCCAAGTGGACGGGCCCGGCCCGTGGGGCGTGTCGGTCCGGCTCGGCTCGCGCGTCGGCCTCGCCGACACGGCGTCGGGACGGATGATGCTGGCATTCCAGAGCGCCGAGCAACGCGCGCACATGCTGGCCGAGCATCGCAAGGTCAAGGGCGAGGCGCCGCTGAACGAGCAGGAGCTCGCGAATGCGTGCCAGTCGATCCGGCAGTCCGGCTACCTGCGCCAGGACAGCCGCCAGGCGTACGGCGTGACCGACCTGACCGCGCCGCTCCTCGGTCCGGCCGGCCATGCGATCGCGGTGCTGACGTGCCCGTACATGCGCCGGATCGATGCGCACCTGGCGCCGTCCGTCGACGTGGTCGTCGACGCCCTGCGCGACACGGCTGCCCGTCTGTCGATGTGCCGCACCGAAACCTGCTGACACACGCGGGTTCCCGGCAACGCGCACGGGCCACGGCGCGGCGGCGCCGGCTCCGGTCGTGCGCGACGCCCGTGCGACGCCCGATGCGCGATGCCGCATCGGGCGCCCGCGGCGCTACGCTAGAATAGCGGCCCTCTCAAAAACTACGGCGGCCGGTTGTCGCGGCCGTCGTGTCCGATGGATGTCATGGCCAAACTTCTGAACGATCAAGAATTCCAGCGTTTCTCCGAACTTCAGCAGAAGCAGGCAAGCTTCACGATCACGCCCGAGGAAGCGGACGAGCTGCGCGACATCGTCGCGCGCGCGCAGAAGAAGCGCGACGATCGTGCCGCCGCGATGCAGGCGATCGAGAACTACATCGAGCAGTTCGACATCACGCCTGACGAACTCTTCTCGCCCGAGCAGATCGGCGACGCGGCGCGCACCTACGGGCTCATCACGGCGACCAAGAAGGAACGCACGCTGCCGCCGTCGATCACGTTCAACGGCAAGCCGTACCAGTGGACCAAGACGCTTCCGGACGACGTGCGCGGCGCACTGTTCGATGCGTTCACGTCCGGCGAGTCGGTCAAGCGCTTCATCGCGATGCCGAAAGACACCGCGCGCTGTGCGTTGACGATCGCCCGCCTCGAGCGCGAAACCGGCGCGGTCTATGCCGATCCGCACCTCGAGGAACTCGCGATTTCGCGCGACCAGGTGAACGACGCGGCATCGAAACTCGCTGCGTGAATATGATCGCGGGCATGGTTCCTGCGTGCCCGCACCCAGCCGTCATGCCGGCATTGGCCGGCGCCGCGCCCGCGGGAGCCGTGCGTTCGCATGCTCCCGAAAAAGCTCACCTCGGCGTCCCGCAAGCACTCACCGCAGCCTCCCGAAAAGTCTCACCGCAGACTCCTGGGGACGCTCACTGATGTCTCCCGAACGTCCTCACCGATTGCTCCCGCAAGCGCTCACCGAGGCGTCCCGGAAAGGCTCACCGGCCTCTCCCGCAGGGGCTCACCGACCCTTCCCGGGAAGGCTCACCGAACACTCCCGTATCGGCTCACCACACTGCCCTGTAAAAGCTCACCCGCCGTTCCCGAAAAGTCTCACCTTGGGGACGGCCTTGAATTGGCAAGCCCGGAATGCGGCCACGAACCTGTACACGCACATCGATTGAAGCGGCTGCGGAAGGTGACCATCGCAGCACGCTGCATGCGTCTCCGGGCACCGTGCGTGCGTCGCGATATCGCCGCAATCGACAGATCCGACATGTTGGCCGTGGATTCAGTGCGAAGACCTCTGTGGCGTTATTTGCATTCCTCACTGAAATCGCGGCATGGCGGCACATTGCAACATCGACGCCATGCGCTGCCCTCAAGCGTCGAACCACGGACCGACACCTACGGCTGCAGCTTCATCCTGAAACCCACGACGCCGGGCTCCTCCGTCGTCGATACCGCAAACCCGCAAGCTTTTGCGAGCGAGATCATCGCCGAGTTCTCGCGCAGCGCCTCGCCGACCATCCATGCGGTGCCGCGCGCGCGTGCGTAGTCGATGATGCGGGTCATCATCAGCCGGCCGAGCCCCTTGCCCTTTTGATCGGGCCGTACCGCGATCGCGAACTCCGCCGTATCGTTGTCGGGATCCGCGACCGCACGCACCACCGCGAGCGTGTGGTCGCGCCCGGACACATCGGTGAACGACACGATGAAAGCCATTTCGCGGTCATAGTCGATCTGCGTCATGCGCGCCACCTGCGAATGATCGAAGCTGCGCACCGCGCCGAAGAAACGCATTCGCAGATCTTCCGGCGTCATCGCACCGAGCAGTTCGTTGTGGGCGGCCTCGTCCTCCGGACGAATCGGACGGATCGTCACCGTCTCGCCACGCCACTCGAGCGTCTGCTCGAGATGCCGAGGATACGGCATGATCGCGAGCCGGCTGCGCCCCGAAGCCAGCGTGATGCGCGGCGCGATCACCGATGCGCGGTCGGACAGCACGCGCAGCGTGACCGACATCGCGACCACTTCGCGTACGTCGCAGATGACCTGCGACAGTGCCGTCAGCGCGTCGAGCGTCGGCTCGACGCGCGTGCTGCGCGCATACGGCGAGCGCTCCATCACCGCGCGGGCGAGCACCGTGTTCAGCGGCGGCAGGCCGTAGACGACGAACGGCGCCGATACGCCATCGGCCGGCGGCACGGCATAGCGAAACACCGGACCGAAGTTCGAATCGTCGTACATGTCGACCGTGATATCGACGACCTTCTTGCCGGCGGGCTCGTTGGACTGCTCGCCCTCCAGACCGAAACGGGACAGCCAGCGCAGCGCGTCTTCGCCGGCCAGTTCATGCTGACCGGCTTCGACCAGGCGGCGTGCATCGGCCTGGGCGGACGCGACGCACTCGGCCGGCTGCAGCGGCGTGCCCTCCGGCGTCTGCATCAACAACTGGCGCCCGAGGTTGTAGTCGACGAGACGCGCATACGCGCGTGCGAGCCGCTGCGGCGTCGTGTGTACCGGAATGCCGTTCGCGTGCAGCGCATCGCGCGTCGCCGCGTCGACCGCGCCGAAGAAACACGCGAGGATGCCGCGATGCGCGTACTGCCGCGAATCGATCAGCGTGCGCGCGACCGACTCGGCCGGTGCACTGTGCGAAGTGGAATGAACGACGAACAGCGTGCCCGTCTGCGGAAACGGGGCGAGCGCCTTGATCGCCGCGGCGAAGTGCTCGGGACGCGCATCGTCGCCCAGCGTGAGCGGATTGCCGGGCGCCCCGAGATGCGGCAGCGCGACCGCGACGGCCGACGTTGCCGCGGGTGACCAGTCGGTCAGCACGTCGCGCACGTCGGCCACCGCATCGACCGCCAGTTTCGCCACGCCCGCATCGCTCGTCACGAGCGTCGCCGCGCCCCGCGCGGTGACGCGACCGACGCCGAGCGTCTCGATTTCGTCGAGCAGATCGTCGAGCGCATCGACACGCACCATGCCCGCGCGCTGGAACGCCGCCGTGTAGAGCGCGTCGCCGGGATCGGCACGGCCGGTGCGCAACGCGAGCACCGGCTTGTTGCGCGCGGCCGCGCGCGCCGCCGACATGAACTTGCGCGCCGCGCGCACGGTATCGAGCTCGAGCAGGATCGCACGCGTGCCGGGATCGCTGGCCAGATAGTCGAGGACGTCGCCCGCATCGACATCGGATTCGCCGCCGAGCGCGACGACATGCGAAAAGCCGAGGCCCCGCGCATCGGCCCAGCCGAGCACCGCGTTCGTCAGCGCATTCGATTGCGACACCCACGCGACGCCGCCCGATCGCGCCGTATAGGCAGGCGCGCCGAAATGCGCATGCCGCGCGGGCGACAACACGCCGAGGCTGCCGGGCCCGACGATACGGAGCACGAACGGCTTCGCCGCCTTCAGCGTGCGATCGACCGCGGCGCGATCGGCATCGGTGCGCGCCTCGCCGACGATCACCGCGACGCGCGTGCCGAGCTCGCCGAGCTTGCGCACGATGCCGGCCCAGGTCGCGGGCGGCGTGCAGATCACGGCAACCGACGGCGGCGCGGGCAGCCGGTCGACATCGGACACGACCGCATGCCCGTCCAACTCGCGATATTTCGGATTGACCGGCCACACGGGCCCCTGGAACGCGCCGTCGAGCACACGCGACCACACCATCGCGCCGATACTGCCGGCGCGCGACGACGCGCCGACGACCGCAACGGACTTGGGCTGGAACAACGCATCGAGATGGCGAACGGTCACATCGGCTCCCTGCGGTGACGAAAGACGACACGATCGGCATGCGGCCGGGCGGGCCGTGCGCCGATCGACGCGAACCCCAAGCATAGGCGAAGCGCTTGCGACTGCCTATATGCCGAACGGCCGACTATGCGACGGGCGTCAACGCCCGCACCATGGACCTGCAATACATACGGCCCGGCATCGCAGCGCCGCATGCACGAGGCACGCAATGCGGCACGACGCTGCAGCCGCTTTCTCAAAGGTGAGGATTTACAGGAGCCATGGTGAGTATCTTCGGGAATCGCACGACACACCGCATCAGCATGAGAAAGGTGATGAAAATCCGCGTCATGCATGCACCGGGGAAATCGCGCATGCCACTGCGCATGCATTGCGCCATTACGCGGTTGTTTCCGGGAATTACCCGCAACATGCAACCGGATCGAGGCGAATTCGCGAAACGGGATCCGTTAATTGCGCGGCATTGCACTTCAATTCGTCGGGGAAAATCGCGTGACGATTA
>NZ_JBYQCG010000220.1:61757-175645 GCF_057837105.1 Burkholderia sp. APQ4-4ca | reverse complement strand
CGCCGTCCTGAGCGTCGTGCCATCCATCGCAAACAGGCTCAACCCCTTGAACAGGTATTGTTTGCGGTCCTGCTCGGCCCACGCCTTGGCCGACAATTCGAACAGCGCCTTCAGTGGTTGCGCGCCCAGGCGCTGCCGGGCCTGAGCGACAGCGCTCTTGCTGACGAACGGCGCCTGCATATCCGGTAGCGCAAGATCGAGATCGTCGACAACCTCGCTGATCGATTGATGCCGATACAATGCCAGCGCAATAACCAGCCAAACCACCTGTTCAGCGGGCAAGCGGCGTTGCCGGATGCTCGCCCGTCCCGTGTAAGCCACCACCTGCTCAATCCACTCGTAGGGCAAGTGCTCGCCCAGGCGAGCCCAGTCGGGCATCTCCTGTTCTTCAGCGAGAAAATTCAGGGTGTCATCAAGCATGGCGACGCAGGTTAACAGCCTCCATCACCGTTTACAACACCCAAAACAAAAATGCCGTTCAGTTCTTAACTGAACGGCATTAGGCCCGCGGGCCGGTTTTTTTACGTCCGCCGCCCGGCTCAGTCGCGCTCGAACAGCGCGATCGATTCGACGTGCGACGTATTCGGGAACATGTTCACGACCCCGGCGCCCTTCAGCCGGTAGCCGGCTTCGTGCACGAGCAGGCCCGCATCGCGCGCGAGCGTCGACGGGTTGCACGATACGTAGACGATGCGCTTCGGCAGCGGGCCTGCGCCGCTCTGCGCGATCTCGGCCAGCGCCTTCGACACCGCGAGCGCGCCTTCGCGCGGCGGGTCGATCAGGAACTTGTCGAATGCGCCGAGTGCGCGCAGGTCGTCGCCCGTCACTTCGAACAGGTTCCGGCACGCGAACGTCGTGTGGCCGTCGACACCGTTCTCGCGGGCGTTCGCGAGCGCACGTGTGGTCAGCGTATCGCTGCCCTCGATGCCCATCACCTCGCGCGACAGCCGCGCGAGCGGCAGCGTGAAGTTGCCGATCCCGCAGAACAGGTCGAGCACGCGATCGTCGCGCGACGGCGCGAGCAGGCGCAGCGCACGCCCCACCAGCACGCGGTTGATCTGGTGATTGACCTGCGTGAAGTCGGTCGGCTTGAACGGCATGCGGATGCCGAATTCCGGCAGGGTGTAATCGAGCGATACGTCGAGCGGGTAGAACGGCGTCACCGTGTCCGGCCCCTTCGGCTGCAGCCAGAACTGCACGTTGTGCTCGTCAGCGAACGCGCGCAGCAGCGCTTCGTCGTCCGCGTTGATCGGCTCCAGCACGCGCAGCACGAGCGCGGTGACGGCCGAGCCGACCGCGAGTTCGATCTGCGGCATCCGGTCGCGAATCGACAGCCCCTCGACGAGCCGACGCAGCGGCACGAGCATCGCCGACACGTGCGGCGGCAGCACTTCGCAGCTCGTCATGTCGGCCACGTAGCTGCTCTTCTTCTCGTGGAACCCGACCAGCACGCCGCCCTTCTTCGCGACGTTGCGCACGGTCAGGCGCGCCCGGTAGCGATAGCCCCACGACGGTCCATGGATCGGCGCGAACATCGTTTCCGCGCGCAGCTTCGCCAGGTGCCACAGGTTGTCTTCCAGCACGCGCTGCTTGACCGCCACCTGCGCACGCATGTCGAGATGCTGCATCGAGCAACCGCCGCAGGTGCCGAAGAATGTGCACTTCGGCTGCGTGCGCATCACGCTCGGGCGCAGAATGTCGACAACCGTCGCCTGGTCGTAGCTCGGCTTGCGGCGATAGCTCGAATAGGTCACGCGCTCGCCCGGCAGCGCGCCTTCGACGAAGATCACCTTGCCCGGCTGACCGTCCTCGGTCATCGTGCGGCCGACACCGCGCGCTTCCATGTCGAGCGATTCGATCTCGAGAACCGGGGCGGGACCGGGCGCGACGGGCGCGTTTTTCGATTTGCGCGCAGAAGTGGGGACGGCTTCGGACACCAGCTTTTCCTGACAAACGTTGAAGAAGGCGAGATTGTAGACGACGACGGCCCCCGTCGCGCGCTTTCGTCGCGCAAGCGCCGATGCCGATGCGCATGCCGCGCTGCGTGGCGCCGGAGCGGCCGACGATCGCGCACCCCGTTGCACGCCGGCTGGCCGGTCGCGTGCGATTCGCGGCACGGCCCACCGGCGGCACGGGTTCTGCTCGCAGCAGCAGACCAAGGAGATTCGACCATGCGATTGATCGACTGGAACATCCAATGGGGTCGGGACGCCGACGGCGTGGTCGATCTGTCCGGCACCGTCGCGGCTATTCGCCGGCTCGGCGATTTCGACGTGCTGTGCCTGCAGGAGGTCACGCGCGGTTTCGACGCCCTGCCGGGCCGGCCAGGCCCGGACCAGTTCGCCGAACTCGCGGCGCTGCTGCCCGGCTATACGATCGTCGGCGCCATCGGCGCCGACCTGCCGGCCATTCGGCCACGCGCACCGCGCCGCCAGTTCGGCAACGCGATCGCGACGCGGCTGCCGATCGGGCGCGTGCTGCGTCACTCGCTGCCGTGGCCGGCCGACGCCGGTGCGCCGTCGATGCCGCGCGTCGCGCTCGATGTCGAGCTGCATACGCCGTTCGGGGCGTTGCGCGTGGTCACCACGCATCTGGAGTATTACTCGGCACGCCAGCGGCTGGCGCAGGTCGACGCGCTACGCGACCGGCATCGCGACGCCTGCGCGCATGCGACCCATCCCGCTCCCGCCGAAACCGCCGACGGGCCGTTCACCGCGACCGGACAACCGCGCGATGCGATCGTCTGCGGCGATTTCAACAGCGCGTTCGGCAACGATGCGTACCAGCGCTTTCTGGAGCCGATTGCCGACGCACCCGGTTTCGTCGACGCGTGGGTCGCACGGCATCCCGGTCGTACGCCGCCGCCGACGGCCGGCGTCTACGACACCGCACAATGGTCGGAAGGCCCGCTCGCGTGCGATTTCGTATTCGCGACCGACACGCTGTTGCCGCGCGTCGTCGGCTGCGAGATCGACGGCGACGTACGCGCGTCCGATCATCAGCCGGTGCTGCTCGAACTCGCCTGATCGCACCGGTTGCGGCGCGGCCTGCCCGCGCTACGCGTCGAAGCCCGCCAGATATTCGGCCCAGTGCGGCGCGGGCTCCAGCGCGAGCGCGTTCTTCACGAGCAGGATCTCGTCCGCGTACTCGCTCGGCGTCAGGCCGCCGCGCATCAACTGGAACCGGCAATACAGCAGGTACGTATTGACGACGTCGGTTTCGCAATAGTTGCGGATTTCGTCGATCCGGCCATCGCGGAACGCCGGCCACACCTGGCTGCCGTCCATCCCCAGCTTGCCCGGGAAACCGCACAGCTTCGCCAGCGCGTCGAGCGGGGCGTTCGCTCGCGCCTGATACATCGCGAGCACGTCCATCAGGTCGGTATGCCGCGAGTGATAGCGGGAGATGTAGTTGTTCCACTTGAATTCGCGGTCGTCCTCGCCGAGATCCCAGTAGCGGGTGGCGGGAATGCCGTGCACGAGCGCGCGGTAATGGAGGACCGGCAGATCGAAACCGCCGCCGTTCCACGACACGAGCTGCGGCGTGTACTTCTCGATCACGCGGTAGAACGACTGGATCAGCGTCGCTTCGTTGTCCTGCGGCGTCCCGAGCGAGCGCACGCGAAAACCGTTGTTGTCGCGGAACACGCACGAGATCGCCGCGATCCGCTGCAGATGATGCGGCAGGAAATCGCCGCCGGTCTTCTCGCGGCGTGCGGCAAACGCATGTTCGGCCACCGCGGCATCGTCGAGCGTCGCGGGCAGGTCTTCCAGACGGCGAATGCCGTCGACATCGGGAATCGTCTCGATGTCAAAAACAAGGATCGGGGTCATCAGTTACAGAACGGCGTCCTTGCGCACGCCGTTGGAGGCGAAGAACCGCTTGAGGCGCACCAGCGCTTCCTGCTGGATCTGCCGCACGCGCTCGCGCGTGAGCCCCATCTCGTCGGCGAGCTCCTCGAGCGTCGCCGGTTCGATGTGGTTCAGGCCGAAGCGGCGCTCGATCACGTGCCGGTGCTTGTCGGACAGCCGCGACAGCCACGCGCGCGTCAGCGTTTCGAGTTCGCGGTGCTGCACCTCGGCGTCGGGCGACTGGCTCTGGTCGTCGGGCAACAGGTCGAGCAGACTGCTCGCGGGATCGAGATCGAGCGGCGCGTCGAGCGACGCGGTGTGTTCGTTGAGCGCGAGGATATCGGTGACTTCCTCGGCGGTCTTGCCGGTGAGATAGGCGATGTCGTCGATGCTGGCTTCGCGGCGCTCGGCCGCCTCGCCCGTCGACATCGAATTCTTTTCGAGATGGCGCTTCGCGCGCAGCACCTGGTTCAGTTCGCGGATCACGTGCACGGGCAGGCGCACCGTGCGGGCCTGGTTCATGATCGCCCGCTCGATGCTCTGCCGGATCCACCACGTCGCGTAGGTCGAGAAACGGAAACCGCGCGTCGGGTCGAATTTCTCGATCGCGTGCATCAGGCCGAGGTTGCCTTCCTCGATCAGGTCGAGCAGCGGCACGCCGCGGTTCAGGTAGCCCTTCGCGATACTGACGACGAGACGCAGGTTGCGCTCGATCATCACCTGCCGCGCCTCGAATTCGCCGGCCTTCGCCAGGCGCGAATAGCGCTGCTCTTCCTCGACGGTCAGCAGCGGCTTCACGCTGATGCGGTTCAGGTAATGCTGGATCGTGTCGGCCGTGAGCTCGGCCTGCAGCAGCGTGCGGAAATCGTCGACGTCGGGCGCCGCTTCCTGGCGGCCTTCGCGCTCGTCGTCGCCACCGTCCGCTTCGGCGTCGCGGGCCTCGAGATCGCGTTCGTTTTCCGCGACGTCGTCCTCGTCGTCCGTCGAAGCACCTGCTCGCCCCACCGATGCTTGCGTGGCACGACTGATCTTCTCAGACTCGGCTTGCGGCTCGTGGCGCTTCGATTTCGGCATGGTCGTCTCGGTTATTGAGGCGGCAAATACTTCAGCGGATCGACAGGCTTACCCTGCCGGCGAACCTCGAAATGCAGCATCACGCGGTCGGCATCGCTGTTACCCATCTCGGCGATCTTCTGCCCCTTCGTTACCGCGTCCCCCTCTTTTACCATCAAAGCGCGATTGTGTGCATACGCCGTGAGGTAAGTTGCGTCGTGCTTGATGATAATGAGGTTGCCGTAACCACGCAGACCGTTGCCGGAGTAAACGACACGGCCGTCCGCCGCCGCCTTCACGGCCTCGCCGGCCGTCCCGCCGATATTGACACCCTTGTTCTTCGCATCGTCGAACCCGTTCAGCACGGGGCCGCGCGCAGGCCACGCGAACGTCACGGGGCCGCTCGGCGCCGCCGCCGTATCGCTCGAGCCGGTTGCCGCGGCCGGCGGCGTGGCGGCGAGCGAGGACGACGTGCCGGCAGCCGGCGCGGCCGGACCGCTGCTCAGCGGTGCGGTCGCGACCGCACTGCCGACGATCGGCGCGGCGGCCGGCGTGCCCGCGACCGCGGCGCCGGCTTGCGGCGACACGCGCAGCAGCTGGTCGACTTCGATCTGATTCGGGTTCGCCAGATTGTTCCACGCGGCGATGTCGCGATAGTTCTGCCCGTTTTCAAGTGCGATCCGGTACAGCGTGTCGCCCGGCTTCACCCGGTAGTAACCCGGGGGCGCCGGCGGAAGCGGCGCCGCGGGCTGCGCGGCGGCGGTCGTGCCGAGCGACCCGGAGCGATCGACGACGGGCGCGTTGTCGAGCCGCGTCGCACAGGCGGCCAGCAGCGTGGAGAACGCAGCCACACAGATCGCGCGCTGGGCGAGCGTGAGCGGTTCCCTGGATCGGTTGTTTTGCATCGCGCGCAACATACTCATCGGTTTCAAATCACTCCGGATTTTAAAGGGACAAAGAAAACGCGATCAAGCCGGGACGCTCGCCATTGCGCGTGCGCGACGCGCTCGACGAGCGTGAGCACCTGGTGCTGCCCGCTCTGGCCGCCGACCGGCGCGACGAGCCGCCCGCCGATCGCGAGCTGCTCGAGCAGCGCCTGCGGCACGTCGAGCCCCGCCGCAGCGATCACGATCGCGTCGAACGGGGCCGCGGACGGCAGGCCGACACGCCCGTCGCCGTAATGCAGACGGATGTTCGGCACGCGCAGCGGTCGCAGGTTCAGCTTCGCGCGCTCGTAGAGCGGCTTGATGCGTTCAATCGAATACACGTCACGTGCCACGTGGCTCAGCACGGCGGCCTGATAGCCGCAACCCGTGCCGATCTCGAGCACGCGCTCGAGCGTGCGGCCGGCCATCGCGAGCTCGATCATGCGCGCGACGACCGACGGCTTTGAAATGGTCTGCTGGTGGCCGATCGGCAACGCCGAATCCTCGTAGGCCTGCGTCGCGAGCCCGGGATCCACGAACAGGTGGCGCGGCACCGCGGCCATCGCGTCCAGCACGCGCGCATCGGTCACGCCGTTCGCGCGCAGCCGTTCGACCATCCGCTCGCGCACGCGTTCCGACGTGAGGGCGAACGCGCCGGCCGGCGCGATGCTCGGCGCAGCCGGCTTCGGCAGTGCGGGTTTCAGCGCGGTCGGCTTCGGTGCGGTCGCCGGCTTCGCGGCGGCGATGCCCGACAGCGGCACCCGCGCGGCGGCCGGCTTCACCGCAACCGGTTTCAGTACGGCTGCGGGTTTGTCGGCGGCCTTCGGCACCGCGCCCGCCGCTTGGCGTTCGCCGGCCCGACCTTCCGATTTGCGTGGCGCTCGTTTGAGATCTTCGAGCGCGAGCGGGAACCGCTTCGCGCGCTCGCCGCTCATGAAGCCCGCCCTCCGGCGCGCGCCCATTCGCGCGTCGCGGGCAGCATCTGCGTATGCGTGAGATCGAGCTGCAGCGGTGTGATCGATACGAAACCGTTTGCGACGGCGTGGAAATCGGTGCCGTCGCTGGCGTCCAGCGCGTCGCCCGCGGCGCCGATCCAGTAGATCGGCTCGCCGCGCGGGTTGGTCTGGCGAATCACCGGCTGCGACGGATGACGCTTGCCGAGACGCGTGACCTTCCAGCCCTTCAGTTGGTCGTACGGCAGGTTCGGAATATTGACGTTCAGCAGCGGGTTGCCCGGCAGCGGATGCGCGAGATAGTGCGCGACGATTTCCGCGGCGACGCGCGCGGCGTCGGCCAGATGGGCCCAGCCCTTGTCGACCAGCGAGAACGCGACGGCCGGCACGCCGAACATGACGCCTTCGGTGGCGGCCGCAACTGTCCCCGAATAGAGCGTATCTTCGCCCATGTTCTGGCCGTTGTTGATGCCGGATACGACGATGTCCGGCCTCGCGTCGGCCATCCCCGTCAGCGCGACGTGCACCGAATCGGTCGGCGTGCCGTTCACGTAGAAGAAACCCGTACCCGCTGCGCGCTGCACCGACAGCGGCCGCGACAACGTGAGGGAATTCGACGCGCCGCTGCAGTTCTGCTCGGGCGCGATCACCGTAAGCTCGGCCAGCGGCTGCAGCGCTTCGCTGAGCGCGGCGAGACCGGGGGCGAGATAGCCGTCGTCGTTGCTGAGTAGGATTCGCATCCGGCGATTGTAACCGAGGAAAGATGGCGCGAGAGCGACTGTCCAGCCGCCGCGGACGGCCGGGTATACGCATGGACATGCGATGCGCCGCCGCACTGCGCGGCGGCATTCCGCGCGCTGGGGAAAACACCGGGCCGCCGGGTTTTCCGCCCGGACCAAATCGCCTCGGGGAACCCTTCGTCGAGCGGCCCGGCGCAAAGCGCCACGCCGGATGCGCTCAGATCGCGCCCGCCTCGCGCAGCGCGGCAATCGCGTGCGCGTCGTAGCCGAGGCCGCGCAGCACCTCGTCGGTATGCTCGCCGAGCTCGGGCCCGAGCCAGCGCGTTTCGCCCGGCGTGTCCGACAGCTTCGGCGTGATGTTCGGCAGCGGAATGTCGGTGCCGTCGGCCAGCTTGAAACGCTGGATCATCTGACGCGCGACGAACTGCGGATCGGTGAACATGTCGGCCGCGCTGTAGATGCGCCCGGCCGGCACGTCGGCCGCATTGAGCACGACGAGCGCCTCGTCGATCGTGCGCGGCGCAAGCCACGCGGCGATCGCGTCGTCGATTTCCTGCGTGCGCGGCACCCGCCCGTCGTTTTGCGCGAGCGCGGGATCGTCGGCGAGGTCGTCGCGCTCGATCGCCTTCATCAGCCGCTTGAAGATCGGATCGCTGTTGCCGCCGATCACGATGCTGCCGTCGCGGCATGCATACGTATTCGACGGCACGATGCCCGGCAGCGACGCGCCGGTGCGCTCGCGCACCATCCCGTACACGCCGTATTCGGGCACCACGCTTTCCATCATGTTGAACACGGCTTCATACAGCGCAACGTCGACCACCTGCCCCGCGCCGCCGTTGACCTTGCGGTGATGGAGCGCCATCAGCGCGCCGATCACGCCGTGCAGCGCGGCGATCGAATCGCCGATCGAGATGCCGATGCGCGGCGGCGGCAGATCGGGATAGCCGGTGATGTGGCGCAGCCCGCCCATCGATTCGGCGATCGCGCCGAAGCCGGGCCGGTCGCGGTACGGGCCCGTCTGCCCGTAGCCGGACAGACGCACCATCACGAGGCCCGGATTGTCGGCCGACAGCACGTCGTAGCCGAGCCCGAGCTTTTCGAGCAGGCCCGGGCGGAAATTCTCGATCACGATGTCGGCCTCGCTCGCGAGCTGCCGCGCGATCGCCTTGCCGGCATCGGCTTTCAGATTGAGCGTGACCGATTTCTTGTTGCGCGCCTGCACCGACCACCACAGCGACGTACCGCCCTGCTCCGGATGGAGCTTGCGCCACTTGCGCAGCGGGTCGCCGCCGTTCGGATCCTCGATCTTGATCACTTCCGCGCCGAATTCGGCGAACAGCCGCGACGCGAACGGCCCCGCGATCAGCGTTCCGAATTCGAGCACTTTGACGCCCGCGAGCGGGCCCTGGCTGGTGCTCATGTGTCTCCCTGGCATGAGGAACGGCGCCGCCGGCAGGCGGCGCCCGGCTTACATCGTGCGGCGATCGAGCATCGCGCGGGCGATGGTGCCCGCGTCGACGTACTCGAGCTCGCCGCCCACCGGCACGCCGCGCGCGAGGCGCGTGACCGCCAGCCCGCGCGCCTTGAGCGTCTGGCCGAGGTAGTGAGCGGTGGCTTCGCCTTCGTTCGTGAAGTTGGTCGCGAGCACGACTTCCTTGACGACGCCGTCGGATGCGCGCCGCACGAGGCGGTCGAAATGGATTTCCTTCGGGCCGATTCCGTCGAGCGGGCTCAGTCGCCCCATCAGCACGAAATACAGCCCGCGGTAGGTCATCGTCTGCTCGAGCATGATCTGGTCGGCGGGCGTCTCGACGACGCACAGCAGCGTCGGATCACGCTCCTCGTCGCTGCAGACCTCGCAGATCTGCGCCTCGGTGAACGTATTGCACTTCTCGCAGTGCTGCAGGTGCTCGGTCGCGAACAGCAGCGACCGGCCGAGCCGCTCCGCGCCCTCGCGGTCGTGCTGCATCAGGTGAACCGCCATGCGCTGCGCGGATTTCGGCCCGACGCCGGGCAGCACGCGCAACGCTTCGACGAGAGCGGACAAGGCAGACGGCTGTTTCATACGGCGGCAAACGGTGGCAAGGACGCGGCGCTCAGAACGGCAGCTTGAAGCCCGGGGGCAGCGGCAGGCCCGACGTCATGCCGCTCATCTTTTCCTGCGACGTGGCTTCGGCCTTGCGCACCGCGTCGTTGAACGCAGCGGCGACGAGATCCTCGAGCATGTCCTTGTCGTCCGCGAGCAGGCTCGGGTCGATCGACACGCGGCGCACTTCGTTGCGGCACGTCATCGTCACCTTGACGAGGCCGGCGCCCGACTGCCCTTCGACTTCGATCAGCGCAAGCTGCTCCTGCATCTTCTTCATGTTTTCCTGCATTTGCTGCGCTTGCTTCATCAGTCCGGCGAGGTTGCCTTTCAACATGGGAATACTCCTTCTTGATCGTGTGAAAACCGGCACGCGGCGCGTGCCGGCCAATGTGTGCGGGGCGTGATTGTGCCTGTCGCGGGGCGGTCAGTTCAATGCAGCGTGGGCGGCGCGCCGTCCGGCGTCGAATCGGCCAGCGGGCGCACCGAGCCCTCGACGATGCGCGCACCGAACTCGCGCACGAGCTGCTGGACGAACGGATCGCCGTGAATCTCCTGCTCGGCTTCGCGCTGGCGCGCCGCGCGTGCGGCCGCATCGAGCGCCGCCGCGGTGCGCCGTGCGGGCCCGACCTCGACGTTCACCTCGACCGGCTTGCCGAGCGCGTCGGCCAGTGCGGCCTTCAGCTTCGCCACCTGCGCGGCGTCCGCATACTGCGGCACCGGCACGGACAATTTCAATGCGCTCGCATCGACAGCCGTCAGCTCGCTGTTGAACGCGAGCTGGTACGCGACGCCCTTCAGCGGCAACTGCGCGGCCAGCGCCGGCCATTCGCCGTCGAAGCCGATCGGATCGA
Organism: Burkholderia sp. APQ4-4ca; assembly: GCF_057837105.1. Taxonomy (NCBI): domain Bacteria; kingdom Pseudomonadati; phylum Pseudomonadota; class Betaproteobacteria; order Burkholderiales; family Burkholderiaceae; genus Burkholderia; species Burkholderia sp. APQ4-4ca. Next base: position 165,179 of record NZ_JBYQCG010000220.1, on the reverse strand, counting down.
GCGCGATCGCGGGCGGCAACGGGCGCGTGTCGATCGGCGCGGCCGGGCGTGCCTCCGCCGGCTTCGGCGTCACGCGCACATCGTCGGGACCGCTGTCGAACGCCGGCACGAAACCGTCGTCGGAACCGCCGAACATCTCGTCGGCGCTGAGCGGCACGTAGTCGTCGGGCGGAATGTCTTCCCACGGCGGCGATGGCTGGCGCGAATCGGCTGCTTGCGGCGCACGCGCAGCGGCACGCGGCGTGGGCACCTGGACGGCCGGACGCGGCGCGGCCGGCTTTTCGGCGACCGGCTGGGACGCCGCCGGCTTGGCTGCTGCGCCCGCGCGCCCGCGGTCCGACGACACGCGCATCCCTGCATTGCGCAGCACGTCGAGCGCGGCGGCGGCACCGCCCGCGCGCGCCGCGGGGCGCGCGGCGGCCGGCTCGGGCGACACGGCGCGCGGTGCCGGTTCCGGCTGCGGCGCCGGTTCGTCGTTTCGCTGCACGGCGGCAACGTCCGTCGGCTCGGGTTCCTTGCGGGCGGGAGGCGGCATGTCGCCAGCGGGCGCAGCCTTCGCTTCCGGCTGCGGCGGCTCGATCGCTTGAGCGTCGGCCGCTACGGGTGCCGGCGCTGCTGCTTCTGCCGGTGCCGGAACGGCTGCGGGCTTGGCGGCCGGGCGGTCCGCGTCGTCACCGGACTGCGCCGGCGCCGGACGCGCGACCGGCGCAACAGGTGCAGCCGGCGCCGCGGCTTGCGGCCGCGCTGCGACAGCCGGCGCGGCCGCTACCGGCTTCGCTGCCGCGGCGGCCGGCGCCGCGGCAGCGCGCGGGGCCGGCACCGCACGCGGCGGCACGGACGGCTGACCGCCCGGCGCGCTGCCGGCGCCAGCGGACGGCTCGAACGCGAGCATCCGCAGCAGCGTCATCGTGAAACCGGCGTATTCGTCCGGCGCCAGGCCGAGTTCGGCGCGCCCCACCGTCGCGATCTGATAGAACAATTGCACCTGCTCGGGGCTCAGCGTCTCCGCGAAACGGCGCAAGTCAGCCGCTTCCGGCCATTCGTCGAGCACCGAACCCGGCGCGAACTGCGCCCAGGCGATCCGGTGCAGCAGGCTCGCGAGATCCTGCAGCGCGGTCGAGAACGACAGGCTGCGCAGCGACATCTCGTCGGCGATCGCGAGGATTTCCGGGCCGTTGCCGGCCGCGAGCGCATCGAGCAGGCGCACCATGTAGGTCTGGTCCAGCGCGCCGAGCATGCCGGACACCGCCGATTCGGTCACTTCGTTCGCCGAATAGGCGATCGCCTGGTCGGTCAGCGACAGCGCGTCGCGCATGCTGCCCTGCGCGGCACGCGCCAGCAAACGCAGCGCCTGCGGCTCGAACGTGATCCGCTCTTCACCGAGGATCCGCTCGAGATGCGACACGATGTGCCCAGCCGGCATCTGCTTCAGGTTGAACTGCAGGCAGCGCGACAGCACGGTGACGGGAATTTTCTGCGGATCGGTCGTCGCGAGGATGAACTTGACGTGCGGCGGCGGCTCTTCGAGCGTCTTCAGCATCGCGTTGAACGCGTGGTTCGTCAGCATGTGCACTTCGTCGATCATGTAGACCTTGAAGCGCGCATCGACGGGCGCATACACCGCGCGCTCGAGCAGCGCGGCCATCTCGTCGACGCCGCGGTTGCTCGCCGCGTCCATCTCGACGTAATCGACGAAACGGCCCTCGTCGATCTCGCGACAGGCGCGACACACGCCGCACGGCTGCGACGTGACGCCGGTTTCACAGTTGAGCGCCTTCGCGAAGATCCGCGACAGCGTCGTCTTGCCGACACCGCGGGTTCCGGTAAACAGATAGGCGTGATGGAGACGCCCGCCGTCGAGCGCATGCGTGAGCGCCCTGACGACGTGCTCCTGGCCGACGAGCGAAGCGAAATCCTTCGGACGCCACTTGCGTGCGAGAACTTGATAGGTCATCAGGAAATTGTATCAGTAACGCTGCGTCGCGCCGACACGTGAAACGGGGCGGAACACGGGCAAGGCGCAGGTCGAACGGAATGTGACGCAGAAATAAAAAACGCCCTGCGAACGGGGCGAGAAGGAAGGTGACGAGCCCAACCCTCGGCACTGGCAGAAAACGATTGTGGCTGCTTCGTTCCCGACCTGACCAGGTTCACCGCCCCACCATGCGAGGAGGCCCGTCACGGCATATTCTATCACCGCTTCCGGACGAATGCGACCGTTTGTTCGCATCAATGCGAATCTCGCCGGGCAAACCGGCGCGTCGTCCATGCGCACGCGCCGCACGCTGCCCGCCCCTTGTAATTGGCGGGCCGGCCTCCATCTGCGTCGCACAACGGTCGAACGTCGCGTCGTACCCCTACTCGCGTAGCGGCTACTATCGCCGCCCGCAGCAGATAGCAATTTAGGCTAATATGACGCCCGAACGACCCGCGAGCCGCGGCATGCAGCGCTTACGTCCCTCCTTCCCGGAAGGCGGAGTGCCCTGCCGCAGCGGCCGGCAGCCTTGCGCAGGCCGGTACGCTGCAACGCGCAAGCAGGCAGTCCCCGAACCGTAAGAGGTATTGACCCAATGAGCGAACAGATCAAACACATCAGCGACGCATCGTTCGAACAGGACGTCGTCAAGTCCGACAAGCCCGTGCTCGTCGATTTCTGGGCCGAGTGGTGCGGCCCGTGCAAGATGATCGCCCCGATCCTCGACGAAGTCGCGAAGGACTACGGCGACAAGCTGCAGATCGCGAAGATCAACGTCGACGACAACCAGGCCACGCCCGCGAAATTCGGCGTGCGCGGCATCCCGACGCTGATCCTGTTCAAGAACGGCGCGGCCGCCGCGCAGAAGGTCGGCGCGCTGTCGAAGTCGCAACTCACCGCATTCCTGGACAGCCACCTGTAATATCGGCAGGTCCGCGGACGTGTTGTCAGTCGGCAACACGTCCGCCGTCAAGCCGCCGATCGCTCGCTCAAGCGCGAATCGGCCTATGCTAGAATTAAAAAACGTCGACAAGACGCATTTAAGTCTCTGAGCGCTTCCGCTCGCCCTCCTCCCTTATTTTCTTTCGTCGCATCTCCTCCCTGGCGGGTTCTCCGTATGCATTTATCCGAGCTCAAGTCTCTGCACGTCTCCGAACTGATCGAAATGGCCAACGGCCTGGAGATCGAAAACGCGAACCGCCTGCGCAAGCAGGAGCTGATGTTCGCCATTCTCAAAAAGCGCGCCAAGACGGGAGAGACGATCTTCGGCGACGGTACGCTCGAAGTGCTGCCGGACGGCTTCGGCTTCCTGCGCTCGCCGGAAATGTCGTACCTCGCGAGCACCGACGACATCTACATCAGCCCGTCGCAGATCCGCCGCTTCAACCTGCATACCGGCGACACCATCGAAGGTGAAGTCCGCACGCCGAAGGACGGCGAGCGCTACTTCGCGCTGGTGAAGGTCGACAAAGTCAACGGGCAGCCGCCCGAGGCCTCGAAACACAAGATCATGTTCGAGAACCTCACGCCGCTGCACCCGAACAAGCCGCTGTCGCTCGAACGCGAAATGCGCGGCGAGGAAAACGTCACGGGCCGCATCATCGACATGATCGCGCCGATCGGCAAGGGCCAGCGCGGCCTGCTCGTCGCGTCGCCGAAGTCGGGCAAGACCGTGATGCTCCAGCACATCGCGCACGCGATCAAGCAGAACCACCCGGACGTGATCCTGTTCGTGCTGCTGATCGACGAGCGTCCGGAAGAAGTGACCGAAATGCAACGCTCGGTCGCCGGCGAAGTGATCGCGTCGACGTTCGACGAACCGGCCACGCGCCACGTCCAGGTTGCCGAAATGGTGATCGAGAAGGCCAAGCGCCTCGTCGAAATGAAGCACGACGTCGTGATTCTGCTCGACTCGATCACGCGTCTCGCGCGTGCGTACAACACCGTGATCCCGGCGTCGGGCAAGGTGCTGACGGGCGGTGTCGACGCGAACGCGCTGCAGCGTCCGAAGCGCTTCTTCGGCGCGGCGCGCAACATCGAGGAAGGCGGCTCGCTGACGATCATCGGCACCGCGCTGATCGAAACCGGCAGCCGCATGGACGACGTGATCTACGAAGAGTTCAAGGGCACCGGCAACATGGAAGTGCACCTCGAGCGCCGTCTCGCGGAAAAGCGCGTGTACCCGTCGATCAACTTGAACAAGTCGGGCACGCGTCGCGAGGAAATGCTGATCAAGCCCGAGATCCTTCAGAAGATCTGGGTGCTGCGCAAGTTCATTCACGACATGGACGAAGTCGAGGCGATGGAATTCCTGCTCGACAAGATCCGCCAGACGAAGAGCAATTCCGAGTTCTTCGACCTGATGCGCCGCGGCGGCTGATCGCCCTCCCGCTCCGCAACACGGCCGCCCGTGCACCCTGCCCGGCGGCCGTTTTTCGATCCCAACCTGAACGTGAACGTACAGGTTGACCTATAATCGCGTCATTATCCCGCCCAATCCCTCCACCCGATGCCGAACGACGCCTCCGCCCCGCTATTGACCGTCAGCGACGCCGCGTCGCGGCTCGGCGTGACGCCGCGCACGCTGAAATACTACGAAGAGCGCGGGCTCGTCACGCCGTCGCGCAGCGAAGGCCGCTACCGCCTCTACGACGAAGCCGACCTCGAGCGCTTCGCGCGCATCCTGCGATTGCGCGCGCTCGGCTTCTCGCTGCACGGCATCACCGAAATGCTGAAGCGCCCGCTGGAAGAAACGGGCGACGGCCGGCGCCGCTATTCGGACGCATCGCTGCGCGACATCCGCGCCGGCCTCGCCGAACAGATCGACACGCTCGACCGGCGCATCGCGGCCGTCCAGCGCGAACTGAAGGAAGCCGTCACGCTGCGCAAGGAATTGCAGCACGACATCGATTACGTCGAGCGGCGTCTCGCCGGCGAGAACGCCGATGCGCTGATCGCGCAGCGGCGGGCCGAGGCCGGCACACGGCGCGCCCGCAAGGATCGCGAATGAACGCGGTGCCGGGCCGGGCGCCGTGGAGCCGCGCGAACCTGCGCGCGGACCTGTTTCCATGGGCGCTCGCGCTCGTCACCGGCATCGACTACTTCGACAACGCCGTCTTCTCGTTCTTCGCGAGCTACATCGCGGGCGGCATCAACGCATCGCCGGACGAACTCGTGTGGTCGTCGAGCGCGTACGCGGTCGCGGCCGTGCTCGGCATCCTGCAGCAGCAATGGTGGGTCGACCGGCTCGGCCATCGCCGCTACGTCGCGGGCTGCATGCTGATGTTCTCGTTCGGCGCGATCGCGGCGGCGCTCGCCGACACGTCGCTGGAGCTGGCGTTCGCGCGCGGCTTTCAGGGCTATTGCATCGGCCCGATGATGGGCGCGTGCCGGATCCTGATCCAGATCAGCTTCAAGCCGCAGGCACGGCCGCCCGCGACGCGCGCGTTCCTGATCATGATCCTGCTCGGCAGCGCGCTCGCGCCGATCGTCGGCGGGCTGCTGGTCGCGCATTCGACGTGGCGCGCACTGTTCGCGTGCACGGCGCCGGCCGGCATCGCGCTCGCGATCCTCGCGTTGCTCACGCTGCCCGATTCGGGCCGCACGCCGGACGACGAGCGCGGCTCCGGACATTTCTGGCCATACGTCGTGTTCGCGCTCGCGCAAGGCGCGCTGCAGATCGTGCTGCAGCAGGTGCATTACCAGCTCTACAGCGGCTCGCCGATGCTGATTCTGCTGACGTTTGCCGGGCTCGGCGCGCTCGCGTGGTTCGCGTATCACCAGTGGCATCACCCGACGCCGCTCGTGCGGCTGCATGCGTTTCGCGAGCGGACGTTCCAGGTCGGGCTGTTGCTCTACATGTTCTATTACTACGAGACGACGGGCTTCAGCTACCTGACGGCACGGTTGCTCGAGAGCGGCCTCGGCTATCCGGTCGAGAATGCCGGGCGCCTGGTCGGCACGATGTCGCTGCTCTCGGCCATCGCGCTGTTCGCCTACCTGCGCTACGCGAAATTCGTCACGCACAAGAAGTGGTTCGTCGTGCCGGGATTCGCGATCGCCGTCACGGCCGCGCTGTGGATGACGCGGATGACGCCGCAGGTCGGCGAAGCGGCGCTGGTCGTCCCGCTGCTGCTGCGCGGGTTGCTGCTGCTGTTCATCGTGCTGCCGGTGGCCAACCTCACGTTCCGGATCTTCGCGATCGACGAATATACGCATGGCTACCGGGTGAAGAACATCGTGCGGCAACTGACGATCTCGTTCGCGACGTCGTCGGTGATCATCGTCGAGCAGCACCGGCTGGCCATGCATCGGACGCGGCTCGTCGAGCGCGCGAACGTGTTCGATCCGCTGTTCCAGCAGACCGCCGACGCGCTGACGCGCAGCTATGCGGCCGCCGGCCACGCGCTGAACGACGCGCACGGCCTCGCGATCGCGTCGATCGCGGGAATGGTCGCGCAACAGGCGTCGTTCCTCGCGTCGCTCGACGGCTTTTACTTCCTCGCGGGCGTCGCGCTCGTCGGCGGCCTCTTCGCGGCATGGCAAAAACAGATCGATTGAGTTAAAAGACAGGCTTTGGATTTTCGTCCGCCGCCTCCATGCTCTCGAAACTGACCCGCTGGTTCGACGACCGCCGCCGCGACCGCGCGCTGCGCAGCCATCCGATTCCCGACGCGCTGTGGCACGAAACCGTCGAGCGCCTGCCGTTCCTCGGCGCCCTGCCGCCCGACGCGCTCGGCCGGCTGCGCGAGCTGACGAGCCTGTTCGTCGCGAAAAAGTCGTTTTCGACCGCGCACGGGCTCGAGCTGACCGACGCGATGATCGTCGCGATCGCCGCGCAGGCCTGCCTGCCCGTGCTGAATCTCGACCTGTCGCTGTACGACGGCTGGGTCGGCGTCGTCGTGTATCCGGGCGAATTCGTGATCCGCAAGACCGTGCAGGACGAGGACGGCGTCGTCCACGAAGTCGAGCAGGACGCGAGCGGCGAAGCATGGGAAGGCGGCCCCGTGATCCTGTCGTGGGAAGACGCGCAGATGACGGACGGCCGGGACGCGTACAACGTCGTGATCCATGAGTTCGCTCACAAGATCGACATGGTCAACGGCGCGGCCGACGGTTATCCGCCCCTTTTTCGCCGCTGGCATGCGCCGCACCTCGACGCGCAGACGTGGGCCGACGTGTTCGAACATGCGTACGACCAGTTCTGCGCGCGCGTCGACGCGGTGCCGGATCGCGCATGGGCGCGCTTCGAGCGGGATTCGCTGATCGATCCCTATGCGGCCGACCACCCGTCGGAATTCTTCGCGGTGTGCAGCGAGGCGCTGTTCGTTCGGCCGAAAGCGTTCGAGTCCGAATTTCCGGAGCTGTACCGGCTGCTCGCGCGCTACTACCGGCAGGATCCGGCCGGCACCGGCGCGCTCGACACACCGTGAAAATTATTCGTCAACCGTCTGATTTTCTGGCATAATCGCCGTTTTTCGACCTTAGGCAAGTGGCTCGCGCCGGGCTTGGCGTCGTCTGGTGATACGCAAATTGGCGTACCCCCGGCACGGCAAGCGGCGGGTTGGCTACCGCTCTCACCAAGGAAAGACCATGAAAGAAGGCATCCACCCGAATTACCGCGAAGTCGTCTTCCAAGACATGTCGAACGGCTTCAAGTTCATCACGCGCTCGACGATCCAGACGCGTGAAAACATCGAACTCGACGGCAAGACCTACCCGCTCGCCAAGATCGAAGTGTCGTCGGAATCGCACTCGTTCTACACGGGTCAGCAAAAGATCATGGACACGGCAGGCCGTGTCGAGAAGTTCAAGAACAAGTTCGGCGCACGCGCCAACGGCAAGGCTGCTGCAAAGTAAGCTTTGCACCGATCCGGCGGCGGCAACGCACCCGGTACCGCACGAAAGGGCAGCCCAGGCTGCCCTTTTTTGTCTCTGCTCGCCCGGCACGCGCCGGCCGGCGCCCGGGAAACGACCTGACGCACAACAGCGGGCGCGACTACAATGCCGGATGCTCGAAACCGGCTCGGCCGCGTGCGATCGCGCCGGCCGCCCGCCCATAACAAATCGCTCATCTGCATGAAGCCTGTCGTCCGTCTCACCGCCTCCGCCACGCGCGCGCTGCCGCGCTGGCTGCTGCTCACGCTCTGCCTCGTCTACGCGGCGTTCGGCCTGTTCGGCCGCGACCCGTGGAAAAACGAGGACGCGGCGGGCTTCGGCGTGATGTGGACGATGGCCAAGGGCGGCTGGCACGACTGGCTGCTGCCGAACCTGGTCGGCAAGTTCATCACGACCGACGGGCCGCTCGGCTACTGGCTCGGCGCGCTGTCGATCCGCGGTCTCGATCCGTGGGTCGATGCGAGCAACGCGTCGCGCGTCGATACCGGCGTGCTGTTCTGCATCGCGTGCGCGTTCGTCTGGTACGCGGCCTACCTGCTCGGCCGGCGCGCCGAAGTTCAACCGTTCAAATATGCATTCGGCGGCGAACCCGAGCCGCGCGACTACGGCCGCACGCTCGCGGATGGCGCGCTGCTGGTGCTCGTCGCCTGCTTCGGCCTCGCGGAACGCGGGCACGAAACGACGCCGCAGCTCGCACAGTTCGCGTGGATCGCGATGCTCGTGTACGGGATCGTGCGCGGCATCGACAAGCCGCTGCAGGGCGCACTGTGGTGGGGCCTCGCGATGGGGCTCGTCGCGCTGTCCGGCAACCCGGTGCTGGTCGTCGCGCTGCTCGCGGGCACGGCCGCGCTGTGGCTCGTCACACCCGAAATGCGCAATCTGCGCCTGCCGCTGGTCGGCCTGCCGCTCGCGGCCGCGATCTTCGCGCTGTGGCCGCTCGCCGCGTTCGTCGCGGCGCCCGACGACGCCGCATGGTTCTTCAACCAGTGGATCCACGGCAGCCTGATGCGCTTTTCGGGCCCGCCGACGGCCGTGCTCGGCTATGCGGCGAAGAACCTGCCGCTGTTTACGTGGCCCGCGTGGCCGCTCGCGATCTGGGCGTGGTGGAGCTGGGCCGGCATGCGTCGCCGTGCGCACATCGCGATTCCGCTGTCGGTCGCCGTGCCGCTCGTCGCGCTCGTGATCCTGCAAAGCCAGCAGTCGAACCGCATGTACATGCTGCTGCTGCCGCCGCTCGCGGTGCTCGCGACGTTCGCGCTGCCGACCCTCAAGCGCGGCGCGATCAACGCGATCGACTGGTTCGCGGTGCTGAGCTTCACGATCCTCGGCACCTTCGTGTGGCTCGTGTGGCTCGCGTCGCTCACCGGCTTCCCGCATCCGCTCGCGCGCAACCTCGCGCGCCTCGTGCCCGGCTACGAGCCGCATTTCAAGATCCTGTCGTTCATCTGCGCGGTGATCGTCACCGTGTGCTGGTGCTTCCTCGCGCGCTGGCGCGTGTCGCGACAGCCGAAGGTGCTGTGGCGCAGCGTCGTGCTGTCGAGCGCGGGCACCACGCTGATGTGGGTGCTGCTGATGACGCTGTGGCTGCCGATCGTCAACTACGGCCGGACCTATCGCGACGTCGCGCAACAGATCGCCGTGCACCTGCCGTCCGACTACGAGTGCATCTCGCCGGTGCGGCTCGGCGACGCGCAGATCGCGACCTTCGCCTACTTCGGCAACATGCACTTCGATTTCTCCGGCGACTGCGACGTGATCCTGCGTCAGGACCGCTCCGACTTCGGCGAGCCGAGCGCGATGTCGCAATACGTATGGCGTCTCGTCTGGGAAGGCCGCCGCGTCGCCGACCGCGACGAGCGCTTCCGCCTGTACGAGCGCATCGAACGGCCGAAGACACCCGTCAAGCGGCGTCCGCCGCGCCGCCAGGCGGCCGATTGACGATGTTCGGCGACATCCGCCGGATCGTCGGTCTCGCGTGGCCGGTGCTGGTCGGCCAGCTCGCGATCATCGCGTTCGGCGTGATCGACACCGCGATGGTCGGCCGCTACTCGGCCGTCGATCTCGCCGCGCTCGGGCTCGGCTCGTCGATCTACGTATCGATCTATATCGGGCTGACGGGCATCCTGTCCGCGTTGCAGCCGATCACCGGGCAACTGTACGGCGCGCGCCGCTATGCCGAGATCGGCGAGGAAGTGCGCCAGGCCCTGTGGCTTGCGCTGCTGCTCGCGATTCCGGGCTTCCTGCTGCTGCATTTTCCCGAACCGCTGCTGCGTGTCGCGCACGCCCCCGCCGCGCTGCACGAGCGCACCGTCGACTACCTGCGCATCCTGTCGTACGGGCTGCCCGCCAGCCTCGTGTTCCGCATCTACAACGCGCTGACCAACGCGGCCGGCAAGCCGCGGCTCGCGATGATCCTGCAGATCGGCGCGCTGCTGCTCAAGTTTCCGCTGAACGTGTGGTTCATCTTCGGCGGCTTCGGCGTACCGGCGCTCGGCGGCCCCGGCTGCGGGCTCGCGAGCACGCTGATCAACTGGGCGCTCGCGCTGATCGGCTACACGCTGCTCGCGAAGCTCGACGTGTTCGCGCCGCTCGCGATCTTCTCGCGCTTCTGCTGGCCCGTGTGGGAACGGCAGAAGGCCATCCTGAAGCTCGGCGTGCCGATGGGCCTGTCGTACCTGATCGAGGTCACATCGTACACCTGCATGGCGCTGTTCATCGCGCAGTTCGGCACGACGACGCTCGCCGGCCATCAGATCGCCGGCAACATCGGCGCGGTGCTGTACATGACGCCGCTGTCGATCGGCGTGGCTTCGTCGACGCTGGTCGCGCGCGCGCTCGGCGCCGGACGTCCGGAAGAAGCCCGGCTGCTCGGCCGGCACAGCGTGATGTTCGCCTGCGCGATCGCGGCCGCCTACGGCGTGCTCGTGTTCGCGCTGCGCCCGCTGATCATCGGCGGGTATACGCCGAACCCGGCCGTCGCCGCGGCCGCGATGCCGCTCGTCGCGATCGTCGCGTGCTACCACGTGTTCGATGCGCTGCAGGTCACGTCGGCGTTCGTGCTGCGCGCGTACAAGGTGGCGGTCGTGCCGACCGTAATCTATGCGGTCGCGCTGTGGGGCGTCGGACTCAGCGGCGGCTACGTGCTCGGCTTCGACGTCGGCGGCATCGCGCCCGCGTGGCTGACCGGCGCGCGCGGCTTCTGGTTCGCGAACACGGTCAGCCTGATGCTGGCGGGCGCGGGGCTCGTGCTGTACCTGCGCCGCATCAGTCGCGCGCACGCCGCCGCGGCCTGACGCGCGGCGCGCTACGCATCCTCCAGCACGTCGGCTGCGTGATATGACGACCGCACGAGCGGGCCGGCGACGACTTCCCTGAAACCGAGCGCGAGCGCCTCGTCGCGCCACGCGGCGAACGCGTCGGGGCTCACGTAGCGCCGCACCGGCAAATGGTGCGCCGACGGCGCGAGATACTGGCCGAGCGTCAGCACGTCCACCTCGTGCGCACGCAGGTCGCGCAACGTGTCGCGCACCTCGTCGTCGCGTTCGCCGAGCCCGAGCATCAATCCCGATTTCGTCAAGAGCGTCGGCCGCGCGGCCTTCGCCTGCGCGAGCAGCTCCAGCGAGCCGCGATAGTCGGCGCCCGGCCGCGCCGCCCGGTACAGCGACGGCACCGTCTCGATGTTGTGATTGAACACGTCGGGCCACGCCGACGACAGCGCGTCGAGCGCACGGGCCGCGCGGCCGCGGAAGTCGGGCGTCAGCACCTCGACGCCGATACCCGGCACGCTCGCGCGCACCGCCGCGATGCATGCGGCGAAATGCGCGGCGCCGCCGTCGCGCAGATCGTCGCGGTCGACCGACGTGATCACGACGTAGCGCAACCCGAGCGCCGCCGCCGCGTCGGCCAGCCGCGCTGGCTCGGCGGGATCGAGCGGCTCGGGACGGCCGTGCGCGACATCGCAGAACGCGCAACGCCGCGTACACAGCCCACCCATGATCATGAAAGTCGCGGTGCGCTGCGCGAAGCATTCGCCGATGTTCGGACACATCGCCTCCTCGCAGACGGAATGCAGCCGATGCTCGCGCAGCACGGCGGCCATGTCGGCCACCGCCGCGCTCATCATCGGCCGCGCGCGCAGCCACGGCGGCTTCGGCAGCGCCGCGCCGGCCGCGGGCTCGACGCGCACCGGAATGCGCGCGAGCTTGTCGCGGCTTCTCGCGCCGGGCTGGCCGAGCGCCGTGAGGCTGGGTCGTTCGAGCGCGGCGGCCATCGTCAGTCTCCGAGGAACGCGACGATCAGGCGGTTCACGTCGGCGGCCGCCTCCATCTGCACCATGTGGCCGCCGGCGGCGATCACCTCGGCGCGCACGCCGTCCGGCAAGCCCTGCGCGTGCTGCACGGGAATCACCTGGTCGCGCTCGCCCCAGATCACGAGCGTGCGCGGCGCCAGCGACGCGAGCCGGTCGCGGAACACACGCCGCTGCGCGGCGCCGTCGAACGCGGCGTTCGCGATCTTCTCGAGCGCGCCCTGCACGCCTTCGAGCCGCTTGTACTTGACGAGATCCTCGACCAGTTGCCGCGTGACCAGCGCGTTGTCCGCGAACAGCGCGCCGAGGTGCGGCTTCAACGTGTTGCGGCTGTTGCCGGCGACGAAGCCGTCGATGTACGCGCGGTTGATGTCGGTACCGAGCCCGGCGCTCGCGATCAGCGTCAGCGACGCCACGCGCTCCGGCGCGCTGTCGGCCAACGTCATCGCCACCGCGCCGCCCATCGAATGGCCGATCAGGTGCGCGCGCTCGATATGCTGTGCATCGAGCAGCGCGAGCACCGCGTCGGCCAGCTCGTCGAGGCTGCCGGTCTCGACCGCCTTGCCCGATTCGCCGTGGCCGGGCAGATCGAGTGCCCACACCGGCCGGTGCGCGGCGAGCTCCGCATGATTGAACAGCCAGTTGTTCAGGTCGCCGCCGAAGCCATGGATCAGCACGGCCGGCGTGCGCGAACCGTCGCCGAGCTTCAGGAAGCGGATCGTGCGTCCGCCGATCTGCGCCTTCTCCGGCTGCGGGCCGGCCGCCTCGTCCGACGCCGCGCTCGGCACGAAATCGCGCTGGAAGTCGGCGATCGCCGCATCGATGTCGGCGTCGCTCGCATCGGCGGCGGCGACGACGCCCAGCAGCGCGCCGACGGGCAGCGTCTCGCCTTCCTGCGCGACCTGCCGGCGCAGCGTGCCGTCGAACGCGCATTCGACGCCCGACGAGATCTTGTCGGTCTCGACGTCGAGCACCTCGTCGCCCTTCGCCACGCGTTCGCCGATCGCCTTCAGCCAGCCGTTGACCTGCCCCTGCTCCATCGACAGCCCCCACTTGGGCATCGTGATCATGTGAATCGACATCGTGTCAGCTCCTCGTCTTGAGTACCGCCTGCGCGATCGCATCGGCGGACGGGATATACAGGTCTTCCAGCACGCCGGCGAACGGCGCGGGCGTGTGCGGCGCGGTGACGAGCTCGATCGGCGCCTTCAGCGAACGGAACGCACGCTGCGCGACGAGCGCGGCGATGTCGGTCGCGATCGAGCAGCGCGGGTTCGCTTCGTCGACGACGACCACGCGCCCCGTGCGTTCCGCGCTTTCGAGAATCGTTTCCTCGTCGAGCGGCGACGTCGTGCGCAGGTCGATCACGTCGCACTGGACGCCGTCCTTCGCGAGCGTCGCGGCCGCGTCCATCGCGAGATGCACCATGCGGCCGTACGTGACGATCGTCGCGTCGTCGCCGTCGCGCAGCACGTTCGCCTCGCCGAACGGAATCGCATAGGATTCCTCCGGTACGTCGCCCTCGCGCGTATAGAGCAGCTTGTGTTCGAGGAAGATCACGGGATCGTTGTCGCGGATCGCCTGGATCAGGAGCCCCTTCGCGTCGTACGGCGTCGCGGGGCACACGACCTTCAGCCCGGGAATGTGCGTGAACAGCGACGTGAGCATCTGCGAGTGCTGCGCGGCCGCGCGCAGGCCCGCGCCGTACATCGCGCGGATCACGACCGGCGTCACGGCCTTGCCGCCGAACATGTAGCGGAATTTCGCGGCCTGGTTGAAGATCTGGTCGAAGCACACGCCCATGAAATCGATGAACATCAGTTCCGCGACGGGCCGCATCCCGCACGCGGCCGCGCCGACCGCCGCGCCGATGTAGCCGCCCTCCGACAGCGGCGTATCGAGCACGCGGCCCGGAAACTTGTGGAACAGCCCCTTCGTCACGCCGAGCACGCCGCCCCACGCGTCGTCCTCGCCCGGCGCGCCCGCGCCGCCCGCGTTGTCCTCGCCCATCACGATCACGCTGTCGTCGCGCGCCATTTCCTGCGCGAGCGCCTCGTTGATCGCCTGCGAATAAGTGATCTTCCTTGCCATGTCTGTCTCCTGGAATGTTCGGTTCGCCGTGCCGGCTGCGGGGTCAGCCCGCGCTCACGGATACGACACGTAGACGTCGGCCAGCAGGTCGGCGGCATCCGGCAGCGGCGCCGCCTTCGCCTGCGCGACCGCGTCGTCGATCAGCGCTTTCACCTGTGCGTCCACCGCGCGCAGGTCGGCGGTCGTCAGCGCTTCGGCGCGCACGACGCGCGTTTCGAAATGCTTCAGGCAGTCCTTCTCGTCGCGCAGCTTCTGCACTTCGCCCGGCGCGCGGTAGGTTTGCGCGTCGCCCTCGAAGTGGCCGAAATAACGCGTGAACTTCACCTCGACGAGCGTCGGGCCGCCGCCGTTGCGCGCGCGCTCGACGGCCTCGCCGAGCGCCTCGTGCACCGCGAAGAAGTCGAAGCCGTCGACGATCACGCCCGGCATCCCGAAGCCGTTCGCACGATCGGCGATGTTGTCGGTCGCGACCGACCAGCTCGACGACGTCGCTTCCGCGTAGCCGTTGTTTTCGGCGACGAAGATCGCGGGCAGCCGCCACACCGACGCGAGGTTCATCGATTCGAAGATCACGCCCTGGTTCGATGCGCCGTCGCCGAAGAAGCACACGCCGACACCGCCCGTCTTCTTGTGCTTGGCCGCGAGCGCCGCGCCGCACACGAGCGGGCCGCCCGCGCCGACGATCCCGTTCGCGCCGAGCATCCCCATCGACAGGTCGGCGATGTGCATCGAGCCGCCCTTGCCGCGGCAGACGCCCGTCTTCTTGCCGTAGATCTCGGCCATCATCCCGTGCACGTCGACGCCCTTCGCGATGCAATGGCCGTGGCCGCGGTGCGTGGTGGCCACGTAGTCGTCGAGGCCGAGGTGCAGGATCGTGCCGACGGCGGACGCCTCCTCGCCCGCGTACAGGTGAACGAAGCCGGGAATCTCGCCGGTCGCGAATTCGACGTGCAGGCGTTCCTCGAATTCGCGGATCGTGCGCATCAGCCGATAGGCGTCCAGCAGCGTGTCCCTGCCGAGCTGTGTCGAAGCGGTCATGTGTGTCTCCTGGTTAGGTCTGACTGCGAATGCCGCCCCGGCCGTGCCGTGGCGGCGGATTGCACGGCCTTGCGGCCGTCAGTGGAACGTGAAGCCGCCGGCCCGCGTCGGCGCGATGCCGCGGCCGATGCCACGCGCGCCGCCCGTGGCGACAGCGACCTGTCCTTCGAGCGGGGCTGTCATGCGATGTCTCCTGGATGATCGTTACGGATGGCGAAGAATTTTCGTAAAACCGGTGTATCAGTCGTGCCACGCACCGGCGTCGCGCAGCAGTTGCCGAGACGACGCGTAGCGCAGCGTGCGGCCGACGTCGACCGTCAACGGCCCGTGCCAGTCGAGCGCAATCTCGTAGCGATCGCCGCGCGCGACCTCGATCTCGCGCTCGCCGTCGAACGCGAGCGTGCCGTGCTCGAATGGAATCGCGTGCCACGTGCCCGGTTCCAGCCGCTCGCAGCTGCGCATCACGACACGGTCGACGCGCCCCGGCGCTATCGGCGCGACGAGCGGCGTGCCGGACGCGTTGCCGCCTTGCGCGAAGCGCATCGCGAGCCCGTGCGGCGCGCTGCGTTCGAGCGGCGCCCACGCGCCGCCGAGCGCGGACAGCCCGATGCCGTCCGGTTCCGCGAACGTCAGGTAGAGCGAGTCGATGTCGTCGGAGCCGGAAATCGCGCGCGCGCCGATGAAGCGCTGCCGCGCGGCGCACACGTCGACGAGCGCGATCTCCTCGCGCGCCGGCTGCGCGCCCGCGACGCAGCGCACGACGAGCCGCTTGTTGCGCACGAACGCGACCTCGGCCGGCACGGCGCCGGTTGCGGCGAGCCCCGCGGCGACGCCAGCGACGGTCGCCTCGCGATGTTCGGGAAACGCGTTGTTGGTGCCGGTGGACAGCGCGACGAGCGGCGTCGCGCCGCAATGCGCGGCCACCGCGCGATGGGTGCCGTCGCCGCCGAGCACGACGATCAGCGACACTTCCATCCGGTGCAGATAGGCCGCGCCCGCCTGCGTATCGGCAACGCTATCGGTGATCGGCAAGTCGACGAATTCGACCTGGGGCCAGCGCTCGTTCGGCGCGACCGCGCGATGCGTGTCGATCGCGCGCAGCAGCAGCGTCGCGATGCCCGTGCGGTCGCGCAGCGTCAGCACGCGCTCGACGCCCATCGCGCCGAGACCGGCCAGCAGGCGCACGATCATGTTCGCCTTCTCCGCCGTCGGAAACACGGAGGCATGCGTCGTGAGGCGGCGGATGTCGCGCCCCGATGCGGGGTTCGCGATCACGCCGACGGTAACGGGCGTCGTCACGGGTTCGTCTCCATCCAGTCGACGGAGCCGGCGCATCGATACGCGCGCCGGCTCCGCCTGTTTCGTCCGCTGCCATCGACGGGCGGCGGATCGTCGTCGCCGACGCGATCGCGGCGGCTTGCACGTCATCTCTGCAAG
This sequence comes from Burkholderia sp. APQ4-4ca, assembly GCF_057837105.1. Lineage (NCBI taxonomy): Bacteria > Pseudomonadati > Pseudomonadota > Betaproteobacteria > Burkholderiales > Burkholderiaceae > Burkholderia > Burkholderia sp. APQ4-4ca. Next base: position 148,434 of record NZ_JBYQCG010000220.1, on the reverse strand, counting down.
CGGCGTGCCATCGTGCGCGCGATCGCCGCGAAACCCGCGTCCGCACTGGTTCGGCGGGCTTGCACGTGTTCGGGATGCGCGACCGCGACGACACAGCGCGCGGCGAATTCGCTGGGACGTCTCACGTCGTCGATACGGCGACGCGATCGCCGCGACGCCCGCGCATGCGCGCCGTTCTGCCCGCAAACCCTGCGTTCGCGCGGCGCCGCGCGTGCGACGCGCGGCCGGACGACCGTCACGCCGTGCGCATGCGGCCGTCTCAACTGCGCGAGACACGGCGCGATACCGGTGAGACGACCGTCTCATGCGCGCCGCGTGCTGCGATGCAATGTGATTCGCCGAACCGGATGTGCTACAAGAACAGCGACATCCCCGCCGTACGGAACCGGAGCCGACCATGCCCTACGCCGTCCCCCAGGCCCAGCACGCCGACCGTGTACTCGGCGCGCTCGCCGGACGCCTGCCCGCGCCGGCGGATTCCGCGCGCCTCGTGTCGTCGTGGCAACGGTCGCTGGAGCGCTACCGTCTCGACCCCGCGTCGTCGATCGGCCCACGCGTGCTGACCGCGGCGGAGCTGCGCGAAGTGCGCGACAAGGAGGAGGCCTTCCTGCGCGCGTCGGGCCAGTGCCTGACGCGGCTGCACGACATGATCCGCGTCGCCGACTACTGCGTGATGCTGACCGACGCGCACGGCGTGACCATCGACTACCGGATCGACCGCGAACGCCGCAACGACTTCCGCCATGCGGGGCTGCACATCGGCTCGTGCTGGTCCGAAAGCGAGGAAGGCACGTGCGGCGTCGCGAGCGTGCTGACCGATCTCGCGCCGATCACCGTGCACAAGACCGATCACTTTCGCGCGGCGTTCACGACGCTCACGTGCAGCGCGGCGCCGATCTTCTCGCCGGGCGGCGAACTGATCGGCGTGCTCGACGCGTCGGCCGTGCATTCGCCCGACGGCCGCGACAGTCAGCGCCTCGTCTATCAGCTCGTGCGGCAGAGCGCGGCGCTGATCGAGGACGGCTACTTCGTGCACAGCACCGCGCAGCACTGGATATTGTTCGGGCATCCGAACCGTCACTACGTCGAGGCGCAGCCCGAGTGGCTGATCGCATTCGACGAATGCGGCAACATCGTCGCCGCGAACCGGCAGGCGCGCGATGCGCTGCCGGCGCTGCGCGAGCCGCGCCATATCGACGAGATCTTCGATGCGACCGAGATGCCGCTGCGCGACGCCGCGCGGCTCGATACGATCGTCGCGCTGCGCGTGCGCGCGACCGGCGCCCCGCTCTACGCGCGGCTGCGTGCGCCGCTGCGGCGCGCCGGCCGCGAACCCGGCGCGGCCTCGCGGCGCCCGGGCACCGCGCCGCGTCACGTCGGCGCGCTGACGCCGTTCCTGCACAGCAGCGATGCACGCATCGCGCAACAGGCCGAACTCGCGCTGCGCGTCGCGAGCAAACGGCTGCCGATCCTCGTGCTCGGCGAAACCGGCGCGGGCAAGGAAGTGTTCGCCCGCGCGATCCACGACGCCGGCGCGCGGCGCGCGCGGCCATTCGTCGCCGTGAACTGCGGCGCGCTGCCGGAAGCGCTGATCGAGAGCGAACTGTTCGGCTATGCGGCCGGCGCGTTCACCGGCGCACGCAAGCACGGCGCGCGCGGCAAGATCGCACTCGCCGACGGCGGCACGCTGTTTCTCGATGAAATCGGCGACATGCCGCTCGCGCTGCAGACGCGCCTGTTGCGCGTGCTGGCCGACGGCGAGGTCGTGCCGCTCGGCAGCGATACGCCGGTGCGCGTCGATCTCGACGTGATCTGCGCGACGCACCGCGATCTCGCGCGAATGGTCGCGGACGGCACGTTCCGCGAAGATCTGTACTACCGGTTGAGCGGCGCGACATTCGACCTGCCGCCGCTGCGCGAACGCGCGGACGTGCGCGACGTGATCGCCGCCGTGTTCGCCGAGGAAGCGCAGGCGACCGGCCACGTGCTCACGCTCGACGCGACGCTCGCCGAACAGCTCGCCGCGTATGCATGGCCGGGCAACGTGCGGCAACTGCGCAACGTGCTGCGTTATGCGTGCGCGGTGTGCGACGCCGCGCGCGTGACGCGGCGCGACCTGCCGGCCGACCTCGCCGCGCAACTCGGCGGCGCGCCGCCCGGCGCGCTGCCCGACGACGAACGCGGCCGCATCGTCGCCGCGCTCACCACGCATCGCTGGCGGCCCGACGCGGCCGCCCGGGCGCTCGGCATGTCGCGCGCGACGCTGTACCGGCGCATCGCGAAGTACCGGATCGTCGCGCCGCACCGCGCATGACGCACCGGCGCACGCCGCGTCATGCGGGCTGCCCGGCCGCTTCGTTCGCGTCGTCCGTCACGCCGGCCGCTTCGTCGCGCCGCGTGAACACCTCGTGCGCGGCGAACAGCGCGTTCAGCGCGGCCGGCATCCCCGCATACACGGCCATCTGCATGAACACCTCGACGATCTCGTCGCGCGTGCAGCCGACGTTCAGCGCGGCCTCGATATGCACCTTCAGTTGCGGCTGTGCGTTGCCGAGCGCGGCCAGCGCCGCGATCGTCGCGATTTCGCGCGCCTTCAGGTCGAGCTGCGGCCGGCTGTAGATATCACCGAAGCTGAATTCGACCAGCAGCCGCCCGAAATCCGGCGCGATCGGCGCCAGCGCCGCGATCACGCGTTCGCCCGCTTCGCCGTCGATTTCCTTCAGTTTGTTCCAGCCGCGCGTGTAGCGATCCTCAACGAGTCGTTCCATCGTGTCCGTCCTGTTCCGATAAAGAGTGAGAAGGTTTCGCCCGTCGTGCCGTTTCCCGTTCCTGCGCCTCGTAGTACGCGATCTTGTCGCCGATCGCCTCGAGGCTCGCCTGCAGCTCCGCGATATGCGCGCGCACCGCGTCGCGATGCGCGACCAGCAAGTCGCGCCGCGCGCCGAACGTCGACGCGCCCTGCTCGCGCAGCACCGCGAACGCCTGCATCTGCGCGATCGGCATGCCGGTCGCCTTCAGGCGCATCACGAAGGCCAGCCAGTCGAGGTCGGCCGGTGCATAGAGCCGGTGCCCGGCCGCCGTGCGCGAAATCGCGCGCAGCAGCCCGGCCTGCTCGTAGTACCGCAACGTGTGCGTCGACACGCCGGTCAGTTCGGCGACTTGCCCGATCGTCAGCGGACCGGCGGCGGCGGGTTGGGATACGGTTTTCGACATGGCAGGAACAAGGTTAGGAGTTAGAGTTCACTCTAAGTCAAGCATTGTCTGTCGGCCAGCGCGACATTCACGCTCGATACGCCCGCGATACCGCGGCGACACCGTAAAGAATGGTCAAAATCGGCGCCCGGCACCGGTTTCGGCCTTTACAGCACCGCAAGCCTTCAGCAAGATTCGGTCAGCCTGTCTCAAAAAGGGCACGCATTTGTCCTATGCTTAACGGCGACGCTCGGCCGGCTCGCGCGCCGCCGTCCGTTGCAACAACCATTCATCCGTCAGAACCAGGGAGCCCTCGCCATGCTGAAAAAGCTGCTGATGCTGTTCGTCGCGCTATCGCTGTCGCTCGCCGCCGGCCTTGCCGCCGCCGTCGAAGTCAACACGGCCGACCAGGCCGCGCTCGAATCCGTGAAGGGGCTCGGGCCCGTGAAGTCGAAGGCGATCATCGACGAACGCACCAAGAACGGCCCGTTCAAGGACGCCGACGATCTCGCGAACCGCGTGAAGGGCCTCGGCACGAAGTCGGTCGGGCATCTCGAGGAAAACGGCCTGACGATCGGCGGCGCATCCACGCCGCCGAAGGGCGTGAAGCTGTCGAAGCCGGCCGCGACGACGTCGGCGACCCCGTCGACCACGACGTCGGCGGGCACCGCATCGACGTCCACGACCGCGACGGCCGGCACGACGACCGCGGCGCCCGCGCCGACGGCGAGCGCACCGGAAGCGGCGAGCAAGCCGGCCAAGACCAAGCGCGCCTCGAAGAAGGAAAAGGCCGCAGCGGCTGCCGCGGCATCCGCCGACGCCGGCGCGAGCGCACCGGCCGCCGCATCGTCCGCGAAGGCGACAAAGGGTTCGAAGAAGAAGAGCAAGAAGGACAAGGCCGCCTCCGCCGCCGCGGCGTCGGGCGCCTGATGTGCGCCGCGCGCGCGACGGCGTACGCGCGGCATTCGTTCAACGGGCGCCGTCGTCACGGCGCCCTTTTCAGTGAAGGTGAAGAACCATGGGTCTCCTCGACATCGTTGGCGGTCTCATCGGCGGCCAGGCCGGCGGCAACTCGCAAAGCGCGCTCATCGCGACCGCGCTCGAATTCATCAACAACCAGCCGGGCGGCCTGAACGGGCTGATCGAGAAGTTCAAGGCCGGCGGCGCCGGCGAGATCATCGGTTCGTGGGTCGGCACCGGCGAAAACCAGCCGATCTCGCCGGATACGCTGCAAAACGTGCTCGGCTCGGACGTCGTCGGCGCGCTCGCGAGCAAGGTCGGCATCGATCCGTCGCAGGCCTCGTCGATCCTCGCGCAGGTACTGCCGCACGTCGTCAACGGCGCGACGCCGAACGGCGAAGTGCCGGCCAGCGGCCAGGTCGACACGTCGAACGTGCTCGGCACGCTCACGCAGCTCGCCGGCATGTTCGGCGGCAACAAGCAGGGCTGACCACCGCCATCGGGCGGCCCGTTCGGCCGCTCCATAAGCAAACACCCCGCCGAGGCGGGGTGTTCGTTTTTGCGCCCGGTGCGAACCGGGCACGCTGCCGACGGCAGGCGATCAGTGCACGACGCGGTCGAACACGAACTGGCCGTCGTTGACGTCGACCGGGATCACGTCCTTCGGACCGAAGCGGCCGGCGAGGATCAGCTTCGCGACCGGGTTCTCGATCTCCTGCTGGATCGCGCGCTTCAGCGGCCGCGCGCCGAACACCGGATCGTAGCCGACCTTCGCGATCTGCTCGAGCGCCGACGGCGACACGTCGAGCGCCATGTCGAGCTTCGCGAGCCGGTCGTGCAGGCGGGCGAGCTGGATCTTCGCGATCGACTCGATGTTGCTGCGGTCGAGCGCATGGAACACGACGACGTCGTCGATCCGGTTCAGGAACTCGGGGCGGAAATGCTGCTTCACCTCGAGCCACACCGCGTCCTTGATCTCGTCCTGCGGCGCGCCCGTCATCGCCTGGATCACCTGCGAGCCGAGGTTCGACGTCATCACGATCACCGTGTTCTTGAAGTCGACCGTGCGCCCCTGCCCGTCGGTCATGCGGCCGTCGTCGAGCACCTGCAGCAGCACGTTGAACACGTCCGGATGCGCCTTCTCGATCTCGTCGAGCAGGATCACGCTGTACGGCTTGCGGCGCACGGCTTCCGTCAGGTAGCCGCCTTCCTCGTAGCCGACATAGCCCGGCGGCGCGCCGATCAGCCGCGCGACGCTGTGCTTCTCCATGAACTCGCTCATGTCGATGCGGATCAGATGCTCTTCCGAATCGAACAGGAACGACGCCAGCGCCTTGCACAGCTCGGTCTTGCCGACACCCGTCGGCCCGAGGAACAGGAACGAGCCGTACGGACGGTTCGGATCGGCGAGACCCGCGCGCGAACGACGGATCGCATCGGCCACCGCGCTGATCGCCTCATCCTGGCCGACCACGCGCTCGTGCAGCTTTTCCTCGATGTGCAGCAGCTTCTCGCGTTCGCCCTGCATCATCCGCGACACGGGAATGCCCGTCGAACGCGACACGACTTCCGCGATTTCCTCGGCGCCGACCTGTGTGCGCAGCAGGCGCGGACGCGTCGGGTTGTGCTGCTCCTGCTCTTCGGCCTGCGTGACCTGCTTGAGCTGCGACTCGAGTTGCGGCAGCTTGCCGTACTGCAGCTCGGCGACCTTCTCCAGCTTGCCTTCACGCTGCAGGCGCGCGATGTCCGCCCGCACCTTCTCGATCTCTTCCTTGAGCTGCGCGCTGCCCTGCACCGCGGCCTTCTCGGCGGTCCAGATCTCTTCCAGGTCCGCATATTCGCGGCCAAGGCGGTCGATCTCTTCCTCGATCAGTTGCAGGCGCTTCTGCGACGCTTCGTCCTGCTCCTTCTTCACGGCTTCGCGCTCGATCTTCAGCTGGATCAGACGACGGTCGAGCTTGTCCATCTCTTCGGGCTTCGAATCGATTTCCATCTTGATCTTCGAAGCGGCTTCGTCGATCAGGTCGATGGCCTTGTCGGGCAGGAAGCGGTCGGTGATGTAGCGATGCGACAGCTCGGCCGCGGCGACGATCGCCGGGTCGGTGATGTCGACACCGTGGTGCAGTTCGTACTTCTCCTGCAGCCCGCGCAGGATCGCGATCGTCGCCTCGACGCTCGGCTCGTCGACGAGCACCTTCTGGAAGCGGCGTTCGAGCGCGGCATCCTTCTCGATGTACTTGCGGTATTCGTCGAGCGTGGTCGCGCCGATGCAGTGCAGCTCGCCGCGCGACAGCGCCGGCTTCAGCATGTTGCCCGCATCCATCGCGCCTTCGGCCTTGCCCGCGCCGACCATCGTGTGGATCTCGTCGATGAAGACGATCGTCCGGCCTTCGTCCTTCGCGATGTCGTTGAGCACAGCCTTCAGGCGCTCCTCGAACTCGCCGCGATACTTCGCGCCGGCGAGCAGCGCGGCCATGTCGAGCGACAGCACGCGCTTGCCCTTCAGCGTCTCGGGCACCTCGCCGTTGACGATCCGCTGCGCGAGCCCTTCGACGATCGCGGTCTTGCCCACGCCCGGCTCGCCGATCAGCACCGGGTTGTTCTTCGTGCGGCGCTGCAGGATCTGGATCGAGCGGCGGATTTCGTCGTCGCGGCCGATCACCGGGTCGAGCTTGCCCGCGCGGGCGCGCTCGGTCAGGTCGACCGTGTATTTCTTCAGCGCCTCGCGCTGGCTTTCGGCGTCCTGGCTGTGCACCTGCGAGCCGCCGCGCACCGCGGCGATCGCGGCTTCGAGCGCCTTGCGCGTGAGGCCGTGCTGACGCGCGAGCTTGCCCGCGTCGCCCCTGTCGTCGGACACGGCGAGCAGGAACATCTCGCTCGCGATGAACGTGTCGTTGAGCTTCTGCGCTTCCTTGTCGGCCTGATTCAGCAGCCCGGCCAACTCACGGCCGATCTGGATGTCGCCGCCCGTGCCCGTCACTTGCGGCAGGCGCGAAATGGCTTCGTTCAGCGCGCCTTGCAGCGCCTGCACGTGAACGCCCGCGCGCGACATCAGCGAGCGGGCCGACCCGTCCTGCTGCGCGACCAGCGCCGCGAGCACGTGAACGGGTTCGATGTATTGATTGTCGCGGCCTGCCGCGAGGCTTTGCGCGTCCGCGAGTGCTTCCTGGAACTTGGTGGTGAGCTTGTCGATTCTCATTTGGTTGAGACCTCCAATTTTCGATTAACACCAAGATGAGGATGGTTATGCGGCTTTCAAGCGAAATTCGGGTTGATTCAGCGCAAAAATTGCCGGATCTCCGGCAAGCGGCCCGGCGGCGTGATGGGATGGGCTCGGGATACGCGGCGCCCGCGTGTCAGCGGGCCTGCGACGACGGCTCGGCAGCCGCCGGCGCTTCGTCCGGCGCCGGCGCGGCGCGCACGAGCGCGACCGGACGAATGCCGAGCAGCGCCGTGAGCGGCGAGCCGGGCTCGGCCAGTTCGCCGAGCGTGTGACGATCGAGTTCCGCGAAGAACGCATCGAGCGCGGCCGCCAGTACGCCCTTCAGCCGGCACTGCGGCTCGATCACGCAGCCGCGCGAGTCGCTGCCGTCGGACGAAAAGCAACCGACCAGCGCGAAGTCGTTCTCGGTCGCCCGCACGACCTGGCCGACCGTCAATCGCAGCGAATCGGCGAATAGCCGCAGCCCGCCGTTGCGGCCGCGAACGGTGTCGACCCAGCCGAGCTCGCCGAGCCGCTGGACGACTTTCATCAGATGGTTCTTCGAGATGCCGTAGGCGTCCGAGATCTCCTGGATCGTCGCCAGCCCCTCGCCGCGCACGGCCAGGTACAGCATCACGCGCAGCGAATAGTCGGTGTAGTCGGTGAGTCTCATGAGCGAATACGGAAAAGATCGATCGTGCCCCGATGACGTGAGGCGGGCCGATCGCGATGCGTGCAGGGCCGACCGAAGGTCCCGCGGCGCGGCCCCGGGTTGCCGGGATCGCGGGCGCGCAATAACATGCGTGATATCCGCACGTTTTCCAAGGGTGACAGCACGCTATTTTGCGTCAAAATCCGGCCGGCGTCCTGCTCGTTGCCCACCCCGGTGCCCCGTCGGCGCCCTGCTCCACCAGCCCTTTTTGTCATGACCGCCCTGCCCGCCTCGCCCGAACCCGTACCGGCCCGCCCCCGCGACGCCGAGCCGACCGAAGACAACATCCGCGATCTCGTCTACGCGTTCTACGACCGCGTGCGCGCCGATCCGCTGCTCGGGCCCGTGTTCGCCGCGAAGCTCGCCGGCCGCTGGGACGATCATCTGCCGAAGATGGTGACGTTCTGGTCGAGCCTCGTGCTCGGCACCAAGGGCTATCGCGGCAACGTGCAGCAGGCGCACCAGCCGCTCGACGGCGTCGAGCCGGCCCATTTCAGCCGCTGGCTGTCGCTGTTTCTGAACACCGTCGAAGCGCGTTACGCGCCGGCCGCGGCGATCCGTTTCATGGAGCCCGCGCTGCGGATCGCGCAGAGCCTGCAATTGAGCCGCTTCGGTTGGGACTACCGGATTCCGGCCGAACAGCAGGCGCTGCTCGACGCGATCGCGCCGCGCCGCCGCGACGCGGGCGACGATCCGCACGCGTTGCCGTCGCGCGAGCGCGGCGAGCCGTTTCCGACGAAGATCATCGGGCGCGGCGCCGACCCGGACGCGTAACGCCCGTCACGCGCGACGATGCGGCATCTGCGGTTCAAGCGGAACTTGCGGCACATCGCCGCATCGCCCGCGCGCCGCGCTCAGCGCCGCGTGTTGCCCGACTCGACGCCCCAGCGCGCGAGCGCGGCGTCGTCGGTACTGCGCGCATCGACCCAGCGCTCGCCATCCGGCGTCGTTTCCTTCTTCCAGAACGGCGCTTCGGTCTTCAGATAGTCCATCACGAACTCGCACGACGCGAACGCATCGCCGCGGTGCGACGCGACCGTCGCGACCATCACGATCTGGTCGAGCGGCAGCAGCCTGCCGACGCGATGCACGATCGCGACGTCGATGCCCGGCCAGCGCCGGCCGGCCTCGGCCGCGATCTTCTCGAGCGCCTTCTCGGTCATGCCCGGATAGTGTTCGAGCTCCATCGCGGCAACCGCATCGCCTTCGTTCAGGTCGCGCACCGTGCCGACGAAGCACGCGACCGCGCCGATCCTCGGGTTGCGCGCCCGCAATGCCGCCACTTCGGCGTTCAGGTCGAAATCGTCGGTCTGGACTCGTATCGTCGCCATCACGCCCGCCTCAACCGCCCGTCACCGGCGGGAAGAACGCGACCTCGCAGCCTTCGGTGAGCCGCGTGTCGGGATCGGTCATCTCGTGGTTGCACGCCATGCGCAACGCGCGCCCTTCGGCGAGCGTCTCGGCCCACGCACCGCCGCGCACGCGCAGCCACGCGCGCACGTCGCCGACGGTCGTCACGCTGTCCGGCACGTCGGCCTGTTCGTCGGCGACGCCCAGTGCCTCGCGCACGCTTGCAAAAAACTTCAGCTGGATCTTCATGGTTCGGGAAGCCGCCGCGTTACGACAGCAATTCGGAAAACGGAATGAAACGCACGGTCTCGCCTGCACTGATCGCGTGCTGCGGCGGATTGTCGATCAGCCCGTCACCCCAGACCGTCGACGTGAGCACGGCCGAGCTCTGGTTCGGGAACAGGTCGAGACCGCCGGCCGCATTGACGCGCGCGCGCAGGAATTCGTTGCGCCGGTCGCCCTTGCTCTGCGAAAAATCGGCACGCAGCGACAACGCGCGCGGCGCGACGTCGCGCACGCCGGACAGGCGCAGCAGGAACGGCCGCACGAACAGCAGGAACGTGACGAAACTCGAGACGGGATTGCCGGGCAGCCCGATGAAGTGCGCGTCGGCGCGCTCGTCGCCGCGGCGCACCGCGCCGTACGCGAGCGGCTTGCCGGGCTTCATCGCGATCTGCCACAGCGCGAGCCGCCCTTCGGCCTCGACGGCCGGCTTCACGTGATCCTCGTCGCCGACCGACACGCCGCCGCTCGTCACGATCACGTCGTGGTCGCGGGCGGCCTCGCGCAACGTGTCGCGCGTCGCGGCGAGCGAGTCGGGCACGATCCCGTAGTCGGTCACGTGGCAGCCGAGTCGCTCGAGCAGCCCGCGCAGCGTGAAGCGGTTCGAGTTGTAGATCGCACCGGGCTTCAGCGGCTCGCCCGGCATCGTCAGTTCGTCGCCGGTGAAGAACACCGCCACGCGAATCCGCCGCGCGACCGACAACTGCGCGCAGCCGACCGATGCGGCAAGACCCAGCGCCTGCGGCGTGAGCCGCGTGCCGGCCGGCAGGATCACCGAACCCTGGCGGATGTCAGCGCCCTGCGCGGTGATCCATTCGCCGGCCTTCGGCGTGTGCAGGATCTCGACCGCGTCGCCGTCTGCCGACGTCTGCTCCTGCATCACGACGGCGTCGGCACCGGGCGGCACCGTCGCGCCGGTGAAGATCCGCGCGGCCGTGCCGGCTGCCAGCGGCGCGGCCGGATGCCCGGCCGGAATGCGCTGCGACACCGGCAAGCGCCGATCGCCGTGCAGCAGGTCGGCGACGCGCACCGCGTAGCCGTCCATCGCGCTCGTATGCATCGGCGGCACGTCGAGCGGCGAGCTCACGTCGGCCGCCAGCACGCGGCCCAGCGCGTCGAGCGTGGCGACGGTTTCCGCGCCGGGCAGCGGCTTCGCGGCGTCGAGCAACGCGGCGAGCGCCTCGGCGGTCGACAGCATCGGCGCGCGCGGCGCCGCGGGATTCGGGTTCGACATCGATGGCATCGGGAATCGTTGGAGTCAGTACGTCATTGTAGCGACGCCGCCACGCGTACGCGCGATATGGCGAGCATGCGAAGACTGTGATCGGCGCGCACCTTCAGGTCTGGCACTTGTTTCGCACCGAATGCGATGTCCGCGGGCCAAACCCGCGGGCCAAACGAAACGGCCGGAACCCCGATCCGTTCGACGAATCGGCATTCCGGCCGTCGTGCGCCGCCGGGCCCGCAGGCCCGGCCATGCGTCATGCGCGCGTATGGGCGGCGATGAAGTCCTTTACCTGCTGCGCGTCGGCCTTCACGACCTCGAAACGCTGCGGCAGCGCCTCGAGCCCGTCGAAGGCGGCCGGCCGCTCGGCTTCGCGATCGAGCGCTTCGCGGATCGTCTCGCCGAACTTGATCGGCTGCGCCGTCTCGAGCACGACCATCGGCACGCCGGCCTCCAGATGCTCGCGCGCGACCTTCACGCCGTCGGCCGTATGCGTATCGATCATCGTGTCGTAGCGCGAGAATACGTCGCGGATCGTCGCGATGCGGTCGGCATGGCTGCTGCGGCCCGACACGAAGCCGAATTCGGCGACGCGCGCGAAATCGCCGCTCGCCGCGAGATCGAAGCCGCCCTTCTCCTCGACGTCGCGGAACAGTTGCATCACGCGGGCCGGATCGCGGCCGAGCAGGTCGAACACGAAGCGCTCGAAGTTCGATGCCTTCGAGATGTCCATGCTCGGGCTGCTCGTGTGATAGGTGTTCTCGGCGCTGCGCACGCGGTAGGCGCCGGTGCGGAAGAACTCGTCGAGCACGTCGTTCTCGTTGGTCGCGACCACCAGCTTCGCGATCGGCAGCCCCATCATCCGTGCGATGTGACCGGCGCAGACGTTGCCGAAGTTGCCCGACGGCACCGTGAACGACACGCGCTCGTCGTTGGACTGCGTCGCCGCGAAATAGCCCTTGAAGTAGTACACGACCTGCGCGACGACGCGCGCCCAGTTGATCGAGTTGACCGTGCCGATCTTCTGCTGCGCCTTGAACGCGTGATCGTTCGACACGGCCTTCACGATGTCCTGGCAGTCGTCGAACACGCCTTCGACCGCGAGGTTGAAGATGTTCGGATCCTGCAGACTGAACATCTGCGCCGTCTGGAACGCGCTCATCTTCTTGTGCGGCGACAGCATGAACACGCGCACGCCGGCCTTGCCGCGCATCGCGTATTCGGCCGCGCTGCCCGTGTCGCCCGACGTCGCGCCGAGGATGTTCAGCGCTTCGCCGTGCTTCGCGAGCGTGTACTCGAACAGGTTGCCGAGCAACTGCATCGCCATGTCCTTGAACGCGAGCGTCGGGCCGTTCGACAGTTCGAGCAGCGACAGCGCCGTGCCGTGCTCGGTGCCGAGCGTCTTCAGCGGCGTGATGTCGGACGCGTTCTCGCCGTGGCGCGTGTTGCTGTACACGGCGGCCGTGTACGTGCGGCGCGTGATCGCGCGCAGGTCGTCGGCCGGCACGTCGTCGCAGAACTTCGACAGGATCTCGAACGCGAGATCCGCATACGGCAGCGTGCGCCAGCGCGCGAGCTCGTCGGCGGACACCTTCGGATAGTCGGCCGGCAGGTAAAGCCCGCCGTCCTTCGCGAGACCGCCGAGCAGGATGTCGGAGAACGTATGGCGCTCGCCGATACCGGCGCCGCGCGTGGAAATGTAGTTCATGTCGTCAGCCTCAGTTCAGCGCTTCCATGCGCAGCTTCGTCACCTTCGACACGACGGTCGCGAGGCTCTCGATTTGCGCGATCGCCGCATTGACGTTCTTCTCGACCGTCTCGTGCGTGATCAGGATGATGTCGGTTTCGCCGTTCGCGCCGTCGATCTGCTCCGATTCCTTCTGCAGCAGCGCGTCGATCGAGATCCCCGATTCGGCGAGGATGCGCGTGATCGCGGCGAGCACGCCGGTTTGATCCGCGACGCGCAGGCGCAGGTAGTAGCCGCTCGTCACTTCCTCGATCGGCAGGATCGGCGTGTTCGACAGGCTGTCCGGCTGGAATGCGAGGTGCGGCACGCGGTGTTCGGGGTCGGCCGTATGCAGGCGCGTGACGTCGACGAGATCCGCGACGACCGCCGACGCGGTCGGCTCCGCACCCGCGCCCTTGCCGTAGTACAGCGTCGTGCCGACCGCATCGCCGTGCACGACGACCGCGTTCATCGCGCCCTCGACGTTCGCGAGCAGCCGCTTTTCCGGGATCAGCGTCGGGTGCACGCGCAGCTCGATGCCGTTTGCGGCGCGGCGCGCGATGCCGAGCAGCTTGATCCGGTAGCCGAGCTCTTCCGCGTAGCGGATGTCGGTCGCGTCGAGCTTGCTGATGCCCTCGACGTACGCGCGGTCGAACTGCACCGGCACGCCGAACGCGATCGCGCTCATGATCGTCGCCTTGTGCGCGGCGTCGACGCCCTCGATGTCGAAGGTCGGATCGGCTTCCGCGTAGCCGAGCTCCTGCGCGGCCTTCAGCGCGGTCGCGAAGTCGAGCCCGCGGTCGCGCATTTCCGACAGGATGTAGTTCGTCGTGCCGTTGATGATGCCGGCGATGTACTGGATGCGGTTCGCGGTCAGGCCTTCGCGCAGCGCCTTGATGATCGGGATGCCGCCGGCGACGGCCGCCTCGAACGCGACCATCACGCCTTTCTCGCGCGCGGCTTCGAAGATCTCGGTGCCGTGCACCGCGAGCAGCGCCTTGTTCGCCGTCACGACGTGCTTGCCGTTCGCGATCGCGCGCAGCACGAGCTCGCGCGCGATGCCCGTGCCGCCGATCATCTCGGCGATGATCGAAATCGACGGGTCGTCGACGACCGCATTGAAATCGTCGGTGATCTGCGCGGTGCCGGCGTCAGCGCCGAGCGCCGCCTGCGCCTTGGCCGGGTTGCGCACGGCAATGCGCGCGACCTCGATGCCGCGCCCCGCGCGTCGTTTGATTTCTTCCTGGTTGCGGTGCAACACCGTGAAGGTGCCGCTGCCGACGGTGCCGAAGCCCAACAGGCCAACTTTGATCGGTTCCATGCTGCGTGTGATCGATGAGTAAGAAGTAGTGAGTTCCGTGTGACGCTGCCCGCTCAGACCGAATGGCGCTTGCGGTAGCCGTCGAGGAAGCGTGCGATCCGGTTGATCGAATCGGTCAGGTCGTCGAGGTTCGGCAGGAAGACCACGCGGAAGTGGTCCGGCGCCCCCCAGTTGAAACCCGTGCCCTGCACCAGCAGCACGCGCTCCTCGAGCAACAGGTCGAGAATGAACTGCTGGTCGTTCTGGATCGGGTAGAGCTTCGGGTCGAGGCGCGGGAACATGTACAGCGCGGCCTGCGGCTTCACGCAGGTCACGCCCGGGATCGACGTCAGCATGTCATACGCGAGTTCGCGCTGCTTGTACAGGCGCCCGCTCGGCACGATCAGCTCGTTGATGCTCTGGTAGCCGCCGAGCGCCGTCTGGATCGCGAACTGGCCGGGCACGTTCGCGCACAGGCGCATCGACGACAGGATGCCGAGCCCTTCCAGGTAATCCTTCGCGCGCCGGCGGTTGTCGCCGCCGAGGCCCGACACGGCCATCCAGCCCGCGCGATAGCCGCACGACCGATAGCTCTTCGACAAACTGTTGAAGGTGACGGTGATCACGTCCTCCGACAGCGAACCCAGCGCCGTGTGCTCGAGGCCGTCGTAGACGATCTTGTCGTAGACCTCGTCGGCGAACACGATCAGCCCGTGCTGGCGCGCGATCTCGAGCAGCTCCAGCAGCAATTCGTCGGAATAAAGCGCGCCGGTCGGGTTGTTCGGGTTGATCACGACGATCGCCTTCGTGTTCGGCGTGATCTTGCTGCGGATGTCGTCGAGATCGGGCATCCACGCGTTCTGCTCGTCGCACACGTAGTGCACGGGCGTGCCGCCCGACAGGCTCACGGCCGCCGTCCACAGCGGATAGTCGGGCGCGGGCAGCAGCACTTCGTCGCCGTCGTTCAGGAGCGCCTGGGTCGCCATCACGATCAGCTCGGACGCGCCGTTGCCGATGTAGATGTCGTCGAGACCGACGCCGACGACGCCCTTTTCCTGCGTGTAGTGCATCACGGCCTTGCGCGCCGAGAACACGCCCTTCGAATCCGAATAGCCGGACGACGCCGGCAGGTTGCGGATCATGTCCTGGATGATTTCGTCCGGCGCGTCGAAACCGAACGGCGCGAGGTTGCCGATGTTCAGCTTGATGATGCGGTGGCCTTCTTCCTCGAGGCGCTTCGCGTGCTCGAGCACCGGGCCACGGATGTCGTAGCAGACGTTGAGCAGCTTGTTCGACTTCTGAATCGGTTTCACGACGACACGGTTCCTGGGTTGGCCTTGCGGCCGGGGGGACGGGATCAAAACTGGAAAGCGGCCGGTCTGTGCGCGCTGTCTAGACTGGGAAAAAGCGGCGGTCGGACGCGGCTTGTGGCGACGCACGACGCAAGTGGCGCCCGCAGGCGACCAAAAAGTTATAATTTAGCGGATTTTGGCCGACTTTCGCAATGCACCATAGCCGCGCCGGGCCCGCGCCGTCGGGCGTCCGCGCGTGCCGGGGCGCGCGAAACCGGCCCGCCGGGCCCCTGCGGCCGGGCCAATCCATTCCCCTACGGAACCGCGGAATACCGATTTGAAACTGCACCAGGACACGAGCGGCGCGCTCAACACCGTTACGGGCTACGGCCCCGATTATGTCGACGTCAACCTCGAACGCCATGAAACGAGCGTCATCGTGCTGCCCGGCGCGCCGGTCCAGGCGTGGCCCGTGTCGTCGTTCGACGCGCTCGCGCCCGAGCATTTCGCGATGCTGCTCGACCCGACGCCCGAACTCGTGATCTTCGGCAGCGGCGCGCGGCTGCGCTTCCCGCACCCGCGGCTCGTCGCGGCGCTCACCGCGAAGCGCATCGGCGTCGAGACGATGGATTTCCAGGCCGCTTGCCGCACCTACAACATCCTGATGGCCGAAGGCCGCAAAGTCGCCGCCGCGCTCTTGATTGAACGTTAATCCCCGATGCGGTAAAACACGGGCCGGCGCAGCGGGTCGATCCCCCGCTCGCCCCGGCCAGACCGCCCGCCCCCGGCGCACCCCGCCGGCGGCCCGTCACACCAACCAACAGGCTGAAAACCCATGAACGATACGCCGTCGAGGCTACCGCTCAATCGCATCACGCTCGTCCTCCTGCTCGTCGCGTTCGCGATCGTCTGGTTCGCGCCGCTCGGGCTGCGCCACCTGATCCCGAGCGACGAAGGCCGCTACGCGGAAATGGCGCGCGAGATGTTCGTCACCGGCGACTGGATCACGCCGCGCTACAACGGCTACAAGTACTTCGAGAAGCCGCCGCTGCAGACCTGGCTGAACGCGCTGACGTTCGCGTGGTTCGGCATCGGCGAATGGCAGGCGCGCCTGTACACCGCCGTTGCGAGCTTCGCCGGCGTGCTGCTCGTCGGCTACACCGGCGCGCGCCTGTTCAATCAGCTGTCGGGCTTCCTCGCGGCCGTCGTGCTGGCCAGCGCGCCGTACTGGAACCTGATGGGCCACTTCAACGCGCTCGACATGGGGCTCGCGTTCTGGATGGCGCTGTCGCTTTGCTCGCTGCTGCTCGCGCAGCGGCCCGGGCTACGCCCCGCCGCGGTGCGCGGCTGGATGTGGGCGTGCTGGGCCGCGATGGCGTTCGCGGTGCTGTCCAAGGGCCTCGTCGGGCTGATCCTGCCGGGCGCCGTGCTCGTGCTGTATACGCTGATCGCGCGCGACTGGGCGCTGTGGAAGCGCCTGTACCTCGTCAGCGGCCTCGTGATCTTCTTCGCGATCGTCACGCCGTGGTTCGTGCTCGTCCAGCAGCGCAACCCCGAATTCTTCAATTTCTTCTTCGTCGTCCAGCAATTCCGCCGGTACCTGACCCCGGAGCAGAACCGCCCGGGCCCGCTGTACTACTTCGTGCCCGTGCTGCTGGTCGGCTTCCTGCCGTGGCTGTCGGTCGCGTGGCAGAGCATCCGCCACGCGCTGCGCATGCCGCGCCAGCCGAACGGTTTCGCGCCGATGCTCGTGCTGCTGATCTGGAGCGCGTTCATCTTCCTGTTCTTCAGCGCGTCGCATTCGAAGCTGATCTCGTACGTGCTGCCGGTCGCGCCGGCGCTCGCGCTGATCATCGGCGCGTACCTGCCGCTGATGACGGCCGACCGCTTCCGCCGCCACCTGCTCGGCTATCTCGTGTTCTTCGTCGCCGCGGCGTTCGGAATCATCTTCCTCGCGTACCAGGGCGACGCCCGCACGCCGAACGCGCTGTACCGCGCGTTCCAGATGTGGCTGTACGCGGGTCTCGCGGTGTCGGCCACGCTGACGCTCGCGGCCGCATGGCTGAACCGCCGCGCGGGCGTGGCCGCCGCGCTCGCCGCGTTCGGCGCCGCATGGCTCGCGTTCGGGACGATCGGCGGCACCGGGCACGACGAGTTCGGCCGCTACAGCTCGGGCGCGCTGCTCGCGCCGGCCGTGCGTGCCGAACTGGCGAAACTGCCGCCCGACACGCCGTTCTACTCGATCGAAATGCTCGATCACACGTTCCCGTTCTACGTGGGCCACACGACGATCATGGTGCAGCGCCAGGACGAGCTGGCGTTCGGGATCTCGGTCGAGCCGAACAAATGGATCCCGACCGTCGGCGAATGGGTCACGCGCTGGAAGCAAGACGCCCATGCGCTCGCGATCATGCCGCCCGGCCAGTACGACGCGCTGGTCAAGGAAGGCGTGCCGATGCGCGTGATCGCGCGCGACAACCGCCGCGTGATCGTCGAGAAACCGCAATCGTAAGGACGTCCTTCGCATGAATCCCGTTTCGTTCGTCTGCATCATCACCGGCGTGATGCTCAACGCCTGTGCGCAACTTCTGCTGAAAGCCGGCGTCAACGCCGTTGGACACTTCGAATTCAGCCGTGCGAACATCATCCCGGTCGGGTTCAAGATCGCGACCCAGTTGCCGATCATCGGCGGGCTCGGCTGCTACGTGCTGAGCGTCGTCGTATGGATCGTCGGGCTGTCGCGGGTCGACGTGTCGATCGCGTACCCGATGCTGTCGCTCGGCTACGTCGTCAACGCGTTCGCGGCGTGGTACCTGTTCGGCGAGGTGCTGTCGATCCAGAAGTTCGTCGGCATCGGCATCATCCTGATCGGCGTGCTCGTGCTCGCGCGCAGTTGAGCACGGCCGCGGCGTTAAGCGTCCGCCTACAAAAAATCACGGTGCGAATCGGCCAACCGGTGTTTAATGCCGGTTTCGGACGGATCGCCCGACCCTTTTATTACACGCCATTACAGGCCCAACGCGTTCATGAGCCAGACTACCGCTCCGTTTCTGCCGTTCACCCGCCCCGAGATCGATGAGGAAACCATCCAGGGCGTCGTCGACGTGCTGCGCTCGGGCTGGATCACCACCGGCCCGCAGTGCCAGAAATTCGAAGCCGCGCTGTCCGAGTACTGCGGCGGCCGTCCGGTCCGCGCGTTCAATTCGGGCACCTGCACGCTCGAGATCGGCCTGCGCATCGCGGGCGTCGGCCCCGGCGACGAGGTGATCACGACACCGGCGTCGTGGGTCTCGACCAGCAACGTGATCATCGAAACCGGCGCGACGCCCGTGTTCGCGGACATCGATCCCGTCACGCGCAACATCGACCTCGACAAGCTCGAGCAGGCGATCACGCCGCGTACGAAGGCGATCATCCCCGTGTACCTGTCCGGCCTGCCGGTCGACATGGACCGCCTGTACGCGATCTCCCGCGCGCACAACCTGCGCGTGATCGAGGATGCCGCGCAGGCGTTCGGCTCGACGTGGCACGGCAAGCGCATCGGCGTGATCGGCGACATCGTGTCGTTCAGCTTCCACGCGAACAAGAACCTGACGACGATCGAAGGCGGCGCGCTCGTGCTGAACAACGAGGACGAAGCCGTGCTCGCGCAGAAGTACCGGCTGCAGGGCATCACGCGCACCGGCTTCGACGGGATGGACTGCGACGTGCTCGGCGGCAAGTACAACCTGACCGACGTCGCCGCGCGCGTCGGCCTCGGCCAGCTGCCGCACATCGAGCGCTTCACCGCGCAGCGCCGCGCGCTCGCCCGCGCGTATTTCGCCGCGTTCGACGGCGGCGCGGCCGTGAAGCTCGGCCTCGGCCTGCCGGTCGCCGAATTCGAGAACGGCAACTGGCACATGTTCCTGGTCACGCTGCCGCTCGAGCGGCTGACGATCACGCGCGCCGAATTCATGGCGCAACTGAAGGAACGCGGCATCGGCACGGGCATCCACTACCCGGCGATCCATCTTTTCACGCTGTACCGTGCGCGCGGTTTCAAGGAGGGCATGTTCCCCCACGCCGAACGGTACGGTGCGTCGACCGTCACGCTGCCGCTGTTTACGCAGATGACGGAAGGCGACGTGCGTCGCGTGGCCGACGCCGTCAATCAGATTTGCGAACAATACGGAAAATAAGCGTACATGAGTCACCTTGAAGCACGCGCCGGGCACCCGGGCGCCGCGCACCTGGACGCCGGCCGGCCCGAAGTATCGGTCATCATCCCCGTGTACAACGAGGAAGACGGCCTCGCCGCGCTGTTCGCGCGACTGTATCCGGCGCTCGACGCACTCGACACGTCGTACGAAGTGATCCTGATCAACGACGGCAGCCGCGACCGCTCGGCGGCGATGCTCGCCGATCAGTTCCACGTACGGCCCGACACGACGCGCGTCGTGCTGCTCAACGGCAACTACGGCCAGCACATGGCGATCCTCGCGGGCTTCGCGCAGTCGCGCGGCGAGATCGTGATCACGCTCGACGCCGACCTGCAGAACCCGCCCGAGGAAATCGGCAAGCTGATCGCGAAGATGCGCGAGGGCTACGACTACGTCGGCTCGATCCGCAAGCAGCGCCAGGACAGCCTGTGGCGGCGCAAGGCGTCGCAGATGATGAACCGGCTGCGCGAGCGCATCACGCGCATCAAGATGACCGACCAGGGCTGCATGCTGCGCGCGTACAGCCGCCGCATCATCGACACGATCAACGTGTGCGGCGAAGTCAACACGTTCATCCCCGCGCTCGCGTACACGTTCGCGCAGAACCCGACCGAGATCGAGGTCGCGCACGAGGAACGCTTCGCGGGCGAATCGAAGTATTCGCTGTACAGCCTGATCCGGCTGAACTTCGACCTCGTGACGGGCTTCTCGGTCGTGCCGCTGCAGTGGCTGTCGTTCATCGGCGTGATCCTGTCGCTCGGCTCCGCGGCGCTGTTCGTGCTGCTGCTCGTGCGCCGCTTCATCGTCGGCGCGGAAGTGCAAGGCGTGTTCACGCTGTTCGCGATCACGTTCTTCCTGCTCGGCGTGATCATCTTCGCGCTCGGCCTGCTCGGCGAATACGTCGGCCGCATCTACCAGCAGGTGCGCGCGCGCCCCCGCTACCTGATCCAGGCCGTGCTCGAGCAGCACGACGGCATGCCGCCGGTGCCGGCCGCCGCGAATCGCCCGGGCCCGGGAGCCGCGCAATGAAGCCGCGCGCGGTCGTCTTCGCATATCACAACGTCGGCGTGCGTTGCCTTCAGGTGCTGCTCGCGCGCGGCGTCGACGTCGCGCTGGTCGTCACGCACGACGACAATCCGAACGAGAACATCTGGTTCGGCAGCGTCGCGTCCGTCGCGGCCGAGCACGGCATTCCGGTGCTCACGCCGGCCGACCCCGCCGATCCGGCGCTGCGCCGCGCGGTGTCCGACGCGCGGCCCGATTTCATCTTCTCGTTCTACTACCGGCACATGCTGCCGGTGGACCTGCTCGCGATCGCGCCGCGCGGCGCGTACAACATGCACGGTTCGCTGCTGCCGAAATACCGGGGTCGGGTGCCGACCAACTGGGCCGTGCTGAACGGCGAGACCGAGACCGGCGCGACGCTGCACGAGATGGCCGCCAAGCCCGACGCGGGCGCGATCGTCGCGCAGACCGCGGTGCCGATCCTGCCGGACGACACGGCCGCGCAGGTGTTCGACAAGGTCACGGTGGCCGCCGAACAGACGCTGTGGCGCGTGCTGCCCGCGCTGCTCGCGGGCGAGGCGCCGCACCTGCCGAACGATCTCGCTACCGGCAGCTACTACGGCGGGCGCAAGCCCGAGGACGGCCGCGTCGACTGGTCGAAGCCGGCCGCGCAGGTTTACAACCTGGTGCGCGCGGTCGCGCCCCCGTATCCGGGCGCCTTCACGGACATCGACGGCGCGCGCTTCATCATCGCGCGTGCGCGCCTCGCGGCGCCCGGCAGCGCGGCAGCGGCCGCCGCGGCAGATTTGCCGCCCGGCCTGCACGTAAGCGATAATGCGCTATTCGGCGTCTGCGGCGACAGCCGCGCCCTATCCATTCTCGAACTCCGGCAGCAGCGCGACGGCAGCGAAACCGTCGTGACGCCCGCGGAATTCGCGCAGTTCATTCATTCTTCCCGTCATTCATGAAAGCAAAAAAAGTCCTGATCCTGGGTGTGAACGGCTTCATCGGCCATCACCTGTCGAAGCGCATTCTTGAAACCACCGATTGGGAAGTGTTCGGCATGGACATGCAGACCGACCGGCTGGGCGACCTCGTCAACCACGAGCGGATGCATTTCTTCGAAGGCGACATCACGATCAACAAGGAGTGGGTCGAGTATCACGTGAAGAAGTGCGACGTGATCCTGCCGCTCGTCGCGATCGCCACGCCGGCCACCTACGTCCAGCAGCCGCTGCGCGTGTTCGAACTCGACTTCGAGGCGAACCTGCCGATCGTGCGTTCGGCCGTCAAGTACGGCAAGCACCTCGTGTTCCCGTCGACCTCCGAGGTCTACGGCATGTGCTCGGACGAGCAGTTCGACCCGGACGCGTCGGCGCTCACCTACGGCCCGATCAACAAGCCGCGCTGGATCTACGCGTGCTCGAAGCAGCTGATGGACCGCGTGATCTGGGGCTACGGGATGGAAGGCCTGAACTTCACGCTGTTCCGTCCGTTCAACTGGATCGGCCCGGGCCTCGACTCGATCTACACGCCGAAGGAAGGCAGCTCGCGCGTGGTCACGCAGTTCCTCGGCCACATCGTGCGCGGCGAGAACATCAGCCTCGTCGACGGCGGCTCGCAGAAGCGCGCGTTCACCGATATCGGCGACGGCATCAGCGCGCTGATGAAGATCATCGACAACAAGGACGGCGTCGCGTCGGGCAAGATCTACAACATCGGGAATCCGAAGAACAACTTCTCGGTTCGCGAACTCGCGCACAAGATGCTCGAACTGGCGGCGGAATTCCCGGAGTACGCCGATTCGGCCAAGCAGGTGAAGCTCGTCGAAACGACGTCCGGCGCCTACTACGGCAACGGCTACCAGGACGTGCAGAACCGCGTGCCGAAGATCGACAACACGATGCAGGAACTCGGCTGGGCGCCGCAAGCGACGTTCGACGACGCGCTGCGCAACATCTTCGAAGCGTATCGCGGCCACGTCGCCGACGCGCGCGCGCTCGTCGAACAGCAAGGCTGATCGGGACGTTCGCTTGGCTCGCATCGTCCTCAAGATCGACGTCGACACGCTGCGCGGCACGCGTGAAGGCGTGCCGAACCTCGCGCGCATCTTCGACCGCTTCAACGCGCGCGCGACTTTCCTCTTCAGCCTCGGGCCCGATCACACGGGCTGGGCGCTGCGACGCGTGTTCCGCCCGGGCTTCCTGAAGAAGGTATCGCGCACGTCGGTGGTCGAACACTACGGCGTGAAGCAGCTGATGTACGGCGTGCTGCTGCCCGGCCCCGACATCGGCCGCCGCGCGATCGCCGACATGCGCGCGATTCACGAGGCCGGCTTCGAATGCGGGATCCACACGTGGGATCACGTGGTCTGGCAGGACAACGTGCGCGCACGCGATCGCGACTGGACCGCGCGTGAAATGCAGAAGAGTCACGCGCGCTTCGTCGAGATCTTCGGCGCGCCGCCCGTCACGCACGGCGCGGCCGGCTGGCAGATGAACGACGCCGCGTTCGAGCAGATCGACGCATGGGGGATGCGCTACGCGTCCGACGGTCGCGGCCATTCGCCGTACCTGCCCGTCGTCGGCGGCCGCACGCTGTCGCACGTGCAGATGCCGACCACGCTGCCGACGCTCGACGAAGTGCTCGGCGTCGACGGCATCGACACGCACAACGTCGCCGCGCACATCCTCCGGTTCACCGAAACCAATCCGCACGACCAGGTCTTCACGCTGCATGCGGAGCTGGAAGGCCAGAAGCTCGCGCCCGTGTTCGAGCAACTGCTCGCCGGCTGGCGCGCGCAAGGCCATACGTTCGCGACGATGGGCGACTACCACGCGACGCTGGACCGCGGCTCGCTGCCATCGTACCCTGTCGCGTGGGGCGAAATCCCCGGTCGCTCCGGCGAACTGGTCGTCCAGCCCGACTGAGTCCGCGCGCGAGCCGGCGTCGCCGCTCCGCCCTTGCGGCGCGCTGCCGCGACGCCCCGCCGAACCGCGCCGCCGCAGCGGCGCCATTCCATAACAACAGGAGAAACACGTGTCCGTCGAAGTTGACCGTCAAGTTCCCGATTTCACCGCACCGGCCACGGGCGGCGACATTTCGCTGTCCGGCCTGAAGGGCAAGAAGCTCGTGCTGTACTTCTATCCGAAGGACAACACGCCCGGCTGCACGACCGAAGGGCTGCAGTTCCGCGATCTCTATCCGAAGTTCAAGAAAGCCGGCGCGGAAGTCATCGGCGTGTCGCGCGACAGCCTGCGCTCGCACGACAATTTCAAGGCCAAGCTCGAGCTGCCGTTCCCGCTGATCTCCGATGCCGACGAAGCGCTGTGCGCGTTGTTCGATGTCATCAAGATGAAGAAAATGTATGGCAAGGAAGTACGCGGAATCGAGCGCTCGACGTTCCTGCTCGACGCCGACGGCGTGCTCCGCCAGGCATGGCGCGGCATCAAGGTACCGGGTCACGTGGACGACGTGCTAAAGGCTGTACAAGCGCTTTGAGGCGCGTTATATTGGGCCGCAATGAATGCCCGTTCGCCCCATATTTCTCGTAGCTGCGCCGGTGCCCGTTGCATTGTCTCCCGGCACCTGACGCGCATCACGACGGCATCAGCCGAGCCGCATGTCCCTGTCGACGGGGCAGCGGCTTTTTTTATGGAACGCGCGCCGGCCCTCCCCGGTCCGGCCTTTACCGCATCGAGGAGCTGATCGACACTTAGGCGAACCGGCTAGACGAAATTCCTGTGCGCCACCGCGCGCAAACTGCATGCGTCTACGTCACGCAGGATGCGATCAGCGGCGCACGCCATGCGACACGATTCCTCCCGAGGGACACCATGCCTTTGCCTACTCCCCCCAGCAAGCTCGGCAGCCTGCTGCCGCCCGACGAATACAAGGCGAAAGCGCGGCCCGCGAAAGCCGCGAAGAAATCCGCCGAAGGGGACGCATCCACAGCCGGTGACTATGGTCCGGCCAGCGTGGCCCAACCGATGATCGAAGCCGCGAACACGGCCGCGCCGCTGCGCGCCGTCGCGTCTTCGGCGCCCGACGCCGCGAGCACACCCGCGCGCGGCCGCAAGACCAAACAGACGGCCGCGCTGCTGCAGCCGCTGCAGGCGC
Organism: Burkholderia sp. APQ4-4ca; assembly: GCF_057837105.1. Classification (NCBI taxonomy): domain Bacteria; kingdom Pseudomonadati; phylum Pseudomonadota; class Betaproteobacteria; order Burkholderiales; family Burkholderiaceae; genus Burkholderia; species Burkholderia sp. APQ4-4ca. Next base: position 123,870 of record NZ_JBYQCG010000220.1, on the reverse strand, counting down.
CCGCCGAACCCGCGGCGCCGGTCGTCGCACGCAACGACAAGCCGGCCGCCGGCAAACCGGCCGCCGCGCCCGCGCGCGATGCCGGCGCCGCGACGAAGTCGCGCAGCCGCAAGCCCGCCGAAACCGAACAGCAGAAACTGTTCGTGCTCGACACCAACGTGCTGATGCACGACCCGAGCAGCCTCTTCCGCTTCGAGGAACACGACGTCTATCTGCCGATGATGACGCTCGAGGAACTCGACAACCACAAGAAGGGGATGTCCGAAGTCGCGCGCAACGCCCGCCAGGTCAGCCGCACGCTCGACGCGCTCGTCGCCGACGGCGGCCCGATCACGGGCGGTATTCCGCTGTCGCGCCTCGGCAGCCGCGACGCGCTCGGCCGCCTGTACTTCCAGACGAAGCTCGCCGACATCGCGCCCGTCGAAGGCCTGCCCGAAGGCAAGGCCGACAACCAGATCCTCGGCGTCGTGCGCGCGCTGCAGCGCGACCGGCCCGACCGCCAGGTCGTGCTGGTGTCGAAAGACATCAACATGCGGATCAAGGCGCACGCACTCGGCCTGCCCGCGGAGGACTACTTCAACGACCAGGTGCTCGAGGATTCGGATCTCCTGTACAACGGCGTGCGCGAACTGCCGCAGGATTTCTGGACCAGGCATGCGAAGGGCATGGAGAGCTGGCAGGACACGAAGACGGGCACCACGTACTACCGCGTGACCGGCCCGCTCGTCGCGTCGATGCTCGTCAACGAGTTCGTCTATCTCGAGCCGCAGAACGGCGAACCGACGTTCCATGCGATCGTCCGCGAGTTGAACGGCAAGACGGCGCTGTTGCAGACGCTGCGCGACTACAGCCACCACAAGAACAACGTGTGGGGCATCACCGCGCGCAATCGCGAGCAGAATTTCGCGCTGAACCTGCTGATGAACCCCGAGATCGACTTCGTCACGCTGCTCGGCCAGGCCGGCACCGGCAAGACGCTCGTCGCGCTCGCGGCCGGCCTCGCCCAGGTGCTCGACGACAAGCGCTACAACGAGATCATCGTGACGCGCGCGACCGTGCCCGTCGGCGAGGACATCGGTTTCCTGCCCGGCACCGAGGAAGAGAAGATGCAGCCGTGGATGGGCGCATTCGACGACAACCTCGAAGTGCTGCAGAAGACCGACGACGCGGCCGGCGAATGGGGCCGTGCCGCGACGCAGGAGCTGATCCGCTCGCGCCTGAAGGTAAAGAGCATGAACTTCATGCGCGGCCGCACGTTCGTCGACAAGTATCTGATCATCGACGAGGCGCAGAACCTGACGCCGAAGCAGATGAAGACGCTCGTCACGCGCGCGGGCCCCGGCACGAAGATCGTGTGCCTCGGCAACATCGCGCAGATCGACACGCCTTATCTGACCGAAGGCAGCTCGGGCCTGACCTACGTCGTCGACCGCTTCAAGGGCTGGGGCCACAGCGGCCACGTGACCCTCGCACGCGGCGAACGCTCGCGGCTCGCCGACTACGCGTCGGACATTCTGTAACGCGCCCCCGGCCGATCGGCCGGCTTTCGACGCCACGCGGCGCTCCATTTTCGGAGCGCCGTTTTTATTTGGGGTCGAATACCGAAGTAACACTTCGTCACGCAACAACCCCGTTTACGCGCGAAACTTCAAGTAAATTCTCAAGAATGGTTGCTTAAGCCCCGCCGGAGCGTCTACCATCGGGTCTGTCTGTTGTCATACGATTCGCGAGCGCGTCGCGCTCGCCCGCCTTGCCATGCTTCGAATCTGGGTTCCCGTCGCCGTCGTCTCCCTGCTTGCGGCCTGTTCCAGCGTGCCGCCGCAGTCGGCATCGCGTTCCGCGTCGGGCATGAAGATCACGACGCCGCGTGCGTTCCCGGCGCCCGCCAATTTCCCGAAATTCGTCGACCACAGCGTCGGTCAGGAAGAAATCTCGATCCAGGCGATGAGCCTCGTCGGCGTCCCGTATCGCTGGGGCGGCAACACGCCGACGAGCGGCTTCGACTGCAGCGGGCTCGTGCGCTACGTGATCGGCCGCGCGGCCGACGTGAACCTGCCGCGCACGACCGCCGACATGAGCGGCCGCGGCGTGTCGGTCGAACCCGACGAGATCGCGCCGGGCGACCTGATTTTCTTCAATACGACCGGGCGGCCGCATTCGCACGTCGGTATCTATGTCGGCAAGCTGCGCTTCGTCAACGCGCCGTCGACGGGTGGCACCGTGCGGCTCGACTATCTGACGAACCCGTACTGGGCCAAGCGATTCGACGGCATTCGCCGCGTCGCGCCGCCGCGCTCGGCCCCGACGCCGTTCGATGCGCCGACCTACGAGGCCAAGCGCGACGCGCCGCGCAATGCGCCGGCGGTCGCGGCCGCTCCGGTGGTCGTGACGGCCGCGGCCACGCCGCGACAGTCGGCGACCGTGCCGTCGCAAGCGAGAGCGACGCAGGCGCAGGCATTCGCGCCGAGCACGCCCGTCGTGACGGCTGCCGCAACTGCCCCGGCAGCCCAGACCGCCGATCCGTACGAACCGCCGCCACCGCGGATGCGGACGGCCCAGCAGCAGGCCACGTCGGCAAATGACGACGCGACCGCAATGACGGCCAATGCCGCACCGGCCGCGCCGGCGGAAGTCGGCACGCAGATTCCGACGACCGCGCTGACGGCCGCCCAGGCCGCCGCGTTCGATGCCGAGCCGCCGCCCGCTGCCGCGTCGGCGCCCCCACGCAGTATCGAGCCCGCGCCCGTTCAGGTGTGGCGTGCGTCGACGCAATCCGCGCCCGTCAGCCCGCGTACGAGTACGGCTGACGATCCAATCGCGCGGTTCGCGAACGGCAGTTACTGAGCGGTTGCCCGAACCCCAACCGCCGCGACGTTGGCGGCATCCACCACCCTCCCTCTCGGCGCCGCTCCCAAAGAAAATGCGCCGCAGCCTTTCGGCTTGCGGCGCATTTCAGGTCGATCCGGCAGCGCCGGCGCTCAGAAGATCTGATGCCCGAGCCACCACCCGCCGGCCGCGAACAGCGCGGCCGCCGGCAGTGTCAGCACCCACGCCCACACGATGTTGCCGGCGACGCCCCAGCGCACGGCCGACAACTTCTGCGTCGCGCCGACCCCGACGATCGCGCCGGTAATCGTGTGCGTGGTCGACACCGGAATGCCGAGGAACGACGCGACGAACAGCGTGATCGCACCGCCGCTTTCCGCGCAGAAGCCGCCAACCGGCTTGAGCTTCGTGATCTTCTGGCCCATCGTGCGCACGATGCGCCAGCCGCCGAACAGCGTGCCGAGGCCCATCGACAGATAGCACGCGCCGATCACCCACGCCGGCGGCGCATCGGCGGTGGCCGACGCGTAGCCGCTCGCGATCAGCAGCATCCAGATGATACCGATCGTCTTCTGTGCGTCGTTGCCGCCGTGGCCCAGACTGTACAGGCCGGCCGACAGCAGCTGCAGCCGGCGGAAGCGCCGGTCGACCTTGCTGGGCGCGGTACGGAAATACAGCCACGACACGCCGAGCATGAACAGCGAACCGAGGATGAAACCGAGCAGCGGCGAAATGAAGATGAACGCGATCGTCTTCAACAGACCGTCGACGTTCAGCGCATCCCAGCCGGACTTCGCGAGCGCCGCGCCGACGAGGCCGCCGATCAGTGCGTGCGACGAGCTCGACGGAATCCCGTAGTACCAGGTAATCACGTTCCAGCCGATCGCACCGACCAGCGCGCCGAACACGACGTAATGGTCGACGATCTCGGGATCGATCGTGCCTTTACCGACGGTCTGCGCGACTTTCAGGTGGAAGATGAAGTACGCGATCACGTTGAACGCGGCCGCGAACACCACGGCCTGCTGGGGCTTCAGCACCCCGGTCGACACGACGGTGGCGATCGAGTTCGCCGCGTCGTGAAAGCCGTTCATGAAGTCGAATACGAGCGCGACGAGCACCAGCGTCGCGACCATCCATAGGGCGAGTTGTATCGAATGCATCGTGGTCCGCTCAGGCGTTTTCCAGCACGATGCCTTCGATGATGTTCGCGACGTCCTCGCACTTGTCGGTGATCTCCTCGAGCAGCTCGTAGATCGCCTTCAGCTTGATGAGCGTCTTCACGTCGTCTTCCTCGCGGAACAGCTTCGACATGGCCGAGCGCAGCACGCGGTCGGCCTCCGACTCCCAGCGGTCGATTTCCTCGCACTGCTTGAGGATCTGCGCCGACTGCTTCATGTCGGACAGCAGGCCGACGGCCTGCTGCACGTGTTGCGCCGACTGCGTGACGATGTGCGCGAGCTGGCTCGCCTCCGACGTGACGGACTGCACGTCGTACAGCGACACGGCCGTCGCGACGTCTTCCATCAGGTCGAGGATGTCGTCCATCGTCGTGATCAGCTTGTGGATCTCGTCGCGATCGAGCGGCGTGATGAAGGTCTTGTGCAGCAGATCGATCGCCTCGTGCGTGAGCTTGTCGGCGGCCTTCTCGGCGATTTGCACGTTTTGCTTGTGAATCTCGGCGTCGGCGAGATTGTCGATCAGCAGTTCGAGCTCGCGGCCACCGGAAACGATGTGCTTCGCGTGCGCGTTGAAGAGTTCAAAGAACTTGCCCTCGGTGGGCATGAATCGACCGAACATGGGATTCCTGAGAGATTGTCAAACTACTGTCACGAAAACGGGCGACATTGTACCGGTTTCGGTCGCGACGCGACGTGCGCATATGCGCACGCCGGGATTGGATACAACAATTGGCGAAATAGATGTTTACAACCGGCGTTACTCGCCGTAGAAAGTTTGCGCCCCGGCAAAATTGTCGAACTTCGTGTATTGCCCCAGGAACGTGAGCCGAACGGGCCCGATCGGGCCGTTACGCTGCTTGCCGATGATGATTTCGGCCGTCCCCTTGTCAGGGCTGTCCGGATTGTAGACCTCATCGCGATAAATGAACAGGATCACGTCCGCATCCTGTTCGATTGCGCCCGATTCGCGCAAATCCGACATCACCGGACGCTTGTTCGGGCGCTGTTCGAGGCCGCGGTTCAGCTGCGACAGCGCGATCACCGGCACGTCGAGTTCCTTCGCGAGACTCTTCAGCGATCGCGAGATTTCCGAAATTTCGGTCGCACGGTTCTCGCCCTGCGACGAACCCGACATCAGCTGCAGGTAGTCGACGATGATCAGGCCGAGCTTGCCGCACTGCCGCGCCAGGCGCCGCGCGCGCGAGCGCAGTTCCATCGGGTTCAACCCGCCCGTCTCGTCGATGAACAGCTGCGCCTCGCTCATCTTCTGCACCGCGTGCGTCAGTTTCGGCCAGTCCTCGTCGGTCAGGCGGCCGGTACGCATCCGGTGCTGGTCGAGCCGGCCGATCGAGCCGAGCATACGCATCACGAGCTGGGTGCCCGGCATTTCCATCGAGAACACCGCGACCGGCAACCCGTACTCGACCGCGACGTATTCGCCGATGTTCATCGAGAAGGCCGTCTTACCCATCGACGGTCTTCCGGCCACGATAATCAACTCGCCGCCATGCATCCCGGACGTCATCCGGTCGAGGTCGACGAAGCCGGTCGGCGTGCCGGTGACGTCGCTCGGGTTCGCGGTGTGATACAGCGTGTCGATGCGCTCGACCACCTGCGTGAGCAGCGGGCCGATCTCGAGGAAGCCCTGGTTGCCGCGCGCGCCCTCTTCGGCGATCGAGAACACCTTCGATTCGGCTTCGTCGAGCAGTTGGCGGACTTCCTTGCCCTGCGGATTGAAGGCGTCGGCCGAGATCTCGTCGGCGACCGACACCAGCCGGCGCAGCACCGCGCGGTCGCGCACGATTTCCGCGTAGCGGCGGATGTTCGCCGCGCTCGGCGTGTTCTGCGCGAGCGCGTTCAGGTAGGCGAGCCCGCCGACGTCGTCGGCCTTGCCGGACGTGGTCAGCGCTTCGTACACGGTCACGACGTCGGCCGGGCGCGTCGACGCGATCAGGCGGCCGATGTGCTCGTAGATGATCCGGTGGTCGTAGCGGTAGAAGTCGCCCTGCGACAGGAAATCGGCAATCCGGTCCCATGCCGCGTTGTCGAGCAACAGGCCGCCGAGCACCGACTGCTCGGCTTCCACCGAATGCGGCGGGACTTTCAGCGATTCGATTTGGGGATCTTGCGGCGCGTTCATGGGTTGGGATTATCGCGAATAGATGGCGGCAGCGCTACCACCGCTTGCCGGCGAGCAGGCAATAAAAAAGGCAGGCCCCGGTTGCCCGGGCGCCTGCCCTTGTCCGGACGGCGGAAGCCGCCCGGCAAGCTTGCGTCTACGCTTACGCGTGGTCGCCGATCACGTTGATCGTGACGTCGACGACGACGTCCGTGTGCAGCGCGACTTGCACGTTGTGCTCGCCGATCATCTTCAGCGGGCCTTCCGGCATGCGCACTTGCAGCTTCTCGACTTCGTAGCCTGCCTTCTTCAGCAGTTCCGCGACGTCGCCGTTCGTGACCGAGCCGAACAGACGGCCGTCGACGCCCGACTTCTGCGTGATTTCGAACGACTGGCCGTTCAGCTTCTCGCCGACCGCCTGCGATGCCGCCAGCTTTTCAGCGGCGATCTTTTCGAGTTCAGCGCGGCGCACTTCGAATTCGGCGATCGCTTCCTTCGTTGCACGGCGAGCCTTGCGGTTCGGGATCAGGAAGTTGCGAGCGTAACCGTCCTTGACCTTGACGATGTCGCCGAGGTTGCCCAGATTGGCGACTTTTTCCAACAGAATGATTTGCATTCGAATTCTCCTTATTGCGTCGCCTGATTACGCCTTGTGCTGATCGGTGTACGGCAGCAGCGCGAGGAAACGCGCACGCTTGATCGCCGTATCCAGCTGACGCTGATAGTGCGCCTTCGTACCCGTCAGGCGAGCCGGCGTGATCTTGCCGTTTTCGCCGATGAAGTCCTTCAGCGTTTCCGTGTCCTTGTAGTCGATCTGCTCGACGCCGGCAGCCGTGAAACGGCAGAACTTCTTGCGCTTGAAGAGCGGGTTTTGTTGCTGACGACGCTTGTCGAATTTCTTACCAGTCGGGCGGGCCATGTTTTCAGTCCTTTCCTGTGTCCTGCAATGCAGTGATGTGAAACACCAAGGTTCTCGCGTTGCGGCTTTTCTTGGCCAGGAAGCCCGTGAACAGCGTTTCGACGCCCATTTCACGACTTTCCAGCTTGCCGCTCGCCTCACCGGCCGCCACCGCCTCGATCGTCATTTCGACCTGACGGGGAATGCCTGCTTCGACGACTTCCGTGCGGTGATGCAACGTGGCGCTTGCGATCGGAACACCGGCCGGCGTATATCGCACCGGTGCGCGTTCGACGACGCTCGCCGTCAATTGCAACCTGTTCACGTGAGTGGCGCGCTCCTTGATGGCTTAATAAGTGACGAACTTAAGCCTGCGCTTCGGCCGGCTGAGCAGCAGCCGCCTTCTTGGCTTCTTCGCGCTGAACTTCCTTCATCATCGGCGACGGGCCGGTTTCGGCCTTCTTCATCTTGACGATGAGGTGACGCAGCACGGCGTCGTTGAACTTGAACGCGTGTTCGAGTTCGTCGAGCGTCGTCTGGTCGCACTCGATGTTCATGCAGACGTAGTGAGCCTTCGCGAGTTTCTCGATCATGTAGGCCAGCTGGCGACGGCCCCAGTCTTCGACACGGTGGATCTGGCCGCCGTGCGACGTGATCGTGGACTTGTAGCGCTCGATCATCGCGGGCACCTGCTCGCTTTGATCCGGGTGCACGATGAATACGATTTCGTAATGACGCATTACACACTCCTTGTGGATTAAAGCCACCCGGGCGTCTGAACCGGTGTGGCAAGTGAGAAGCCGAAGATTTTAACCCGGTTACGGGGCACATGCAAGGCCAATCGACGATTCGCCCCCGGATTCGGCCGTGTTTTCAAAGACTTGAACAGGTATTGCCCGGGCAAGCGGCGACGGATCGGCCTCGCGAGGGCCGGGGTCGGAACGTCAATGCGCCCGCCCGCCGCCGCCACGGTCATTCGTCAGGCGCGCCGGCAAGCCGCGCATCGAGCGCCGTGCGGAACGCCGCGAGCGCCGACGGCTCGGCGTCGGTCACGGCCCACCACGTCATGCCGGCCGCGTTCCAGCGATCCAGCGCATAGCCTTGCGACACGGTCGCGTAAGGGGCCGCCGGACGTTCGCCCGCCGGCTGCACGTAGACGTCGACCACGTGCTGCCGGTGGCGATAGACGAGCACCGCGACACGGCGCCGCCCGACGTAATCGAGCCGGCCGCCGACCAGTGCGAAACCGTCCTTGGCGAGATCCTCGACCGGCGGCGCGTAATCGAGCCGGCCGTTGAACCACGGCTTGACCGTGTGCTGGTCGGTCGAGATCACGTCGATGTCGCGCGCCGACAGATCGGCCCGCACGTGGCTCGCGACCAGTTCGTCGACCGTTCGGTCGGTGTCCGCGTGGCGGGCGGACCACGCCATGCCGCCCGCCGCCGCGACCGCCATCAGCAACGCGACGCCCCAGCCGAGGCCCGGCCACGCGGCCACGCGCGGGCCGGCGCCGACCGGGCCCGGTCGTGCCGGCCCGCCCCGCCCGGCCAGCCACGAGAACCATTCGCGTCCGGGCGGCCGCCGCCGCGGCGACGGGGGCTCGGGCCGCGGCTCGGATCGCGACGGTTCGTGAACAGGCGCGGCCGCTGCCGGCAGGCTCGCGAGAATGCTCGCCCGCAGTGCGTCCGGCGCGCGGTGATATTCGGCCTGCCGCACGGCCTGCACCAGCGTGACGATCCGCGCGCGTTCGCGGCGGCACGCGTCGCACCCTTCGACATGCTGCTGGACCCGCAACGCATCGGGCGCCGACAGCTCGCGGTCGACGTCCGCGTCCAGCAACGCTCGCGCTTCGTTACAGTCCATCGATCGCCTCCGATGCGGTTCCGCCCGCCGACGCACGGCCCGGCCGGCCTTCGGTCGTCGGCGCCGGCTCGCCGGCCAGCAGCGCGGCGAGCTTGCGCCGGCCGCGTGCGAGCCGCGACATCACCGTGCCGACCGGCACGTCCGCGATCGCCGCGATCTCGCGGTAGCTCAAGTCTTCCATTTCGCGCAGCACGAGCACCTCGCGGTATTCGGTCGGCAGCTTCGCGAGCGCCGCGTTCACGAGCCGCACGTTCTCGCCGCGCAGCAGGTGCGCGAGCGGGTCCTCCGTCGCCGGCTGCCAGTCGTCGGGCACGTCGGCGTCGTCGAGCGTGTCGGGCAGCGCGACCTCGTGCGCATGCGTGCGCCGCCGCCATTCGGTGTACCAGGTGTGGCGCACGATCGTCAGCAGCCACGGCCGCGCGTTGTCGCCGCGACACGAATCGACGAAGCGCAGCGCGCGCATGCACGCGTCCTGCACGACGTCGTCCGCGTCGCCGGCGCTGCCGCTCAGCCAGCGCGCGAGGTTGTAAGCGGCGTCGAGATGCGGCAGCACGAGCGCGCGAAACCGCTCGCCGCGCACGAGCGCATCGTCCGCCGCCCGTTCATCGACCGCCTGTCCGGCTTGCCCCACATGGCCTCCCTGGTCCCGGCGGCCGACGCCGCGCCCGTTCCGCGCACGGCGCCCGGACAGACCGGCAACGTGCGCGCTCGATGACCTTACCGCTGCTGCGTCGAGTTTATTCCCGCGCCGCGTGCATGAAGCGTAAAAAATCGCCGGGCGGCCGGGCGGGCCGCCCGTTACGGCGTGGTGCTCCAGTAGCCGGGGCGCGCGTACGCTTCGCGCAGGTAGTCGATGAAGTAGCGCACGCGCGCCGGCACGTAGCGCTGCTGCGGGTAGACCGCGAGGATGTCGTAGTCGGGCAGCGCGTAGTCGTCGAGCACGGTCTCGAGTTCGCCCGTCTCGAGCTGCGCGGCGATTTCCCACGTCGAGCGCCAGCCGAGCCCGAGCCCTTCGGCCACCCAGCGGTGCAGCAGCTCGCCGTCGTTGCAGTCGAGATTGCCGGTCACGCGCATCGTCGCGATCTTGCCGTGGCGCTGGAAATACCAGCCGCGGTTCTGCCCGCCCTGCAGGTTGAACGCGAGACAGTTGTGCTTGAGCAGGTCGTCGAGCGACTTCGGGCGGCCGTGCTGACGGAAATAGTCGGGCGTGCCGCACACGACGCGCCGGTTCGACGCGAGCTTCACCGCGACGAAGTTCGGATCGACCGCGCCGCCGATCCGGATCGACAGGTCGTAGCCTTCGCGCACCAGGTCGACGACCCGGTCGGTCAGGTTGAACGACAGCTGCATCTCCGGCTTGTCGGCCAGGAAGCCGGGCGCGTGCGGCGCGACGTGCTTGCGCCCGAACGCGGCCGGCGCCGACACGATCAGGTGCCCGCTGACCGCGCGCCGCCCGGCGGCCAGCTCGTTCTCGGCCTGATCCCATTCGGACAGCAGCCCGCGGCAACGCTCGAGAAACGCGGCGCCCTCCTCGCTGACCACCAGCCTCCGCGTCGAGCGGTACATCAGCTTCACGCCGAGGCGCTTCTCCAGCGCGTCGATGCGCCGCCCGAGCACCACCGGCGACACACCCTCCTCGAGCGCCGCCGCCGCGAGGCTGCCGGCATCGGCCACCCGCACGAACGTCTCGATCTGCTTGAAACGATCCATCTGCTGTCTCCACCCGGCTCCGACACCGGCGGGAAGCCCCGTCCGGCCGTCATTCCATACTTTTAGTTTCGAAATAAGCGACTTCGGCTGATCTTATCAAACCTTTCCTGCATCCCTAAAGTGTCCTCAACAGATCGATTCGCAAGATTCCACCATTCAAGGAGACATTCATGGCCAAGATGAGAGCCGTCGACGCTGCCGTACTCGTGCTCGAGAAGGAAGGCATCCAGACCGCGTTCGGCGTGCCGGGCGCCGCGATCAACCCGTTCTACTCGGCCATGCGCAAGTCGGGCGGCATCAGCCACGTGCTGGCGCGCCACGTCGAAGGCGCATCGCACATGGCCGAAGGCTTCACGCGGGCGGCGCCGGGCAACATCGGCGTGTGCATCGGCACGTCAGGCCCCGCCGGTACCGACATGATCACCGGCCTCTACTCCGCGTCCGCCGACTCGATTCCGATCCTCGCGATCACGGGCCAGGCGCCGCGCGCACGTCTCTACAAGGAAGACTTCCAGGCCGTCGACATCGAATCGATCGCGAAGCCGGTCACGAAGTGGGCCGTCACCGTGCGCGAACCGGCGCTCGTGCCGCGCGTGTTCCAGCAGGCGTTTCACCTGATGCGCTCGGGCCGTCCGGGCCCGGTGCTGGTCGACCTGCCGATCGACGTGCAGCTCGCCGAAATCGAATTCGACATCGACACGTACGAACCGCTGCCGGTCTACAAGCCCGCGGCCACCCGCGCGCAGATCGAGAAGGCGCTCGCGATGCTCAACGACGCGGACAAGCCGTTGATCGTGTCGGGCGGCGGCGTGCTCAACGCGGCGGCCGAGGACCTGCTCGTGCAGTTCGCGGAAACGGTCGGCGTGCCGGTGATCCCGACACTGATGTCGTGGGGCGCGATTGCCGACGACCACCCGCTGATGGCCGGCATGGTCGGCCTGCAGACCTCGCACCGCTACGGCAACGCGACGATGCTCGCGTCCGACTTCGTGCTCGGCATCGGCAACCGCTGGGCGAACCGCCACACGGGCAGCGTCGAGGTCTACACGAAGGGCCGCAAGTTCGTGCACGTCGACATCGAGCCGACGCAGATCGGCCGCGTGTTCGGCCCGGATCTCGGCATCGTGTCCGACGCGAAGGCCGCCCTCGAGCTGTTCGTCGCGGTCGCGCAGGAATGGAAGGCCGCCGGCAAGCTGAAGGATCGCAGCGCGTGGGTCGCCGACTGCCAGGCACGCAAGCACACGCTGCAGCGCAAGACGCACTTCGACAACGTGCCGGTCAAGCCGCAGCGCGTGTACGAGGAGATGAACAAGGTGTTCGGCCGCGATACCTGCTACGTCAGCACGATCGGCCTGTCGCAGATCGCCGCCGCGCAGTTCCTGCACGTGTTCAAGGCGCGCAACTGGATCAACTGCGGCCAGGCCGGCCCGCTCGGCTGGACGATCCCCGCCGCGCTCGGCGTGCGCGCGGCCGACCCGAGCCGCCCGATCGTCGCGCTGTCCGGCGACTACGACTTCCAGTTCATGATCGAGGAGCTCGCCGCCGGCGCGCAATTCAAGCTGCCGTACGTGCACGTCGTCGTGAACAACTCGTACCTCGGGCTGATCCGCCAGGCGCAGCGCGCGTTCGACATGGACTACTGCGTGCAGCTCGCGTTCGACAACGTGAACGCGCCGGAGCTGAACGGGTATGGCGTCGACCACGTGGCGGTGGCCGAAGGCCTCGGCTGCAAGGCGCTGCGCGTGTTCAAGCCGGAAGAGATCGAGCCGGCGCTGCGCCAGGCCCAAACGCTCGCGGAAGAATTCAGCGTGCCGGTGGTCGTCGAGGTGATCCTCGAGCGCGTGACGAACATCTCGATGGGCACCGAAATCGACGCGATCAACGAATTCGAGGATCTCGCCGAAAAGGCCGAGCACGCACCGACCGCGATCTCGATGCTCGACTGAATCGCACGACATTTTTTGACTGACCGACCGAAGAGGCTTAGCTCATGCCGAAGTTTGCTGCAAACCTGACCATGCTGTTCAACGAAGTGCCGTTCCTCGACCGCTTCAAGGCGGCCGCGGACGCGGGCTTCGACGCCGTCGAATTCCTGTTCCCGTACCCGTACGCGAAAGAGGAACTCGCCGAACGGCTCGAGACGCACCGCCTGCGCCTCGTGCTGCACAACCTGCCTGCCGGCAACTGGGATCAGGGCGAGCGCGGCATCGCGTGCCTGCCCGATCGCGTCGGCGAATTCCAGGAAGGCGTCGGCCGTGCGATCGAGTATGCGAAGGCGCTGAAGGCGCCGCAACTGAACTGCCTCGTCGGCATCCCGTCGGCGAGCACCGCGCGCGACAAGACGTTCGTGACGATCGTCGACAACCTGCGCTTCGCCGCCGATGCGCTCAAGCGCGAAGGCATCCGCCTGCTCGTCGAGCCGTGCAACCGCTTCGACATCCCGGGCTTCGCGCTGAACCGCTCGTCGGAAGGCCTCGACGTGATCCGCGCGGTCGGCTCGGACAACCTGTTCCTGCAGTACGACATCTATCACATGCAACGCATGGAAGGCGAACTGGCCGCGACGATCGAACGCAACCTCGCGTCGATCGGCCACGTCCAGCTCGCGGACAACCCGGGCCGCAACGAGCCGGGCACCGGCGAAATCAACTATGCGTTCCTGTTAGCGCTGCTCGACCGGCTCGGCTATGCCGGCTACGTCGGCTGCGAATACAAGCCCCGCACCACCACGACGGAGGGCCTCGGCTGGCTGCAAAGCGTGGCCGGCTGCGCACCGGCCTCGGCGCGTCGCGCCGCCTGAGTCGCGCCCCTCCCGTTTTCAGCCCCACAGGAGACTTTCACATGGCAACCATCGGTTTCATCGGCCTCGGCATCATGGGCGCGCACATGGCGCGCAACCTGCTCAAGGGCGATCATCAGCTCGTCGTGAACGGCGCGTTCCCGGTGCCGGACGATCTGCGCGCGAGCGCGAAGGTCGTCGCGAACTCGACCGAAGTCGCGCAGCACGCCGACATCATCATCTCGATGGTGCCGGACACGCCCGACGTGCGTAACGTGCTGTTCGCCGACGACGGCGTCGCGAAGGGCCTGACAGCCGGCAAGCTCGTGATCGACATGAGCTCGATCTCGCCGCTCGACACGCAGGCATTCGCGAAGCAGGTCAACGCGCTCGGCTGCGACTACCTCGACGCGCCGGTGTCCGGCGGCGAAGTGGGCGCACGCGAAGCGACGCTGACGATCATGGTCGGCGGCCCGGAAAAGGCGTTCGAGCGCGCGAAGCCACTGTTCGAGAAGATGGGCAAGAACATCACGCTCGTCGGCGACAATGGCGCGGGCCAGACCTGCAAGGTCGCGAACCAGATCATCGTCGCGCTGAACATCGAAGCCGTTGGCGAAGCGCTGCTGTTCGCCGCCCGCTCGGGAGCCGATCCGGAGCGCGTGCGCCAGGCGCTGATGGGCGGCTTCGCCGCGTCGCGCATCCTCGAAGTGCACGGCGCGCGGATGACCAAGCGCACGTTCGATCCGGGCTTCCGCATCGAGCTGCACCAGAAGGACCTGAACCTCGCGCTCGACGGCGCACGCAAGCTCGGCCTCGCGCTGCCGCACACCGCGAGCGCGCAGCAGTTGTTCAGCGTGTGCGCCTCGCACGGCGGCAAGGCATGGGATCACTCGGCCCTCGTGCGCGCACTCGAGATCATGTCGAACTTCGAGATCGGCCAGACGCCGGCCGCGTAACGCGGATGCAACAGCGCGCGTTTCGCTGCAACGGCAAACGCGCGCGACGAACACACGCGAGCCGGCCGCGGCCGGTCGCATCGATGCGCGATGCACGCGCGCATCACGGTGGGGCGCCCCGCCGCGCATCGCAAAAACGCGTGCGCGACGGGGCGAAAAAACGCCGCTCTGGGCTGAGAGCGGCGTGGTGGGGTCCGCAGCGGCACCCGGCGGCGCCGGGGAAGCCTTGGTCGGTCAGACGTCGTCGTCGGGTGTCCGCCTGTCGGATTTCGCGTATTACATTTCTTTACGTTCGAGCGAGCGATTTTTCATGCATTCGTCGCGTCGAACGCCTACACTTTCGCCACGCCTTTCGAGAAAACCGCCGCGCCCGCGCGCCCCTTCCGGGGCCCGCACCCAGCGCGGTGTTTTTTTCGCCACTTCACGGCGCGTTTTCTTTTCAACCACCTAAGGAGTGCAACGATGGGTCTTCTTTCGTTTATCAAGGAGGCGGGTGAAAAACTGCTGGGTCACGCCGATGCACAGGCAGCGGAAGATCCGAATGCCGCGAACCAGACCGCGGCCGATGCGATCAAGCATTACATCAACTCGCAAGGGCTCGACACGTCGAACCTGACCGTCGCGTTCGACGGCGCATCGCGCACCGTCACGCTGTCGGGCAGCGTCGCCGATCTCGACACCAAGGCGAAGGTCAAGGTCGCGGCCGGCAACGTGCAGGGTGTCGCGGGCGTCAACGACGACGATCTGCAGCCGGACGATCCGGAAGTGCAGTACCACGACGTGAAGCCGGGCGACACGCTGTCGGCGATCGCCAAGGAAGTGTACGGCGACGCGAACAAGTATCCGGTGATCTTCGAGGCGAACAAGCCGATGCTGTCGAGCCCGGACCGGATCTACCCGGGCCAGAAGCTCGTGATTCCGCCGCAGTCCTGAGCATTCGCGCAGCACTGACGCAAAAATGGCAGGCCATTGGCCTGCCATTTTTTTATGCTCTACGCGCCGCCCGAGCGGCGGCCATCGGTCACAGCGTGTCGAATGCGCGTTGCAGTGCGTCGCGATCGTGAATGCCGTTCGCGAGCGCGAGCATCAGCAGCACGCGCGCCTTGAACGGGTGCAGCGAGCCCGCGCTCACGAAACCGAGCGCATCGTCGCTCGCGGCGCCGTTGCGCATCACGTGCCCCGACCCGACGCGCGACGCACGGACCACGGCCACGCCCGCGCTCGCCGCCTCGGCGAGTGCCGCCTGCAGCGTCGCATGGATCGACCCGTTGCCGGTCCCCGCGACGACGAGGCCGCGCACGCCGGCCGCGACGAGCGCGTCGACGGCCGTGCGCGTCACGCCCGCATAGCTCGCGACGACTTCGACCGGCGGCCAGGTCGCCGCGATCGCCAGTTGCGCGTCGCGCGTGCGCGTGACGCGGCGGGCGAATTCGACGCGGCCGTCCTGCACCCAGCCGAGCGCACCGAGCTCCGGCGACTGGAACGCGTCGACCGCGTACGTGCTCGTCTTCACGACCTCGCGCGCGCCATGGATCCGGTTGTTGAACGCGACCAGCACGCCCTGCCCGCGCGCGGCCGGATGGGCGGCCACCGTCACCGCGTTCAACAGGTTCAGCGGGCCGTCGGACGACAGCGCGGTCGCCGGCCGCATCGCGGCCGTCAGCACGACGGGCTTGTCGCCCCGGACGACCAGATGCAGCGCGTACGCGGTTTCCTCGAGCGTATCGGTGCCGTGGGTGATCACGATGCCGTCGATGGCCGGATCGGCCATCAGCGCGTCGATCCGCGCGGCGAGCGTGTTCCACAGCGGCAGCGCGAGATCCTTGCTGTCGATGCTGGCGACCTGCTCGGCGTCGATGCGTGCGACCGATGCGAGCGCCGGCACGGCGTCGACCAGAAAATTGACGCCGAGCGCGCCGGCCTGATAGCCGGCCGTGCTGGCCGCGTCGGGCGCGGCGCCGGCGATCGTGCCGCCGGTAGCGAGTACGGCGATGCGCGGCAGCGCCGCCGCGGACGGAGAAGATGCGGAGTTCGGAGTATTCATGGCCGCGATTGTAATGGCTCGCGGCCGCGCGCCGGCAGGTTCCCGCGCGGCGGCCGTGGCCGGCCGTCGCGCGTCATGGTTTGTCCCGATCTCCGGCACGCGCGTGCCGTCAACGGCCGTGGCGTCCGCAACGTTATAGAAAGTGCCGTTTTGGTGTTTTCACATTGATTTGCCATAATCGGAACGCGTGGTGCGATGTGGCCCCGTCCTCATCGCGTCGTGCTTCGTGACGCGTCGATCACACGCAACTCACCCCATGGGAGTGTCGAAATGAAAATTCAATCGCTCGTAGCCGCAGTGCTTCTCGGCGGCATGCTGGCTTCCCCCGCATTCGCGGCGAACAGCCAGCAGGACAAGATGAAGGCCTGTAACACGCAGGCCACCGGCAAGACGGGCGATGAACGCAAGGCGTTCATGAAGGACTGCCTGTCGGCGAAGCCCGCGAAGGCGATGACGCAGCAGGAAAAGATGAAGGCGTGCAACACGCAGGCCACCGGCAAGAAAGGCGACGATCGCAAGGCGTTCATGAAGAGCTGCCTGAGCAACCAGCCGGCCGCCTGAGTTCCGGCGCTCCCGTCTCGACTGCCGCGCACCGCTTCGGCGGGCGCGGCATTTTCGTTTTCGTTGCACGCGCATCGACCCACGCATTGCCCCCCCTTCCCACCCCGTTTTTCCGGCCCGCCGCCGCGGCGTCGCCACATGGTGCGGCAATTCGCCGCGTTTTCTTCTATGATGGCTGCAACGCGGCCCATCCAAGACCAAGAAGCGCCATCGGGCCGCCCTCGAGACGGACGCGCACGCGCGTCAAACGGAGGCTTGGATGGCATGGAGACAACACCGCTGGTTCCGCCGCTGGCTGATCGTGATCGTGTTCTGGGCCGTGCCCGTCGCGATCGTCGCCGTGCGCGAGATCCGCGAGGAAATGGCGTACAACAAGACGGACCTGCAGCTTGCGCTGACCACCTGGCAGCTCACCGACGCGCAGCAGGCCGCCGGCGCCGCCGCGAAGTGCCACGGGGATCCTGACGAGGCGCGCGCGGCCGGCTGCCCGGCCGACGTGCTCGCCGCCAACGCGCCGCGCCAGCAGGCGGCCCGCGACGAATACGTGGTGCGCCGCAACACGCTCGCCGGTTACCTGTGGCATGCGTTCGTCGGCTACTGGGTCGTCCCGGCCGCGTTCCTGTTCGCGTGCGGCGTCGTGATCGCGCTGATCCGTCGCGCGCTGCGCCGCCCGCCGATCAAGCCGCCCGTTCCGCCCGTCACGCACTGACACCGGCGCGCGCCGCCGCCCTTTGTTCGACCTTCGCGTTCGCCGCCAGCCGGTCACGCGCCGGGCGCGCCTTGCGCGTCGGCGTCGATGCGTCGTTGGCGCGCCGCGACACCGCCGCGCGATTTGACGCTTTTTCACACGGCAACGAAAAAAGGCGCCAATCCGCTGTGATATAACTGCCGACGTGATCCGCTCCTTGAGCGAGACTCACTCCGAACATCATCCGATGGAGAACAACGATGCAAAAACGGACTCTTGTGCTCAAAGCCGCCGCCGCGCTGATCGTCGGTAGCCTCGCGCTCACCGGTTGCACCACCACCCCGGACAAGCCGGACAACGCCGCGACCAACGCGTCGAAGCGTCAGTCGATCGACGCGAGCGTCGACGCCACGCTGTCGCGCATGTACTCCACCGTCAAGGGTTCGCGCGAGCTCGTCGCGAAATCGCGCGGCGTGCTGGTCTTCCCCGAAGTGCTGCAGGCCGGCTTCATCGTCGGCGCCCAGTCCGGCAACGGCGCGCTGCGCGTGGGCGGCAGCACCGTCGGCTACTACAACACGTCGTCGCTGTCGGTCGGCCTGCAGGCCGGCGCGCAATCGAAGGCGGTCGTGTTCCTGTTCATGACGCAGCAGGCGCTCGACGAATTCCGCAACTCGGACGGCTGGGCGGCCGGCGCCGGCGCATCGGTCGCACTCGTGAAGATGGGCGCGAACGGTGCGGTCGACTCCAACACGGCCACGGCGCCGATCCAGGTCGTCGTGCTGACCAACGCGGGCCTGATGGGCGACGTGTCGATCAACGGCACGAAGGTCACGAAGCTCAAGATCTGACGTCGACGCACGCCCGCGCGCATGGCGCGCGGGGCATGCGCAAACGGCGATGTCCTTGCGGGCATCGCCGTTTTTTTATCCGCCTGCGCCGCGCGCCGGATCGGTCTGGTGGATCAGGTCGTCGAGTCGATCACCTTGAAGCGCGAGCGCTTCTGCGCGCGGATCACCGACTGGTACACGTCGACGTACTCTTGCGCCATCCGGCGCGACGTGAAGCGCTCCTCGAAGCGCTGCCGCACGCGCGCACGCGGCAGCAGGTGCAGCCGGTTCACGGCGGCCACCGCGCTGATTTCATCCTCGACGATGAAACCCGATACCCCCTCGTCCACCACTTCGGGCACCGCGCCGCGGTTGAATGCGATCACCGGCGTGCCGCACGACATCGCCTCGATCATCACCAGGCCGAACGGCTCCGGCCAGTCGATCGGAAACAGCAGCGCATGCGCGCCCGACAGGAATTCGGCCTTCTCGTGATCGGCAATCTCGCCGATGTATTCGACGTGCGGCAACGCGAAGAGCGGCTTGATCTCGCGGTCGAAGTATTCCTGGTCGGCCGTGTCGATCTTCGCGGCGATCCGGATCGGCAGCCCGCACTGGCGGGCAATGCGGATCGCGGTGTCGACGCGTTTTTCCGGCGAGATGCGGCCCAGGAACGCGAGATAGCGCGGCTCGACGGGCTGCGGCATGTACAGCGTATCGGGCAGCCCGTGATAGACGGTCGTCAGCCATTTCGCCTGCGGCAACGGCTGGCGCTGCGAATTCGAAATCGAGATCACCGGCGCCGTGTTGAACGTGTCGAACACCGGTTGCTGCTCGGGCAGGTCGAGCCGGCCGTGCAGGGTCGTCACGTAAGGCGTTTCCTGCCGGTTGAAGACCGAGAACGAGTAGTAGTCCATGTGGAAATGGAGTACGTCGAAATCCTTCGCGCGGCGCGCGACCGTCTCCATCAGCAGCATGTGCGGCGCGACGCGGTCGCGGATCGACGAATCGAGCCGCAGCGCGCGCGGCCACACGGGCTCGAGTTTCGCCCGCGTCGTCGAATCCCCGCTCGCGAACAGCGTCACATCATGGCCGAGCTCGACGAGCGCCTCGGTGATGTAGGACACGACGCGCTCCGTGCCGCCGTACAGCTTCGGCGGCACGGATTCGGTCAGCGGGGCGATCTGGGCAATTCTCATGGTCGACGTCTCCTGTGTCCTGTCCGTTGCGGCACGGCCGGCGGAGCACTCGCTCATGCGATCCCGCCCTGCGTCCATTCAGCGCGGGCCGGCATGGCACCAGCCGGATATCTCATTATTATTGGCGATCCCGAGGAGCGGAACCGCAGGTCTTGCATTTTTTGGGGGTTGTTACAGACCGGATACATTCGGCCGCCCGGGCCCGGGGCCTACCTCGCATCAGGCCCCGGCCGGGCCGATCCGGCGCCGCCGGCTGCCGATCTCGCCCCCAGGCACACGATCGGGCCGTCAACGCGACGGCCACTTCCATGCCGGCAGGTCGCGTGAATCGGCATCGACGAGCGCGGTCGCGCCGAGCCGCTTGTCGAGCACCAGCGATTCGCAGCCGGCCTCGCGCTCGAGCGTCGCGATGAGCCGCGCCGCGTGCGACACGACCAGCACCTGCGAGTGCCGGGCCGCCCGCGCGATCAGGCGGCCGAGCGCCGGCAGCAGATCGGGATGCAGGCTCGTCTCCGGCTCGTTCAGCACCATCAACGCGGGCGGCCGTGGCGTCAGCAGCGCGGCCGCGAGCAGCAGGTAGCGCAGCGTGCCGTCGGACAGCTCGGCCGCCGCCAGCGGCCGCAGCAGCCCCGGCTGGCGCATCAGCACGTCGAAGCGGCCGCGGCCGCCCGGATTGTCGATCTCGACCGACGCGCCGGGAAACGCGTCGTCGATCGCCGTGTCGAGCGCCGCCGCGTCGCCGATTTCGCGAATCGTCTGCAGCGCGGCGGCCAGGTCGGCCCCGTCGTCCGCGAGCACCGGCGTATGGGTGCCGATGTGCGACTGGCGCGCCGGCGCCTGCGCATCGGTCCGGAAATGGTCGTAGAAGCGCCACGAGCGGATCCGTTCGCGCACTGCGATCATCTCGGGCGCGCCGGTCGGGTCGGCGAACTCGGTCATCATGCTGTCGAAGCTCGCGACCGGCTGCGGAATCGTCTGCCAGTCGCCCGATGCGGTGCGCGCACGGATCTGCGCGCCCTGCCGGTCGACCAGCAGCGTGGACGGGCGCGGCACCGCGCCGCCCCAGATGCATTCGCGCTTGACCACCGGATCGAGCGCGAACTGCGAATGGCTCGGCACCGGCAAGCCCAGATCGATCGAATAGCCGAAATCGTCGCACGCGAAGCCGAGCTTCAGGCTCACCGGGCCATTGCGCACGGTGCCCGTCACCGGCACCTCGCCGGCCAGCATCGCGCGCGAGAAGCGCTCGGGGCCGGCCCACAACGTCGACGGCAAGCCGCCTTCGCGCGCGAGCGACGGGATCACGCGGCCCTGCGCGGTATCGGCGAGCAGCCGCAGCGCGCGGTACACGCTCGACTTGCCGCTGCCGTTCGGCCCCGTGACGACGTTGAGCGCCGCGAGCGGCACGATCAGCTCGCGCAGCGAGCGGTAATTGGCGATGGCGAGCGTCTTCAGCGCGGTCATGGGAAATGGGCAATGGCAGCAGGCCGGGCGTATTCAGCGGCCGTCGACAGCCTGCGGATCGGCTGCGGTGTTGGCCGCCGTGCTGGCGGCGGGCGAGCGCACATGCGGCCGTTCGGGAGTCGGCGCGTCCGGCGCGGATTCGTGCGGGTACAGTTCCATCCGGCTGCGCGGCAGGCATTGCGGATAGCGGTTCTGCAAATAGGCGATCAGCCCTTCGCGCACGCGGCAGCGCAGATCCCAGCACGACGACGAATCGGCCGCGCTGACGAGCGCGCGCAACTGCATCGTGCGCTCCGTCGCGTCGGTCACCTGCAGCACCTGCACGCGGCCGTCCCACTCGGGCGCGGCCTGGACGAGCCGCGCGAGTTCCTCGCGCAGCGGCGCGAGCGGCGTGCGGTAGTCGACCGACAGATAGACGGTGCCGATGATTTCCGCGCTGCTGCGCGTCCAGTTCGTGAATGGGTTCTCGATGATCCACTGCAGCGGCACGACGAGGCGCCTTTGGTCCCACAGCCGCACCGACACGAACGAACCGGTGATTTCCTCGATGCGCCCCCACTCGCCCTGGATCACGACCACGTCGTCGAGCCGGATCGGCTGCGTGAGCGCGATCTGCAACCCGGCGATCAGGTTGCCGAGCACCGGCCGCGCGGCGATACCGGCGACCAGCCCGGCCACGCCGGCCGATGCCAGCAGGCTCGCGCCGATCTGGCGCACGTTCGGAAACGTCATCAGCGCGGCGCCCGTGCCGATGATCACGATCAACACCATCACGGTCCGCACGAGCACCTTGGCCTGCGTATGAACGCGCCGCGCCTGGAGGTTGTCGGCCGTATCGATCGGATGGGCCTGGATGATCGCGTCGCCGACGCCGGCCGCGAGCCGCACCAGCAGCCACGTGAGCGACACGATCGAGCCGACCGCGGCCGCGGTGCGCATGCCGCGCACGAACGACATGCCGTCGTCCGCCTGGACCCACAGGAACTCGAGCGCCAGCAGCGCCAGCACGACGAGCGACGGTTTGTCGATGTAGCGCAGGATCGCGCTCATCAGCGGATACGGCTGCGCGATGCGCTTGACGATGCGTGCGCCGAGGCGGTGCACGACCGTGACGACCAGTATGACGATGACCGACACGCCCAGCGTGCCGAGCCACGAATGCAACGGCGCATCGGCGATGCGCTGCAGTTCCTCGATTGAAATCATCGGCGCCCTCGAGTGATGAAGCGCACAGGCTTCGTCCTGGATGCGTCGGCGACGTCCGGGCCACGCACGCGCCCGGACACGGCGTCAGATCAGTTGCCGCTCCTGCAGGGAAACGCCTTGCCGAGACCGAGCGACACCGCGGTGCTCGCGTTGTAGTCGGCCAGCTTCGGATTTTCCGCGATGTACTTGCGCACCGCGTCCGTCATCTGTTGCGCCCGGATGTCGGGCGGCAGGCAGAAGTACTGGCCGACGCGCGGCCCCGTGGTGCCGCCGATCGCATCGATCGTGTTGTAGACGCCGTCGGCGGCGCCTTCGATATAGGCCGCGCACGACGCCCGCGACTTGACGTCCGTCTTCGCGCACAGCCGGTCGAGATCCGCGCCCGTGAAAGCCGCCGCCGACAACGGCACGGCAAACGCCGCGGCACAAAACATTGCGCGCAACATGGTGTTCCTTCTTATGTCAATGCGGCCGGAGACCGCCTGCTGCCTTGGCCGGTGCGGCGCCGGACGCGCTGCTCCGGCCGGAAGCCGGCCGGGCGGACACGCGCCGCCGCACCAAAAACCGTTATTTTGCACTCTTTTGAGCATCTGCCGGCGTCGCCGCACCGATACGCGTCGTCCGCTTGCTCAGGATCTCGATCGCGTCCGGCGCGTTGTAGTGCTTCGCGAACTCGAGCGCGGTGATGCCGAGCTGGTTCTTCACCTGCGGATCGGCGCCCTGGTCGAGCAGCAGCGTGACCGTCGACGCATGGTTGCCGCGCGCGGCCATCATCAGCGGCGTCGTGCCGTTCGGCGACGCGGTGTCGATGTACGCGTCGTGGTCGAGCAGCACCTTGACGACCGCGTCCTGGCCGTTGGTCGCCGCGTAGTGCAGCGGCGCCCAGCCCTTCTTGCTCACTTCCGCGCCCTTGTCGATCAGCAGCTTGACGAGGTTGAGGTCGCCGTTCAGCGACGCGAGCATCAGCGCGTTTTCGCCGGCCTTGTCTTCCTTCTCGAGATCGACGTTCGGCGTCGTGGCGATCGCCGCCGCGACCTTGTCGGACTTCTCGCGCGCGGCGATCACGAGGATCGGGTCGCCGTTCGGCGCGACCGTGTTCGGATCGAGCTTGCCGCTCTTGAGCTGCTTGCCGATATCGGCGATGTCGTCGAACTTGACGGCCTTGACGACCGCGTCGAGCGACTCGGCATGCGCGCCGGCGGCGGCGAACAGGCCGCTCGCGACGAATGCGGCGGCAACGAGTACGCGTTTGGACAGATGGTTGGTCGGCTTCGTCATTGTTGTGGGCTCCTTCCCTCGGTTGTCGGCTGCGCGCACGTCGTTAGCGGGCGATCTTGAACAGCCGGAAAAAGTTCTGCGTCGTCGCATCGGCGAGCGCCTCGACGGCGACACCGCGCTCGGATGCGATAAAGCGTCCGACATGGCTGACGTACGCAGGTTCATTCGGCTTGCCGCGATACGGCACCGGCGCGAGGTACGGCGAGTCGGTCTCGATCAGCAGCCGGTCGAGCGGCACGCGCCGCGCGACGTCCTGCACGTCGGTCGCGTTCTTGAACGTGACGATGCCCGACAGCGAGATATGGAAGTTCTGCGCGAGCGCCTGCTCCGCGACCGGCCACGGCTCGGTGAAGCAGTGCATCACGCCGCCCGGCACGTCCGCGCGCTCCTCGGCCATGATCCGCAGCGTGTCTTCCGACGACGAACGCGTGTGGACGATCAGCGGCTTCATCGTCGCGGTCGCCGCGCGGATGTGCGTGCGAAAGCGGTCGCGCTGCCATTCCATGTCGGCGATCGAGCGGCCTTCGAGACGGTAGTAGTCGAGGCCGGTTTCGCCGATCGCGACGACCTTCGGGTGCGCGGCCAGCTCGACCAGCTCCGCGAGCGTCGGCTCGCGCGCGTCCTCGTGATCGGGATGCACGCCGACCGACGCGTACACGTTGTCGTGCGCTTCGGCGATCGCGAGCACGTCGGGCAGCGTCTCGAAATCGACCGACACGCACAGCGCGTGCGTGACCTCGTGCTCGCGCATGTTCTCGAGAACGGCCGGCAGGCGGTCGGCCAGGCCCTTGAAATTGATGTGGCAGTGAGAGTCGACGAACATCGTGTTTCCTGAATACGTGAGACGGGCGCTCATGCGCCCGCCGGCATGCGGCGCCGGGCGACGTGCGCGGCCCGGCCGCCGCGTGATCCGTTCATCGTTTCGCAACTCATCGGAAACAATACCGGATCAACCAAATATTTCCCGATATCCGAGAAACAATTCCTCGAATACGAGCCGCGCGTTGAGCGGATGGTTCTCGACCGTCCGCTGCCGCGTCACGGCCTTCATGAAGCGCGCGAATGCATTCGCGTCGACCGCTTCCGCGCAGCGCGCCAGGGCTGCCGCATGCGTGGGGAAGTAGCGCGGCGCGCCGGCCATCCGCTGCGCGAGCAGATCGTACAGCCAGCGCTGCAGCCAGCCGAGCACCAGCGGCACCGGCAGCTTCTGCAGCGCCTCGCCGCAGGCGAAAGGATCGCAGCCCGCGCCGGCGGCCAGCTGCCCCAGCGTGTAGTCGCGCAGCGGGCGGTTCTCGTCGCTCGCGAGCGCCAGCGCGGCGAGCGGCGCGCCGCCGGCCTCGGCGAGCAGCGCGCTGGCATGGTCCACGCCCTGCGCCGCGAGCCACGCAGAGGCGGCCTCCGGCGCCGGCACGGTCATCGGCCACTGCCGGCAGCGGCTGATGATGGTCGGCAGCAGGCGGTCGATGCGCGCCGACACGAGCAGGAACACGATGCCCGGCGGCGGCTCCTCCAGCGTCTTCAGCAGCGCGTTCGACGCGGCGACATTGAGCGCCTCGGCCGGATACAGCACGACGACGCGCGCGCCGCCGCGGTGCGAGCCGACCCCGCAGAAGTCGAGCAGCGCGCGCACCTGCTCGATCTTGATTTCCTTGCTCGGCGCACGCGTCTTCTTGCCGCCTTCGTCCGCGTCGGCCGGCTTCGCGTCGTCGGCGGCGCCCGGCGCCTCGCCCGCCAGCGCCTCGGGCAGCACGATCCGGTAGTCCGGATGGTTGCCCTGCGAGAACCAGTTGCACGCCGCGCAGGCGCCGCACGGCTCGCCGTTCGGCTGCGGCGATTCGCACAGGAAACCCTGCGCGAGATGCTGCGCGAACTGCAGCTTGCCGATCCCGGCCTGACCGTGCAGCAGCAGCGCATGCGGCCATTGCGCACGCAGTTGCTGCAGGCGGTTCCAGTCGTCGGTTTGCCACGGATAGATCATGGGGTGCGTTCCTTGCGGGTTACAGCGCGGCGAGCACGCGTTCGAGCTGCCGGCGGATCTCCGGAATCGGTTGCGTCGCGTCGACGATCGCGAAGCGGTGCGGCGCCTCTTCCGCCCGACGCAGGTATTCGGTGCGCGTGCGCGAGAAGAACGCGTCGGATTCGCTTTCGAACTTGTCGGGCATGCGCGCGGCGCCGCGACGCTCGCTCGCGACTTGCGGCGCGACGTCGAACAGCACCGTGAGGTCGGGCTGGAAACCGCCTTGCACCCAGCGCTCGAGCGTCTCGAGCTTGTCGCGCGGCAGCCCGCGGCCGCCGCCCTGATACGCGAACGTCGCGTCGGTGAAGCGATCCGACACGACCCAGTCGCCGCGCGCGAGCGCCGGCTCGATCACGAGCGCGAGGTGCTCGCGACGCGCGGCGAACATCAGCAGCGCTTCCGTCTCGATATCCATCGGCTGGTTCAGCAGGATGTCGCGCAGTTTCTCGCCGAGCTGCGTGCCGCCCGGCTCGCGCGTCAGGACGACCTGCCGGCCGGCCGCGGCCAGCCGGCCCTGGAGGCGTTCGCAGAACCATTGCAGGTGGGTGGTCTTCCCCGCCCCGTCGATGCCTTCGAACGTGATGAATTTACCGCTCGCCATTTATTGACCTCGTATGTACTTGTCCACGGCCTTGTTGTGATCGCCGAGCGTGTCCGAGAACACGCTCGTGCCGTCGCCCTTCGCGACGAAATAGAGCGCGCTCGTCGGCGCCGGATTGATCGCCGCCTGCAGCGCGGCGACACCCGGCAACGCGATCGGCGTGGGCGGCAGCCCGCGTCGGGTGTAGGTATTGTAGGGAGTGTCGGTCTGCAGGTCGCGCTTGCGCAGCCGGCCGTCGTACGCGTCGCCGAGCCCGTAGATCACCGACGGATCGGTCTGCAGCGGCATGCCGATGCGCAGCCGGTTCGCGAACACGGCCGCGACGAACGCGCGGTCGGCCGCGTGTCCCGTTTCCTTCTCGACGATCGACGCAATCGTCAGCATTTCGTAAGGCGTCTTGTACGGCAGCCCCGGCGTGCGCGCGGCCCAGGCCTCGTCGATGCGCGTCTGCATCAGGCGGTACGCGCGCCGGTAGATGTTCAGGTCGCTCGTGCCCTTGTCGAACAGGTAGGTATCGGGGAAGAACAGCCCCTCGCCGCTGCCGCGCCGCACCGCGCTGTCCGATGCGTCGATCGCGCGCAGCAGCTCGGCGTCGCTCATGCCGGCCGTCGTGTGCACCAGATCGGGGTTCGCATCGAGCTCCGCGCGCATCCGCTTGAAGGTCCAGCCCTCGATGACCGTCGCGACATACTCGTTCACGTCGCCGCGCGCGATCTTCTGCAGCACGTCGTAAGGCGTGATGCCGGTCTTGAATTCGTAGTTGCCCGATTTGAGGCGGCTCGACAGCCCGAGCACGCGCGTCATCGCGACGAACGCGAACGGCTCGACCGGCACGCCGCCGCGCTTGAGCTGCAGCGCGACGCTCTTCACGCTGCTGCGCGGCTTGATCGTGACGTCGATCGATGCCGCGCCCAGCAACAGCGGCCGGGTTGCCCAGTAATACCCGCCGCCCGCGCCGGCAGCGGCCACAACGACGGCCAGCGCCACCATCGTCGCGGCGCATTTCTTCAGTAGGGACATGGAAACGTGACTCAGGTAAGACCCATATAATACTTGCTCGCCTCCGTCAAAGTCAGGGTTGACTGTTCCCTCATTCCATGAGCACACCGTTCGCTTCACCGGCTGCCCAGGCCGCATCTGCCTCGCTCCCCGTTTTCCCCCGCCCGTCCGCCGCCGATTTCGATGCGCCGGGCGCCTGCATGCCGTTGCCGCAGTTCGGCGTGATCGACGTGGCCGGCGACGACGCCGCGACGTTCCTGCACAGCCAGCTCACCAACGACATCGAGCATCTCGATGCCGGCAGCGCGCGGCTGTCCGGGTACTGCTCGCCGAAAGGCCGCCTGCTTGCGTCGTTCCTCACGTGGCGCGCCGGCCACGACGTACGCCTGCTCGTGTCGAAGGACGTGCAGCCGGCCGTGCAGAAGCGGCTGTCGATGTTCGTGCTGCGCGCGAAGGCGAAGCTGACCGACGCGAACGACGCGCTCGCGGTGGCCGGCTTCGCGGGCGACGTACGCGACGCGCTGTCGGGCATCTTCGATGCGCTGCCCGACGGCGTGCACGTGAAGGTCGACGGCCCGGCCGGCGCGCTGATCCGCGTGCCCGATGCGGCCGGCCGCAAGCGGTATCTGTGGATCGGCCCGCGCGCCGAGGTCGACGCGCGCCTCGCCGCGCTGGCCGGCACGCTGCCCGTCGTGTCGCCCGCCGTGTGGGACTGGCTCGACGTTCGCGCGGGCGAGCCGCGCATCACGCAGCCGGCCGTCGAACAGTTCGTGCCGCAAATGGTCAACTTCGACGTGATCGGTGCCGTTAACTTCAGGAAAGGGTGCTACCCGGGCCAGGAAGTGGTGGCGCGCAGCCAGTACCGCGGCACGATCAAGCGCCGCACCGCGCTCGCGCACGTCGCCGGCGAGACCGATACCGTGCATGCCGGCGTCGAGCTGTTTCACAGCGACGACCCGGGCCAGCCGTGCGGGATGATCGTCAACGCGGCGGCCGCGCCGGCGGGCGGCGTCGACGCGCTCGTCGAGATCAAGCTCGCCGCGCTCGACAGCGGCACGGTGCACCTCGGTTCGGCCGACGGCCCGGCGCTCTCGTTCGACGCGCTGCCGTACGCGTGGCCGACCGAAGCGTGATGCACTGACAACCCGTTCGCGCGCCGGCTCGCGAGTCGCAGCCGGCGCCCGACGTTTCCTGCGAGAGATTCGCCCGATGTGTCTGATTGCCTTCGACTGGCAGCCCGATGCCGCCGCCGGTCCCGTCTTTACCCTCGCCGCCAATCGCGACGAGTTCTTTCGCCGGACCAGCGCGCCGCTCTCGTGGTGGGAGGACGTGCCGGGCGTACTGGCCGGCCGCGATCTCGAAGCGGGCGGCACGTGGCTCGGCGTCTCGCGCGACGGCCGCTTCGCCGCGCTGACCAACTACCGCGCGCCGTTCGACATCCGCGCGGGCGCGCCGACCCGCGGCAAGCTGGTCTCCGACTTTCTCGGCGGCACGTCCGTCGCGCCGCTCGACTATCTCGCGCAGCTTGCCGAGCATGCGGCCGTGTACAACGGCTTCAACCTGCTCGTCGGCGACTGGCGCCGGCGCGAGCTCGCGTGGTTCTGCAACCGCGCGCCCGAAGGCGAAAGCCGTGTCGCCGCGCCCGTCGCGATCGCGCCGGGCGTGCATGCGCTGTCGAATGCGCGGCTCGATACGCCCTGGCCCAAAGTGGTGCGCAAGCGCGCGGAGCTCGGCACGCTGCTCACCGACAACCCGACCCCGTCGCTCGACGAGCTGATCGCGCTGATGCGCGACCCGCACGTCGCGGACGACGACGCGCTGCCGCACACGGGCATTCCGATCGAGCGCGAGCGCGCGCTGTCGGCCGCGTTCATCGAGACGCCCGAATACGGCACGCGCGGCACGACCGCGCTGCGCGTCACGATGAAGGAAGGCGTGCGGCTGACGGTCGAGGTCAAGGAACGCAGCGACGACGACGGCTCGCACCGCACCGTCCGCCCCGGCGCATTCGAACGCGCGTTTACGTTCGATATCGACGCGGCGCGGCCGCGCTGAACACGCACGCGGCGCGCTACGGCGCGCGTGCCATCTCGACGTGCGGCACGCCGGCTTCGACGAACGGTTCGCCGACTGCCGCGAAGCCGTGCCGCAGATAGAACGACACCGCCGAATCCTGCGCGTACAGCCGCACGACGGCTTCGCCGCGGCGCCGCGCGGCGTCCAGCAGCGCATTCAGCACGGCCGACCCGACGCCCTGCCCGCGCATGTCGGCCAGCACCGCGACGCGGCCGATCGTGCCGGACGGCAGCAGCCGCCCTGTCGCGACCGCGCGGCGCAGCCCGGTCGCCGCGTCGGTCCGGTACGCGACCGCATGCAGCGACAGCGGATCGTCGTCGTCGAGCTCCCATTCCGGCGGAATCTGCTGCTCGCGCACGAACACCGCATCGCGGATGCGTGCGGCGTCGCCGCCCAGCACCGTCCAGTCGCCCGTTTCCACCCCGCTCACGCCGTTCGTCATCGCAATTCTCCCGCAGCGTGCGCACTGTCGGCCACCCGCCGTCAAACCTCGTCGAATGCCGCCTTCAGCGCCGCGACCGCATCGGCATGCGCGGCCCGCACCTCCGGCACGTAGCCGCCCATCTTGAAGAATTCGTGGATCATCCCCGGATAGCAGACCAGCGTGACCGCGTTGCCGGCCGCGCGCAACTTGTCCGCGTAGGCGGCGCCCTCGTCGCTCAGCGGATCGTATTCGGCCGTCGCGATCCACGCCCGCGCGACGCCCGCGAACGACGGCGCATCGCGCGTGCCGTCGAGCGGCGCGAAACGCCAGTCGTCGCGATCCGCCCGATCGCGCACGTATTGCGTGAAAAACCACTGGATCGTGTCCTGCGTCAGCAGGTGGCCGCTGGCGAGCCGCGCGTGCGATTCGGTGTCCTGGTTCCGCGTCACACCCGGATAGATCAGCATCTGCAGCGCAAGACGGATGCCCGCGTCGCGCGCGAGCACCGCGCAGACCGTCGCGAGCGTCCCGCCCGCGCTGTCGCCGCCGACCGCCAGCCGGGCGGCGTCGATGCCGAACGCGGCGGCCTCGCGATGCAGCCACTGCAGCGCGTCGTCCGCGTCGTTCACCGCGGTCGGAAATTTGTGTTCGGGCGCGAGCCGGTAGCCGACCGACAGCACCGCGCATTGCGCATCGTGCGCGAACATCCGGCACAGCGCATCGTGCGTGTCGACGCTGCCGACCGTGAAGCCGCCGCCGTGGTAGTACACGAGCGCGGGCAGCGGCTCCGCCAGGCTCGGCGCGACCGGCAGATACAGCCGCGCGCCGATCGTGCGGCCGTCGCGTGTCGGCACCACGCATTCCTCCACCGAATGCATCGGGGCCGGCGCGACGTCGAGGATCGGCGCGCTTTTCTCGTACGCGGCGCGCGCCTGCTGCGGCGTCTGGTGGTGATACGACGGACGTTTTGCACGCTCGATCATGTCGAGCACCTGGGCGATCTTCGGATTCAGCGGCATCGGTGTGGACGGCGCCGGCGTGGCGCCGTGAACGGACAAGCGTGACATGATGCCACGCGAAGGCCGGGCCGGCGTGCGCGCAGCGCCGTGTGCCGGCATTCCGCGCCGCCAAAACGAAACGGCCCTGTCGCATCGAAGAGACAGGGCCGTGCGGGGCGGATGCTTACGCGTCGCTCGGGCCGGGGTGGGCGTCCGGCGCCGTGCGCGAGCGTTGCCGCTTGATGTCGCGGCCGACCGCGAGCCGCCGCATGTACTTGAACGTACCGAGCGCCTTCGCGACGAAATTGCCGTCGCTGTCGCGGACTTCGCCTTCGCAGTAGGCCATCGTCGTCGAGCGGTGCATCACGCGCCCGTAAGCGCGCAGCTCGCCGCGGCCCGGCTGCATGAAGTTCATCTTCATCTCGACCGTGACGACGCCGATGCCATCGTCGGTCAGGCTGCGCGCCGCCATCGCGAGCGCGATATCGGCGAGCGTCATCGTCACGCCGCCGTGCGCGATGCTCCACGTGTTCATGTGGCGCTCCTCGAGCGACAGCACGATCTCGCTCGCACCGTCCTTCGCGGACACGAGCTGAACGCCGAGCAGATCGACGAACGGGCTTTCGATCGACGGGCCTTCCGCCGGGGTTGCCGCGTCGCTCATCGGGCAACGTCGACGATGTAGTCGACACACTCGCGCGATTCGGCCACCGCGACGACGAACTTCTTCACTTCCTGGTGAACCGGATGCACCTGGTACGCGTCGAGCGCGGCCTTGTCGGTGAAATCGGAGACGAGCACGATGTCGGCGGTCGCGTCGAGGCCAGGGGTCGCCAGGCCGACGTCGATCTGTAACGTGCCCGGCACGAGGTCGCGGCAGCCTTCGAGCTTTTCCTTCAGCTTCAGCGCGTTCTGCGCGCGCGTGGCACCTTCCGCCGATTCCTTCAACTTCCACATGACGATATGTCTGATCACTTCGTTCGCTCCTGTTCGTGTTGGTTCGGCGATTGGCCCGGAACCCTTGCCAGCGGGCACCTGGCGCCCGTCCGCCGTTCGCGCTCGTTCGCTCGAGATCTCGCCCGGTCGAAAAATGCGGGTATCAGTCGAAATCTTCACGGACGATACCCGCTTTTTCACCGTATCACTTACCGACATCGAGATCCGCCAAGCGAAGGCAGGCGACAAGCCTACCAAACTTACCGACGGCAATGGACGGTATCTGGCGGCGCATCCGTCAAGTTCGACGCGCTGGCGATCCCGATACAGGACGGCTCCGAAGGAGAACGTATTCGCGATCGGCGAATACGCGACGGTCAGTCCGCAAGACGCTTGCGAATCCGCGCGCAAACAGCTTCGGTCACCGCCAACATGCATCCGACGAGCGGCGCAATGCAGCTCTCTCCGTCACTCCCCCCGCTGCAGCGCGGCAACCTTGTTCCGCCCGGTCGCCTTCGCGTAGTACAGCGCCTCGTCAGCGGCCTTGATCACCGCATCCGGCTGCCCTTCCTGATCCGGCATCCAGCACGCCAGGCCAATGCTCGCCGTCACACGTCCGTATTCGCTGCCCGCGTGCTCGAGGGCCAACGCATCGATCGACGCACGGATCCGCTCGGCAATCTGCGCCGCTCCGTTCTGCGGCGTGTCAGGAAGCAGCACGACGAACTCCTCTCCGCCATAACGAGCCGCCGTATCGGCCGGCCGGCGAATATTGTCGCCGATGCACCGCGCGACCGCCGCCAACGCATCGTCCCCGGCCTGATGACCGTACGTGTCGTTGTAAGCCTTGAACCGGTCCACGTCCACGAACAGCAGCGAGAAGACGGAATGCGCACGTCGCGCGCGGCGCCACTCCTGGTCCAGTACCTCGCCAAAGCTGCGGCGATTGTTCAGGCCGGTGAGACCATCCGTCCGGGCGAGCAGCACGAGTTCCGACTCGGCCCGCATACGGCGCCGTAGCTGCGAACCGAGCAGCAGGGACAGCGCGATGAACGCCGCCCCGAACGTCGCGACCAATCCGCCGATCTTGATCGCACGTTGCCGCCATGCGGCGTATATGTCCTGCTCGGCCTCTGCCACCATGACGATCAGCGGCAGTTTCGGCAAATGCTTGAAGTAGTACAGGCGGCGCACGCCGTCGATCGACGATGTTTCGGAGAAGGTGCCCTCTCGCGCGGTCTGGAACCGCCGGAACGTCGCGGCTTTGCTGATGTCGCGGCCGATAGTATGCACATCGTACGGCTGCCGCATCACCATCTTGCCGTCTTCGCCGATCAGCGAAATCGAGCCATGCTTGCCAAGCGAAAGCCCGACGAAGAGTTGATGGAAATAATCAAGATTGACCGCGATAACGACGATGCCGCCAAACGATCCATCGGGGTTCGAAATCCGCCGCGTGAGCGCGATACTGAGCTTTCCTCCACGCAAACGGGAGACGAACGGGTCACTGATATAGAGTCCGACGTTCGGATTGTCGCGGTGGACTGTGAAGTATCGGCGATCGGCGAAATTGCCCTTGCGCGGCTCGTCGTAGCCTGAATCCAGAACGATATTGCCGCCTGCATCCATCACGAGCATCGAACCGAGAAATTCCGCGGTCATCGCGTGATCGAACAGCACCGACCGGCGCAGAGCGGGCGCAGCGTCCATCACATCGCGGCGCTGCAACCCATGGATGACCGCTTGCAAAGACAGGTCGTACAACTCGATATTGCGTTCGATGTCGCGTTCGGCGATCAGTCCGAGGTTGCGTGACGTTTCCTTTGCCCGCTCCATCGCGTCGTCGCGGCTCTGCAAGAGTTGCAGCACGCATAGCGCCACGAGCGCGCATGCGATCACGGAAGCAATCGCCACGATGATGTAAGGGGCAGTCTTACGGGGATGCATGTGTCTCCTCGCCGCGAATGCGCGCCGCTCCCGTCGAGCGCGGATTGCTCATACTAAATCAGTTGGGCCAGTATTCGCGCCCAGCGCGAACGGAAAGGCTCAGCCGCGGGCGATTATAAATACCCGGCACGAAAAACTGCCCGCTCGTAGCGGGCTTCTGCCTCCTGACACACCCGTTCACGCGCCGCTCCAGCGCGCTTCGATCCCGCGCGATCGACTCGTGACGGTAGACCGTACGGGACGGTTGCAACAACGCGCAACCCCTGTCGCCGGCTTGCGCCGAAACGCTGCTTCGAGTCCGTGATCCGTTCATGGCGCCGGGAGCGCGTCAGCGTTTTTTGATGGCACCTCCTGCAACATGACCGTGTCCGACGACAAATCGGCCACGAACGAGCCCCTCGAGCTTCGCCCTCTCGTCCTCGTGCCGCTTCAGCCGGCGAAGCGTCGACGGCGGTGATGCGGCGTCGTGCGGGCATGCGCGGGAACGCGGATTGCCGAGCGGCGTTCCGGAACGGTTGCAGCGCACGTCGGCCGGTCACGACACCGACCGACACAATGCGGCGATTCGTTTCCCGTCCGGCATCAATCGCCGGTGCGATAGAGTATTGCCGATCGTTTTTCAACCGATACATTAATCCGCCCGATTGAATCGCATATTTTACCGACGTATCGAGTAATAATTGCAACCGGTTTTCGATTCAATATTGGAAAACAAAAACATTATTGACTTCGACTTTCCCGTAAATTTAGAATCGCCTACGACGGCTTACGTATCGTTTTCCTCGCCGCTCCGGATTCGCCACTCACCTGTGCGAAGGTCCGTCGCATAGACCTTCTGCGACGCATCGACGCGCGCCCCTGTCGCTTTCAGCTTTCGGCATTTATCGGCCACCGGTTATTTGCCAACCCATTTTCCTTTCAAATAAACGCAACGCCCCATTCATTCCAGTCATTCTCGACAGTGAATGCAAAGCAGCACCCAACGGACCCAAGATCCGCCGATTAGATATCCAGATAAAAAATCGCCAGTCATCAGGAGGGACATCAACATGCATCGCCTTGCGAAGTCGCTGTGTCTCGGGCTCGTCTGCGCCGGCCTGCTGTCGGCCTGCAACGACGACGACGTCCAGTCGACCACCCCGCCGTCGAACACCGCCGCGTTGTCGTTCCGCATGGATACCGGCGGCCAGATCAACGCGTTCTACCGGCAGGACAAGGTCGCCGCGCACCTGCTGGTGCGCTCGTCGACGAAACCGCGCCTGCTCGTGGTCTTCCCCGCCGGCAACAGCGGCACCGGGCTGTGGTTCGACGACACCGCGCAGCCGGTGAGCTGGAGCCTCGACACGCCGCCGTCCGCGCTGTCGGCGCCGGACCCACACGGCCGCCCGCTGTACGGGATCGGTGCCGACGTGTCGGTCGACACCGCTACGCTGACGATCCGCCAGGGCGTGCTCAGCAACGTGCGCTTCCTGCGCGACTTCAACGGCGGCGCGACGATTCCGCAGCAGATCCTCACCGCGCCGACGGTGCAGGGCAGCACCGCGCAATGGCAACGCGACCGACTCGACGGCGCGCCCGGCTATGCGCTGCGCATCACGCTGCGCGACGGCGGAAGCATCGCGCCGGCAGCGGGCGGCAAGCTCGTGCTGAACGCGCCGGCGGGCTCGCATACGCTGAAGCTGCACATCGATGCGCTGACGGGCGAGACACCGCTGTCGCCGATCACGCACGCCGACCTGTTCGCCCCGTCCGTGAATCCCGACCCGGTCAGCCAGAACGTGCTCGAATTCCTGAGCTTCAACGACAAGCTGCTGGCCGGCTCGTGGCAGTACGACACGTACTTCGGCCGCGATACGCTGATCTCGGTCCGCATGCTGATGCCCGTACTCGAACCGGCCGCGATCGAGGCCGGGCTGTCGTCGGTGCTGAGCCGCCTGTCGGCCGACGGCAAGGTCGCGCACGAGGAAGGCATCGGCGAATTCGCGCTGGTCGACAACCAGAAGAACGGGCGGCCGAACGACGCGACACCGACCTACGACTACAAGATGATCGACAGCGACTACCTGCTCGCGCCGATCGCGGCCGCGTGGCTGATCGACGATACGCGCGGCCAGGCGCGTGCGGCCGCGTATCTGGCGCAGCGCGGCAGCGACGGGCAGACCAACGGCAGCCGCCTCGTCGTCAATCTGCTGCACGTCGCGACGACCGCGCAGCCGTTCGCGCAGCAGCCGTCGGTCGCCAACCTGATTCACCTGCGGCCCGGCGAAATCGTCGGCAACTGGCGCGACAGTACCGACGGCCTCGGCGGCGGCGTGTACCCGTACGACGTGAACGCGGTGCTCGTGCCGGCCGCGCTGCGCGCGGCGAACGCGTTCCTCGCCCGCGGGCTGCTCGATCCCTATCTCGATGCCGGGCAGCGCGCGACGCTCGCCAACACCGCGAACGAAGCGGCCACGTGGGAAACGCAGGCGCCGCCGCTGTTCCAGGTCAGCGTGCCGGCCGCGCAGGCGGCCACCGACGTGTCGGCCTATGCGCCGTCCGCCGGGGTGCCGGCCGGCGCCGCGCCCAACGCGCCGCTGGCCTTCTACGCGCTGTCGCTCGACCAGCAGGGCAACCCGATCCCGGTGATGAATTCGGACGGCGGCTTCGCGCTGCTGTTCGGCACGCCGCCGGACGATCAGCTCCAGCGGATCGTCGCCGACGTCACGCGGCCGTTCCCGACCGGGCTCGTGACCGATGTCGGGATGCTGATCGCGAACCCCGCATATGCGAATCCGTCGCTGTGGCCGAAATTCACGAGTTCCGCGTATCACGGCACGGTGATCTGGTCGTGGCAGCAGGCGATGTGGGTGGCCGGGCTCGATCGGCAACTGGCGCGCCAGGATTTGTCGGCCGCGACACGCACGCTGCTCGCGCAGGCGCGGCAGACGATCTGGCAGGTGATCTCGAACGGACGCGACATGCGCACGTCGGAAATGTGGACGTGGTCCTACGTGAACGGCAAGTACCAGACCGACGCATTCGGCACGCGCAGCGCCGATGCAACCGAAGCCAACGCGGCGCAGCTCTGGAGTACGACGTATCTCGCGATCCGCGATCCGCAGCAGCGCGCGGGCAAGTACTGGTGGCAGGCGTCGCAGTCGATGCAGGACGGGCAGCCGAAGCAGGCGACGGCGGTGGCGACGCGCTAGCGCATCGCCGCGCGCATGCCGGCCGGGAGCGGCACCGGCACTCGCACCAGCCGGCAAAAGCCCCGGGGGCACGCCCGCCGCCGGGGCGTCGGCGAAAGGCGGATCATCGCGCCACCACGCGGTTGCGCCCTTCCCGCTTCGCCTGGTACAGCCGCTCGTCGACCGCCCGCAGCAGCGCATCGACCGTGCCGCCGTCGACGCCGTATTGCGCGACGCCGACGCTGACCGTCACCTGCACGCGCTTGAAGTCCAGCCCGAACGGCGCACTCGCGATCGACGAACGCACGCGCTCGGCCGTCATCCGCGCGCCTTCAAGCGGCATCTCGGGCAGGAGCGCCATGAATTCCTCGCCGCCGACCCGCGCGAGCGCGCCCGCCGGCCGGATCGCCTCGAGGCACTGGCGCACGACGCCGCGCAGCACCTCGTCGCCGATCTGGTGCCCGTACGCATCGTTGATGGTCTTGAAATCGTCGAGATCGAGCGCGAGCAGGCAGAACGGCGTGCCGTCGCGCTCGGCCCGCACGATTTCGCGCTCGACCTGCGCGATGAACTGACGGCGGTTCGACGCGCCCGTCATCGGGTCGGTCGCGGCCATGTACTCGAGTTTCTGGTTCGTGCGCCGCAACTCCTGCAGCGCGCTTTCGGTACGCGCCATCGATTCCGACAGCCGGCTCATCAGGTCTTCCTGGCTGTAGATCGCCGAGAACGAACGCGTCGTCTGCAGCGCCTGCACGACGCCGTAGCTCAGCAGGAAGAACCCGCCCGCGAAGATCGCGTGCGCGAGCCACCACATGTGATTCCACGGCTTGCCGAGGATGAACGCGAGCGACGACAGCGCGAACGCCATGATCGACATGCCGTAGATCACCATCAGCGGCGAGCGGATCCGCCGTGCGAGCAGCAGGCACACGTTCAGCAGCGAGAACACCAGCGCGCCGCCTTCCATCGACAGCCGCGTGCCGAGCGCCCCCGCGACCGGCGAATACGCGATGTACGCGACCGCCACGTTGACGATCAGGAAGAACACGATCCACGGCAGCCACGTCCGCACGCTCGTGCGCTTGTCGAGCCGGTCGGGCGGACGCGAATACGACAGCAGCCCCGTGAGCAGCAGGGCCGACATCACGAACCGCGACGCGGGCCCGTACAGCAGGAACAGCCAGATATTGTGGTGCGCCATCCCGGTGAACGCGCCGTGCAGCGCGTAGATCATCGCGAAGCCGAGAAAGCCGAGCGTCAGCCAGCGCAGCAGCGGCTCGCCGGACGACCGGTAACACACCCACGTCACGTAGGTGACGAACGCGCCTTCGATCGTCGCCGCCGCGATCGCGATTTCATGGAAGGCGTGGTTCTCGAACACGACGCTCCGGTCGCTGAAGAACCACAGATAGGCAATCAGATAGGCCGGCAGCAACGCGAATCCGACCAGCAGGCATTTCGCGTAGAGCCTGGCGGCCGCGCTGACGACGCGCGGCGGTTCCCCGGCTGCATAGGTCGTACCCATTCGGTCCCCGGTCGGTCTGCTGCGTTGGTTCGAATCTTCGCGGCCCGGATCGCGCGACGCATGATCCGGCCCATCGTGCCGAAAGGCAAATGTCAGAGCAAGTATAGGAGGGGGAATTCGTTTGACAAGTCAGGGGAAACGGCACTGCCGGGCGCATGCCCTTTGCTTCCTGATCGTCGCGAATGGCGCGTCCACCGCGCCGATTCGCCGCGGCGGCGCGCGGTCACGCCGAAGCGCAACCGCGGCGGCCGCCGTTCAAAGATCAGAGGATTTCGAACAGGCCGGCCGCGCCCTGCCCGCCGCCGATGCACATCGTGACGACCACGTACTTCACGCCGCGCCGCTTGCCCTCGATCAGCGCATGGCCGGCCAGGCGCGCGCCCGACACGCCGTACGGATGGCCGACCGCGATCGCGCCGCCGTTCACGTTCAGGCGGTCCTCAGGAATCCCGAGCGTGTCGCGGCAGTACAGCACCTGCACCGCGAATGCCTCGTTCAGCTCCCACAGGCCGATGTCGTCGACTGTCAGCCCGGCCTGCTTCAGCAGCTTGGGCACGGCGAACACCGGGCCGATGCCCATTTCGTCCGGTTCGCAGCCGGCCACCGCGAAGCCGCGGAACGCGCCCAGCGGCTGCAGCCCTTCGCGCTGCGCGGCCTCGGCGCTCATCACGACGCATGCCGACGCGCCGTCCGAGAACTGGCTCGCATTGCCCGCGGTGATCACGCCGCCCGGCACGGCCGAACGGATCTTCGATACGCCTTCGAGCGTCGTGTCGGGGCGGATGCCTTCGTCGGCCGAGACCGTCACTTCCTGCGTGAACAGGCGGCCCGTCGCCTTGTCGGCGATGCCCGCGAGCACGGTGATCGGCACGATCTCGTCGCGGAAACGCCCGGCTTCCTGCGCGGCCGCGGCACGCAATTGCGACTGCACGCCGTACGCGTCCTGCCGCTCCTTCGAGATCCCGTAGCGCTTCGCGACGTTCTCGGCGGTCTGCAGCATGTTCCAGTAGATCTCGGGCTTGTGCTGGACGAGCCAGCCTTCCTGGACCATGTGCCGATTCATCTCGTTCTGCACGCACGAGATCGACTCGACGCCGCCGGCCACATAGATCTCGCCTTCGCCCGCGATGATCCGCTGCGCGGCCAGCGCGATGGTCTGCAACCCCGACGAGCAGAAACGGTTCACCGTCATGCCCGGCACGCTCACCGGCAACCCGGCGCGCAGCGCGATCTGCCGCGCGATGTTCGCGCCGGTCGCGCCTTCGGGGTTCGCGCAGCCCATGATCACGTCCTCGACGCGCGCCGGGTCGAGCTTCGCGCGTTCGAGCGCGGCCGCGACCACGTGGCCGCCGAGCGTCGCGCCGTGCGTCATGTTGAA
This sequence comes from Burkholderia sp. APQ4-4ca, assembly GCF_057837105.1. NCBI lineage: Bacteria > Pseudomonadati > Pseudomonadota > Betaproteobacteria > Burkholderiales > Burkholderiaceae > Burkholderia > Burkholderia sp. APQ4-4ca. Next base: position 84,200 of record NZ_JBYQCG010000220.1, on the reverse strand, counting down.
GGCGCCGCGCCAGGATTTCGCGAGCGGCGTGCGTGCGGTCGATACGATTACGGCTTCGGTCATGCGAGTCTCCTTCGGTCCTGCTTCATGTTGGGGTCCGCGCTACGCCGCCGGGCGTGCGCCCGCGGACGTCGCATGCACGACGCCCGCTGCCTGCATCTGCTGCCACGCGTGCGCGAGCGACCCGTTCAGGTCGATCGCCCGGCATGCATCGTTGATCACCGCGGCTTCGAAGCCGGCCGCGCGCGCATCGAGCGCCGACCACGCGACGCAATAGTCGGTCGCGAGCCCGCAGCACCACACGCGCTTCGCGCCGAGTTCGCGCAGATAGCCCGCGAGCCCCGTGCGCGTCGTGCGGTCGGCTTCGACGAACGCGGAATAGCTGTCGACCTGCGCGTCGCCGCCCTTGCGGATCACGAGCCGCGCGTGCGGGATGTCGAGGTCGCGATGCAGCGCCGCGCCGTCGGTGTCCTGCACGCAGTGCACGGGCCACAGCACCTGCTCGCCATACGGCAGCGCCAGCGTCGAGAACGGCTCGCGGCCCGGGTGGTTCGCCGCGAACGACACGTGCTCGCGCGGGTGCCAGTCCTGCGTGAGCACGACCTGGTCGAAGCGTTGCGCGAGCGCGTTGATCACCGGCACGACCGCATCGCCGTCCGGCACCGCGAGCGCGCCGCCGGGCATGAAGTCGTATTGCACGTCGATCACGAGCAGGACGTCGTCGGTGCGTTTCATTGCGTCTCTCCAGACAGAGGATCGGTCGCGCCGCGATGCGGCCGCGTCAGCCGTTGAACCCGCGGCCGGCCTTCGCCAGTTCCGCGATCGACGGCGCGAGCTGCCAGGCGTCGCCGTTCGGCGCGGCCGCATAGCGGCGAATCGCGCGCTCGACGTTGTAGAGGCCGACCATGTCCGCGTACAGCATCGGGCCGCCGCGCCACAGCGGGAAGCCATAGCCGGTCAGGTACACCATGTCGATGTCGGACGCCTTCGACGCGATCTTCTCCTCGAGGATCTTCGCGCCTTCGTTGACGAGCGCGAACACCAGCCGCTCGACGATTTCGTCGTCGCCGATCTTGCGCCGCTCGACGCCGCGCTCCTTCGAATACGCGACGACCATCTCGTCGACGAGCGACGACGGCTTCGCCTTGCGGTCGCCCGGCACGTAGTCGTACCAGCCGGCGCCCGTCTTCTGGCCGAAGCGGCCCTGTTCGCACAGGCGGTCGGCGATCTTCGAATAGTGCAGGTCGGGCTGCTCGACGTAGCGGCGCTTGCGGATCGCCCGGCCGATGTCGTTGCCGGCGAGGTCGCTCATCCGGAACGGCCCCATCGCGAAGCCGAACTTCTCGATCGCGCGATCGACCTGCGCGGGCAGCGCGCCTTCCTCCAGCATGAACAGCGCCTGGCGGATGTACTGCTCGATCATCCGGTTGCCGATGAAGCCGTCGCACACGCCCGACACGACCGCCGTCTTGCGGATCTTCTTCGCCACCGCCATCACGGTCGCGAGCACGTCCTTCGCGGTCTGCGCGCCGCGCACGACCTCGAGCAGCTTCATCACGTTCGCCGGGCTGAAGAAGTGCATGCCGACCACGTCCTGCGGACGCTTCGTGAACGCCGCGATCTTGTCGACGTCGAGCGTCGACGTGTTCGACGCGAGGATCGCGCCCGGCTTCGCGACTTCGTCGAGCTGGCGGAACACCTGCTCCTTCACGCCGAGTTCCTCGAACACCGCTTCGACGATCAGGTCGGCGTCCTTCAGGTCGTCGTAGGACAGCGTCGGCGTGATCAGCGCGATGCGCGCGTCGAGCTTCTCCTGCGTGAGCTTGCCCTTCTTCACCTGCGCGTCGTAGTTCTTGCGGATCGTCGCGAGGCCGCGCTCGAGCGCGTCCTGCTTCGTCTCGAGCAGCGTGACGGGCAGCCCCGCGTTGATGAAGTTCATCGCGATCCCGCCGCCCATCGTGCCCGCGCCGATCACGCCGACCCGGCGGATCTCGCGCAGCGGCGTGTCGGCCGGCACGTCGGGGATCTTGCTCGCCGCGCGCTCGCCGAAGAACGCATGGCGCAGCGCGCGACTTTCCGGCGTCATCATCAGCGCGACGAAACCGTCGCGTTCCGCAACGCTGCCCTTGTCGAAGCCGTTCAGCACGCCGGCCTCGATCGCGTCGATGCACTTGTGCGGCGCGGGGAAATTCGGCGCGGCGGCCCGCGCGGAATTGCGCGCGAACTGGATGAAGCCCGCCACGTTCTCGTGGACGATCTTGCGATCGCGCACGCGCGGATGTGGCCCCTTCTGCGCGCCGACCTTGCGTGCGAACGCGACGGCCGCGTCGAGCAGGTCGCCGTCGGCCATTTCGTCGAACAGCTCGCTCTTCGCGAGCTGCTCCGACGGCACCGGCGCGCCCGACACGATCATGTTCAGCGCGGTTTCGAGTCCGGCCGCGCGCGGCAGGCGCTGCGTGCCGCCCGCGCCCGGCAGCAGCCCGAGCTTCACCTCGGGCAGCGCGACTTGCGCGCCGGGCGCGGCGACCCGGTAGTGCGCGCCGAGCGCGAGCTCCAGCCCGCCGCCCATCACGACGCTGTGCAGCGCCGCGACGACCGGCTTCGCGCTCGCCTCCACCGCGCGGATCACGGTGTGCAGCGTCGGCTCCTGCAGCGCTTTCGGCGTATTGAATTCGGTGATGTCGGCGCCGCCCGAGAACGCGCGGCCCGCGCCGGTCAGCACGATGGCCGTGACCGACGGATCCTGCGCGGCGCGATCGAGCGCGTCCATGACACCCTGGCGGGTCGACAGGCCGAGCCCGTTGACGGGCGGATTGTTGAGCGTGATGACGGCCACGCCGTCGCGAGTCGAGTAATCCACTGCCATCTGCCTGCCTCCATGCATCGCGCGCCGGATTGGCTGCGCTTCATTGTGCGCGGTCGAACGGCCGCATGTCCGAATGAACGCAGGCAGCATACAACGGAAAAGCACGATCGTTCAATTTGAATTTCGCTCCCGATCCGGGGACGGATCGGGCGGCCGGCAGTGGGCGACCGGCGGCGGGCGACCGGCTCGCGGGCCGGCGGCAGCCCGGGCATGGGGCTTACGGCGCGCACACCGCCGTCGGCAACACGTAATCGCGGAACGTCTCGCGCAGCTTCAGCTTCTGCAGCTTGCCGGTCGCGGTGTGCGGCAGCGACTCGACGAACACGACGTCGTCGGGAATCCACCATTTGGCGACCTTGCCCTCGTAGAACGCGAGCAGCGCGTCGCGGCTCAGGTTCGCGCCTTCGCGCGGCACCACGACGAGCAGCGGCCGCTCGGTCCATTTCGGGTGCGCGCACGCGATGCACGCAGCTTCGGCCACCCCGGGGTGCGCGATCGCGACGTTCTCGATGTCGATCGAGCTGATCCACTCGCCGCCCGACTTGATCACGTCCTTGCTGCGATCGGTGATCTGCAGGAAGCCGTCGGGGTCGATCGTCGCGACGTCGCCGGTCGGGAACCAGCCGTCCGACAGCGGCGACGCCTCGCCGCGAAAGTAGTGATCGATCACCCACGGCCCACGCACCTGCAGTTCGCCGAACGCGACGCCGTCCCACGGCAGCTCGCGGCCGTCCTCGCCGACGATCCGCATGTCGACGCCGCAGATTACGCGCCCCTGCTTCTCGAGCAGCCGGCGCTGCGCGTCGAGCGGCCGCTGCGACTGCGCCCAGTTGAGCTTCGCGAGCGTGCCGAGCGGCGACAGTTCGGTCATCCCCCACGCATGGATCACGCGCACGCCGTATTCGTCCTCGAACGTGCGCAGCATCGCGGGCGGGCACGCGGAGCCGCCGATCACCGTGCGGTTCAGCGTCGAGAAACGCACGCCGGCCTCGCGCATGTAATTCAGCAGGCCGAGCCACACGGTCGGCACGCCCGCGGAAAACGTCACGCGCTCGGCTTCCATCAGTTCGTACAGCGATTTCCCGTCGAGATCCTTGCCGGGCAGCACGAGCTTGCCGCCGGTGAGCGGCACCGCGTACGGCAGCCCCCACGCGTTGACGTGGAACATCGGCACGACGGGCAGCACGGCGTCCATCGCGGACAGGTTCATCGCATCGGGCAACGCGGCGCCGTATGCATGCAGCACGGTCGAGCGATGCGAGTAGAGCACGCCTTTCGGGTTGCCGGTCGTGCCCGACGTGTAGCAGAGCCCCGACGCCTGCTGCTCGTCGAGGCGCGGCCAGTCGTAGCGGCCGTCCTCGGCTTCGACGAGCGTTTCGTAGCAGAGGAACGGCGTCGCGCCGGACGGCAGGTGCGCGGCGTCCGTCATCGCGATCCAGCCCTTCACGTGCGGGCATTGCGGCGCGATCGCATCGACGAGCGGCGCGAAATTGATGTCGAAGAAGACGTAGCGGTCTTCCGCGTGATTGACGATGTACGCGATCTGCTCGGGAAACAGGCGCGGGTTGATCGTGTGGCACACGGCGCCCATCCCGCCGATCCCGTAATACGCTTCCAGATGCCGGTAGCCGTTCCACGCCAGCGTGCCGACGCGCTCGCCGGTTTCGACGCCGAGCCGCGCGAGCGCCTGCGCGAGTTGCTTCGCGCGGCGCTCGCAATCGCGGTACGTGTAGCGATGCAGGTCGCCTTCCACGCGCTTCGACACGATTTCCGTGTCGCCCGCGTGCCGCGCGGCATGCGCGATCAGCGACGACACCAGCAACGGCACATCCATCATCTGGCCCAGCAACGGCTTACCCATCGTCTTGTTCTCCGTGAGGATGCGAATCGGTGACCAGCCTGGCGGCCGTTTCCCTCCGGAAGCCGCCCGCGTGCGCGCCCGTCGGCGGCCCGGACGGGCGTGGCGCACGATGCGCGGGCCGCCATGCGGGCGGCGCGACGCCGCCTTACAATATCGGCTTACCCAGAGGCGCTCAACATGTCGTTTTCCCGAAGCGCAGCCGATGCGGCTGACACCCTTCCCGACCTCGCCGCGACGCTCGGCGCGCCCGCCGAACGCGCGTTCGTCACGCTCGGCGATGCGTTTCATACGCGGCTGCCGGCCGCGCCGCTGGCCGCGCCGTACGTCGTCGGCTTTTCCGACGAAGTCGCGCAACTGCTCGACCTGCCGCCCGCGATCGCCGCGCAGCCCGGCTTCGCCGAGCTGTTCGCCGGCAACCCGACGCGCGACTGGCCCGCGCACGCGATGCCGTACGCGTCGGTCTATTCCGGCCATCAGTTCGGCGTGTGGGCCGGCCAGCTCGGCGACGGCCGCGCGCTGACGATCGGCGAGTTGCCCGGCGCCGACGGCCGGCGCTACGAACTGCAGCTCAAGGGCGGCGGCCGCACGCCGTATTCGCGGATGGGCGACGGCCGCGCGGTGCTGCGCTCGTCGATTCGCGAATTCCTGTGCTCGGAAGCGATGCATCACCTCGGCATCCCGACCACGCGCGCGCTGACGGTGATCGGCTCCGACCAACCGGTGGTGCGCGAGGAGATCGAGACGGCGGCCGTCGTCACGCGCGTGTCGGAAAGCTTCGTGCGCTTCGGCCACTTCGAGCACTTCTTCTCGAACGATCGCCCCGACCTGCTGCGCCAGTTGGCCGATCACGTGATCGACCGCTTCTATCCGGCGTGCCGCGACGCGGACGATCCGTACCTCGCGCTGCTCGAGGCCGCGACGCTGCGCACGGCCGACCTCGTCGCGCAATGGCAGGCCGTCGGCTTCTGCCACGGCGTGATGAACACCGACAACATGTCGATCTTCGGCGTGACGATCGACTACGGTCCGTTCGGCTTCGTCGATGCATTCGACGCGAACCACATCTGCAACCACTCCGACACGAGCGGCCGCTATGCGTACCGGATGCAGCCGCGCATCGCGCACTGGAACTGCTATTGCCTCGCACAGGCGCTGCTGCCGCTGATCGGGCTGCAGCACGGCATCGCCGACGACGACGCGCGCGCCGAGCGCGCGGTGGAGGACGCACAGGCTGTGCTCGCGACCTTCCCCGAACGCTTCGGCCCCGCGCTCGAACGCGTGATGCGCGCGAAGCTCGGCCTCGCGCTCGAACGCGAGGGCGACGCCGACCTCGCGAACAAGCTGCTCGAGACGATGCACGCGAGCCACGCGGATTTCACGCTGACGTTCCGCCGGCTCGCGCAACTCTCGAAGCACGACGCGAGCCGCGACGCGCCCGTGCGCGACCTGTTCATCGACCGCGAAGCGTTCGACGCATGGGCGAACCTCTACCGCGCGCGGCTGTCCGAGGAAACGCGCGACGACGCGGCGCGCGCGGTTGCAATGAACCGCGCGAACCCCAAATACGTGCTTCGCAACCATCTGGCCGAAGTGGCGATCCGGCGCGCGAAGGAAAAGGATTTTTCGGAAGTCGAGCGGCTCGCGCGGATCCTGCGCCGCCCGTTCGACGAACAACCGGAGCATGAAGCGTACGCGGCGTTGCCGCCCGACTGGGCCGGCACGCTCGAAGTGAGCTGCTCGTCCTGAGCCCGCAACCCGCGCATCTCGACCGACCGATCAGGAGAACCCCATGTCCCACGATTCCGACGACAAGACCTTCCCGTACCGGAAGGACGACGCCGAGCTGCGCCGCCGGCTCACGCCGATGCAGTACGAGGTCACGCAGCACGCGGCGACCGAGCGCGCGTTTACCGGCGAATACACCGACACCGAGGATGCCGGCATCTACAAGTGCGTCGTGTGCAGCACGCCGCTGTTCGAATCCGGCGCCAAGTTTCATTCGGGCTGCGGCTGGCCCAGCTACTTCAAGCCGCTCAACGGCGAGGTGATCGACGAGAAGGTCGACTACTCGCACGGGATGGTGCGCGTCGAGGTGCGCTGCAACCACTGCGGCGCCCATCTGGGCCACGTGTTCGAGGACGGCCCGCGCGACCAGACCGGTTTGCGGTACTGCATCAATTCGGCTGCGTTAAACTTCGAGTCCCGACCCGAAAACGAATGAGCGGCGCCGGGCGGATCTGCCGGGCGGCCAGCCGCGGGCCGGCCGCCCCGCTCCGCGACGGCGATGCCTGGCGGGTCCCTACAACGGTGACAGGCTGCGCCAGCGGCCCGTCACGCAGCTGCGAGCGCCATGAAATTCCTGTTCGATCTGTTTCCGATCATCCTGTTTTTTGTCGCCTTCAAGGTCTGGGGCATCTTTACCGCCACCGCCGTCGCGATCGTCGCGACGCTGGCCCAGGTCGCCTGGGTCGCCTTCCGGCACCGGAAGGTCGACACGATGCTGTGGGTCAGCCTCGGCGTCATCGTCGTGTTCGGCGGCGCCACCCTCGTGCTGCATGACGAGAAATTCATTCAATGGAAACCGACTGTGCTGTACTGGCTGTTTGCGATCGGGTTGCTCGCCGCGCGCTATGCGTTCAGCAAGAACCTGATCGAGAAGATGATGGGCAAGCAGCTCACGCTGCCGCACCCCGTGTGGGACAAGCTGAACGTCGCATGGGCGCTGTTCTTCGCGGTGCTCGGCGTCGCGAACCTGTACGTGGTGCACAACTTCACCGAATCGCAATGGGTGAACTTCAAGCTGTTCGGTACGACGGGCGCGATGGTCGTGTTCATCATCCTGCAGAGCCTGTGGCTCACGAAATATCTCAAGGACGAATGACATGAGCGACGCCTTTCTCCACGCCTCCGCCGACGAACGCATCGCGCTGATCGAGGCGCGCCTCACCGCGTCGCTCGCACCGCTGTCGCTCACCGTGCGCGACGACAGCGCGCAACACGCGGGCCATGCGGGCGCGGCCGCCGGCGGCCATTTCACGGTCACGATCGTATCGTCCGCGTTCGCGGGCAAGCCGCGCGTCGCGCGGCACCGGCTGGTGTATGATGCGCTCGCTGATGCGATGCAGCGCGGCATTCACGCGCTCGCGATCGTGGCTTACACGCCCGAAGAATTCAACGAATCTTCAATCTAGTCTCATTAGGAATTCCCGATGATCCTGAAATCCCCCCGCCTGTGGGTCGCGGCGGCTGCGTTTGCAGCGGCACCGGCATTTGCCCAGAACATCGCCGTCGTCAACGGCACGCCGATTCCGAAGTCGCGCGCCGACGCGATGGTCGCGCAACTCGTCCAGCAAGGCCAGACCGACGGCCCGCAACTGCAGCAGGCCGTGCGCCAGGAACTCGTGAACCGCGAAATCCTGATGCAGGAAGCGATCCGCGAAGGCATCCCGAACCGTCCGGACGTGAAGGCGCAAGTCGCCGTCGCACAGCAGACCGTAGTGCTGCGCTCGATGATCGAGAGCTTCCTGAAGAAGAACCAGCCGACCGACGCCGAAGTGAAGGCGCGCTACGACGAACTCGTCAAGGGCGCGGGCGGCAACCGCGAATATCACCTGCACCACATCCTCGTCAGCGACGAGCAGCAGGCGAAGGACCTGATCGCGAAGATCAAGGCCGGCGCAAAGTTCGAGGATCTCGCGAAGCAATACTCGAAGGATCCGGGTTCGGGCAAGAACGGCGGCGACCTCGACTGGTCGGACCCGAAGGCGTACGTGCCGGAATTCGCGGCGGCGGCACAGAAGCTGCAGAAAGGCCAGATGACCGACACGCCGGTGAAGACGCAGTTCGGCTGGCACATCATCCGCGTCGACGACATCCGCGACATCGCGCCGCCGCCGTTCGACCAGGTGAAGGCGCAGATCGCGCAGCAGCTCGTGCAGCAGAAGCTGCAGGCGTTCGAGGAAGGTCTGCGCCAGCAGGCGAAGATCCAGTAACGCCGGCGCGCGTCATACGTGCATCGAAAAGCCGCTCTCCGGAGCGGCTTTTTCTTTTGGCGTGCACGAAACAGATGTACCGCGACGCGATGGTGCCAAGCCGACGCGCAATAAAAAACCGCTCCGGAGAGCGGCTTTCCATGCCCGGCGTTACCGGCCGCAGCGTTCGCTACGCGGCGGGATAGAACACGTCGTGATAACGCACGTCGCCCGCCGGCAGCGGAGCCGATTCGTCGAACGACAACGTGAGGAAATACTCGGACGGCACGCCCGGAAACACGATGTCGCCGTGCGGTTCGAACCCGAAACGCGTGTAATACGCGGGCTCGCCGAGCACCACGCAGCCGCGCGCGCCGAGCCGACGCAACGCGTCGAGCCCCGTGCGCACGAGCCCCGCGCCGATGCTCTGCCGCTGGCAATCGGGCCGCACCGCGAGCGGCGCGAGCCCGTACCACTGCTGGCGGCCGGCCGGCTCGCCGCCGATCGAGACCGGCGAGAATGCGACGTGCCCGACGATACGTCCGTCGCGCTCCGCGACGAGCGATACGCTCAGCGCACCGTCGGCGCGCAGCGTGTCGACGATGCGCTGCTCGAACTCGCCGCCCTGCGGCTCGCCCGCGAACGCCGCCCGGATCACGCGACCGATCGCGTCGGCCTCGCTCGCACGCGCGTCACGCAGCGTGACGACCTCGACCGGCGCGTTCGGGTCGAACATCATCCCGATCAGCCGATCCAGCGGCGCGCGTTGCGGAATACGCGCAGCCACGGGCTTGCTTCACCCCAGCCTTCCGGGTGCCAGCTCATCGTGACCGTGCGATGCACGCGCTCCATGTGTGGCATCAGCACCGAGAAGCGGCCGTCGGCCGTCGTGACCGACGTGATGCCGGCCGGCGACCCGTTCGGGTTGAACGGATAGCGCTCGGTCGCCTCGCCGCGGTGATCGACGTAACGCATCGCGACCGCGACGCGATCGATGTCGCCTTGCTGCGAGAAGTCCGCATAGCCTTCGCCGTGCGCGACCGCGACCGGAATCCGCGAGCCTTCCATCCCCGCGAAGAAGATCGACGGCGACTTCTCCACTTCGACGAACGAGAAGCGAGCCTCGAACTGCTCGGACTTGTTGCGCGTGAACTTCGGCCAGGCTTCCGCGCCCGGGATCATCGACGCGATGCTCGACAGCATCTGGCAGCCGTTGCAGATACCGAGCGCGAACGTATCGGGACGCGCGAAGAACGCCGAGAACATGTCGGCGAGATTCGCGTTGAAGCGGATCGTCTTCGCCCAGCCCTCGCCCGCACCCAGCACGTCGCCGTACGAGAAACCGCCGCACGCCACCGCACCCGCGAAATCGGCCAGCGACGCGCGGCCCGCGAGCAGGTCGCTCATGTGCACGTCGTGCGCATCGAAACCTGCGCGATCGAACGCATACGCGGTTTCCAGATGCGAATTCACGCCCTGTTCGCGCAGGATCGCGACGCGCGGCCGAGCGCCCGTCGCGATGAACGGCGCGGCGATGTCGTCGGCCGGATCGAACGTCAGCACCGGCGAGATGCCCGGATCGGCCGCGTCGAGCAGCGCGTCGTATTCGGCATCCGCGCAGGCCGGGTTGTCGCGCAGGCGCGCAATGCGCCAGCTCACTTCGCTCCAGGCGCGATGGAGTTCGGTGCGCGGCGCGTCGAAGATTTTCTTCGCATCGCGGTACACCTCGATCACGTCGCGATCGTTGACCGAACCGATCACGTGCGAGCACGTCGACAGGCCGAACTCGCGCAGCGCGCTCAGCACCGCGTCGCGGTCGGACGCGCGCACCTGCACGACGGCGCCGAGTTCTTCGGAGAACAGCGCGCGCAGCGTGCGGTCGTCGCGACGGCCGCTCGTCTGCTTCGCCCAGTCCTTCGCGTCGCCGTAGTCGGATTCGTGGTTCGGGTCGAGCGTCAGCATGTCGACGTTCAGCGACACGCCCGCATGGCCCGCGAATGCCATTTCGCACACCGTCGCCCACAGGCCGCCGTCCGAGCGGTCGTGGTACGCGAGCAGCTTGTCTTGCGCATTGAGCGACTGGATCGCGTTGAAGAAGCGCTTCAGGTCTTCCGCGTCGTCGACGTCCGGCGTCGTGTCGCCGACCTGCTGCGTGACCTGCGCGAAGATGCTGCCGCCCATGCGATTCTTGCCGCGGCCGAGATCGATCGCGATCAGCACGGTGTCGCCCGCGTCGGCCACGCGGCGCAGTTGCGGCGTGAGATGACGGCGCACGTCCTCGACCGGCGCGAACGCCGAGATGATCAGCGACACCGGCGACACGACTTCCTTCGCGACGCCCTGCTCGTCCCACTTCGTCTTCATCGACAGCGAGTCCTTGCCGACCGGGATGCCGATCCCGAGCGCCGGGCACAGCTCCATGCCGATCGCCTTGACCGTGTCGAACAGCGCGGCGTCCTCGCCGACCGTGCCGCACGCGGCCATCCAGTTCGCCGACAGCTTCAGCTTGTCGAGCGACGCGATCGGCGCGCTCGCGATGTTCGTGATCGCTTCGCCGACGGCCATGCGGCCCGATGCCGGCGCGTCGATCACCGCGAGCGGCGTGCGCTCGGCCATCGTCATCGCCTCGCCCTTGAAGCCCGCGTAGTCGAGCGCGGTGATCGCGCAGTCGGCCACCGGCACCTGCCACGGGCCGACCATCTGGTCGCGCACCGACGTGCCGCCGACCGAACGGTCGCCGATCGTGATCAGGAACGACTTGCTGCCGACCGTCGGGTGCTTCAGCACGTCGAGCGCGACGGCCGACAGCGCGATGCCCGTCACGTCGACCGGCGCACGCTCGGCCGCGACGCGCGTGACATCGCGATGCATGCGCGGCGGCTTGCCGAGCAGCACTTCCATCGGCATGTCGACCGGGTATGCGTCGGCGCCCGTCGCTTCGTCGTCGACGAGCTTCAGCTGCCGTTCGTCGGTCGCGACACCGACCACCGCGAACGGGCAGCGCTCGCGCGCGCAGATCGCCTCGAAGCGCGGCAGGTCGGCCGGCGCGATCGCCAGCACGTAGCGCTCCTGCGCCTCGTTCGACCAGATTTCGCGCGGCGACAGGCCCGACTCCTCGAGCGCGACCTTGCGCAGTTCGAAGCGCGCGCCCTTGCCCGCGCCGTCGACGATTTCGGGAAATGCGTTCGACAGGCCGCCCGCGCCGACGTCATGGATGCTCAGGATCGGGTTTTCCGCGCCGAGCTGCCAGCAGCCGTTGATCACTTCCTGCGCGCGACGCTCGATTTCGGGGTTGCCGCGCTGCACCGAGTCGAAGTCGAGTTCGGCGGTGTTCGCGCCGGTCGCCATCGAGCTCGCGGCGCCGCCGCCCATCCCGATCCGCATGCCGGGGCCGCCGATCTGGATCAGCAGCGAGCCGGCCGGCACGTCGTGCTTGTGCGTGTGCTGATCCGCGATGTTGCCGAGGCCGCCCGCGATCATGATCGGCTTGTGATAGCCGTGCACCGTGCCGCCGACGTTCTGCTCGTACACGCGGAAGTAGCCGCCGAGGTTCGGGCGGCCGAATTCGTTGTTGAACGCGGCGCCGCCGAGCGGGCCGTCGATCATGATCTGCAGCGGCGACGCGATGCGGTCCGGACGGCCGTACGGGCCATGCTGCTCGTTCGGGTTGCGCTCGCTAACCGGCTGTGCGGCGTCGCGCGCGTTTTCCCACGGCTGGCGGGCATCGGGCAGGTCGAGGTTCGACACGGTGAAGCCCGTGAGGCCGGCCTTCGGACGCGCGCCGCGGCCCGTCGCGCCTTCGTCGCGGATCTCGCCGCCCGCGCCGGTCGCGGCACCCGGGAACGGCGAGATCGCCGTCGGGTGGTTGTGCGTCTCGACCTTCATCAGCGTGTGCGTCAATTCGGTGTGACGGCCGTAGCGTTCACCCGGCTCGCCGGCCGCGCCCGTCTTGCGCGGGAACCAGCGCTCGGCTTCGGCGCCGACCATGATCGACGAGTTGTCCGAATACGCGACGATCGTGCCCTGCGGGCTGAGCTTCTCGGTGTTGCGGATCATCGCGAACAGCGACATGTCCTGCGCTTCGCCGTCGATCGTCCACTGCGCGTTGAAGATCTTGTGGCGGCAGTGTTCGCTGTTCGCCTGCGCGAACATCATCAGCTCGACGTCGGTCGGGTTGCGTTCGAGCTTGCGGAACGCGTCGACCAGGTAGTCGATCTCGTCGTCGGCGAGCGCGAGGCCCAGCTCGACGTTCGCGCGCTCCAGCGCGCCGCGGCCGACGCCCAGGACGTCGACGGTCGACAGCGGCTTGGCCGGCAGTTCGTCGAACAGGTGTTTCGCGTCGTCGCGCGCCGCGACCACGCTTTCGGTCATCCGGTCATGCAGCGCGGCCGCGACGGCCGCGCGCGCGTCGTCCGACAGCGCCTTCTTGCCGCCGAGCAGGCCCGATTTCAGCGTGACCGTGAATTCGACGCCGCGCTCGATGCGGCGCACCTGTGTGAGGCCGCAATGCTGCGCGATGTCGGTCGCCTTGCTCGCCCACGGCGAAACCGTGCCGAAGCGCGGCAGCACGACGAAGGTCTCGGTCGCGCCCTTCTCGCCCGCCGGCTGGAACGGCGCGCCGTAGTGCATCAACGCGTCGATGCGCGCGCTGTCGTCCGCCGACAGCGGCTCGGCCGCATTGACGAAGTGCAGGAACTGGCCGCGCACCGCGACGATGTTGGCGTCGATTTGCCTGAGCGTGTCGAGCAGACGGGTTTGACGGAAATCGGAGAGGGCCGAAGCGCCGGGAAAACACGAGAAGTGAGCCATGGGCTGGACTGACGTCGATGAGTCGCGCGAGGTGGCGACGTGGGGCGAAAGGAAGGCCGTAATTATACCCGGAAGTCGGCCGCCCAAGACCGGCCAATCGGTAGTCCGCACGCACCGCCACGATGCCCGGGCGGGCGGCGCACCCGCCCGCCCGCGGGGCCAGCCTGCGCGGGCCCGCGCGCCGGCCGCCGTGGCGCGGCCGCACGGCCCCTGCTCGGCCGCCGCCGGTTCGCGCACTTTTGGCGCTATCATTCCGGGTTCACCGGGCCCGGGCCCTCAGCGAATTCTCACCGGGCGGCGTGCGCGCCGCCCGTCATCGAAGCAATCCAATGGATGTCATCGTCATCGGCGGCGGAATCAGCGGCGTCGCCACCGCCTACCAGTTGCGCGCGGCCGGCCATCGCGTGTGCGTGGTCGAACGCCACGCGACCGTCGCGCAAGGCGCGACCTACGGCGACGGCGGCGCGCTGCTGCCGAGCCCGCTCGACGTCTGGTTCGGCCCGACTTTCATGCGCGAGCGCCAGCCGCGCGACAGCGGCATCGTCTACAAGCCGGGCTTCAACGGCGGCGTGCGCCGCTTCGTCAAGCAGCTCGGCATGCTGCGCGAGCCCGACGCGTTCGCCGCGCAGTACGCGCGGCTGCGCCCGCTGATCGACGTGGCGCGCGCCACGCTCGCCGATATCGAGGCGCGCCTCGAGCTCGAATTCGAGCAGAAGCCCGGTATCCTGCACGTCGTGCGCGATCCGCGCGACTGGGACGCGCTGCAACCCGCGCTCGACCTGCTGCGCACGCTCGACCAGCCGTATCGCACGCTCACCGCGGACGAATGCGTGGCGCTCGAACCGTCGGTGCCGGCCGAACCCGGCTTTGCCGGCGGCGTGCTGCTCGAAACCGAGCGCACCGGCAACTGCCCGCTGTTCGCGAAACTGGTCAAGCAGACGCTCGACGAGCACGGCGTGCAGTTCCGCTTCGGCGCGGACGTCGCCGCGATCCGCGTCGACAACGGCCGCGTCGCGGTCGAGCTCGCGCCGCCCGGCAACCGGAGCGCGGCGCACGCGCGCGAAGTCGACGTGATGTCCGCCGACGCGATCGTGGTCGCCGCCGGCGCGGGCAGCCTCCCGCTGCTCGATCGACTCGGCTGGCGCCTGCCGCTGCACCCGGTGCGCGTCCATACGCTCACCGCGCCGGTCGCGTACGAAGAACATGCGCCGCATCTGAGCATCGTCGATTCGATCAAGCGGATCTCCATCACGCGCACCCATCAGCGGCTGCGCATCGGCGGGGCCGCCGTGCTGCAGAGCCTCGCCGATACCGCGAAGCCGCTCGCCGAGCCGCTGTCCGAGGCCGCGCTCGCGCTGCTCGGCCAGGCCGTCCACGACTGGGTGCCCGGCGCCGCAAAGATCTCGGCCGCGCTGTCGTGGCAAGGCACGCAACTGCTGTCGCCGGACGGCTTGCCCGTCGTCGGTCCGACCCCGCATCCGCGCGTGTTCGTCAATTTCGGCCATGGCCCGGCCGGCTGGGGCCTCGCGTGCGGGTCTGCTAAAGTGGTGAGCGACTATCTGGGCGGCAACGTCCAGCACTGGCCCGCCGACACGCTTGCCGCGCTGAACGCCGGCCGCTTCACGACCTGACCGCCGCGGGCCCGCCCGTGGCGGCGTCCTTGCCAGCCGCCACGATTCCGCGATGACCGTTACCCACCCGTTCCCCGATTCCGATCCGATCGCGCTCTTGCGCGTCGCCGACCTGCGCGCCACCGAAGCCGACGCCACCGCCGCGCTGCCGCCGCACACACTGATGGGCCGCGCCGGCGCGGCCGCCGCGCGCTGGCTGTCCGAACGCGTCGCCGGCGACGACCGCCCCGTCTGGTTCGCGGTCGGCCCCGGCAACAACGGCGGCGACGCGCTCGTGGCCGCCGCGCGGCTCCAGCAGCTCGGCGTCGCGACCCATGCGTGGATGCCGGTGCCGGTCAAGCCGGACGACGCGCAATGGGCGCTCGGTCTCGCACGCACGGCCGGCGTGCCGCTGTCGGCCACCCCGCCCGCGTCGCTGGACGGCTACGCGTGGGTCGTCGACGGGCTGTTCGGCATCGGTCTCGGCCGCGCGCTCGACGGCGTGTTCGCCGAACAGGCCGAACGCATCGCCGCCCATGCGCGCAGCGGCGGCCGCGTGCTCGCGCTCGACGTGCCGAGCGGGCTCGACAGCGACACGGGCCGCATCGTCGACACGGGCATCGCCGTCGCGGCCACCCACACGCTCACCTTCATCGGCGCGAAACCCGGCCTCTACACGGGCGACGGCCGCGATCTCGCCGGCGAGATCCATGTCGCGTCGCTCGATGTCGCGCCGCCCGCCGCACCGGCCATCGTGCTGAATGCGCCCGCGCGATTCGCCGCGGCGCTGCCCGCACGCGCCTTCGCATCGCACAAGGGCACGTACGGCAGCCTGGCGGTGCTCGGCGGCGACACGGGCATGTGCGGCGCACCGATCCTGGCCGCCCGCGCCGCGCTGTTCGCGGGCGCCGGCAAGGTACACGTCGGCTTCCTTGGCGCGGGTGCGCCACCGTACGACCCGCCGTTTCCGGAACTGATGCTGCATCCGGCCGACACCGTCGACCTCGGCGCGATGACCGCGATCGCGGCCGGTTGCGGGCTCGGCACGCGCGAGGCCGCGGCGACGCTCGTGCGCGACGTGCTCGCGCTCGACACGGCGGCGCTGCTCGATGCCGACGCGCTGAACCTCGTCGCGACGCACGCGGACCTCGCGGCCGCCGTCGCCGCGCGCGGCGCCCGCGGCCATCCGTGCGTGCTGACGCCGCATCCGCTCGAAGCCGCGCGTCTGCTCGGCGGCGACACGGCCGCCGTGCAACGCGATCGCGTCGCGGCCGCGCAGACGCTCGCCGCCCGTTACGCGGCCATCGTCGTGCTGAAAGGCTCGGGCACGGTGATTGCGGCGCCCGACGGCCGCGTGGCGATCAATCCGACCGGCAACGCGGCGCTCGCCACCGGCGGCACCGGCGACGTGCTCGGCGGCCTGATCGGCGCGCTGCTCGCGCAGCGGATCGCGCCGTACGAAGCCGCGCTGGCCGGCGTCTACCTGCACGGCCTCGCGGCCGACACGCTGACCGCGAACGGCGCCGGCCCGGCCGGGCTCACCGCGGGCGAGCTCGCGCCGATGGTGCGCACGCTGATCAATCGCCTTTTTTATCCGTCGCCGCGCGCCGACACGTAACGCCGCTATACTGACTGCCCCGCCGCACGGCGGGCCTTCTCGTCCGCCGGCTTTCCGATCACGATGAGCCGGCGCGGCATTCCTCCCGATTCACGCTTCACTCGAACCGCCATGACGCTGAAATCGCTCCCCGCCTGGACTGCCCTTCAATCCCACTTCGAACAGATCCGCCACGCGCGGCTGCGCGACTGGTTCGCGCCGGAAAACGACCGCGCGCCGACCCGCGCCGAACGCTTCACGATTCCGGGCGGCGGTCTCGCGGCCGATTTCTCGAAGAACCGCATCGACGACGAAACGCTGCGCCTGCTCGTGCAGCTCGCGCGCGAGGCTGGCGTCGAGGCGCGCCGCGACGCGATGTTCGCGGGCGAGATCGTCAACCCGACCGAAGGCCGCGCGGCGCTGCACACCGCGCTGCGCGCGACCGATCCGCAGGCGCCGTTCCACGCACAGGTGAGCGCCGAGCGCGCGAAGATGGCGACGTTCGCGCGCGCCGTGCGCAGCGGCACGTGGACGGGCTATACGGGCAAGCGCATCCGCCACGTGATCAACATCGGCATCGGCGGCTCGGATCTCGGCCCGAAGATGGTCGTGCATGCGCTGCACCACGTCGCGACGCCCGAGATCTCGACGCACTTCGTGTCGAACGTCGACGGCGCCGATCTCGCGCGCGTGCTCGAACAGGTCGATCCCGAGGAAACGCTCGCGATCATCGTGTCGAAGACGTTTACGACGCTCGAGACGATGACGAACGCACGCTCGCTGCGCGACTGGTTCGTCGCGCGCGGCTGCCCCGAGGAGGCGCTCGCGAAGCACTTCGTCGGCGTGTCGGCGAACCCGGCCGAAGTCGTGAAGTTCGGCATCGCCGCCGACAACGTGTTCGAAATGTGGGACTGGGTCGGCGGCCGCTATTCGCTGTGGTCGGCGGTCGGCCTGTCGATCATGATCGCGGTCGGCCCCGAACAGTTCGACGAACTGCTGGCCGGCGCGAACGACATGGACCGCCACTTCCGCGAAGCGCCGCTCGAGCGCAACCTGCCGGTGCTGCTCGGCCTGATCGGCATCTGGTACCGGAATTTCTTCGGCTCGCAGAGCTATCTCGTCGCGCCGTATTCGGAAGCGCTGCACTACCTGCCGTCGTACCTGCAGCAGCTCGAAATGGAGAGCAACGGCAAATCCGCGCGCCTGGACGGCACCTTCGTCGACTACCCGACGTCGGCCGTCACGTGGGGCGAGCCGGGCACCAACGGCCAGCACGCGTTCTTCCAGATGCTGCACCAGGGGCCGACGATCGTGCCGATCGACTTCATCGCGGTGCTGACGCCCGAGCATCCGCTCGCGAGCCACCATCCGAAGCTGCTCGCGAACTGCTTCGCGCAGAGCGAAGCGCTGATGCTCGGCCGCACGCTCGAGGAAGCGCGCAAGGTCGCCGGGCCCGGCAAGGAAGCGCTCGCGCCGCACCTGACGTTCCCCGGCAACCGCCCGACCACGACGCTGCTCGTCGATGCGCTGACGCCGCGCACGCTCGGCGCGCTGATCGCGCTTTACGAGCACAAGGTGCTCGTGCAGGCGACGGTGTGGGACATCAATCCATTCGACCAGTGGGGCGTCGAGCTCGGCAAGATTCTCGGCAAGGTCGTCGAGGCCGACCTGTCGGCGGACTCGGTCGATCCGGCCAAGCACGACTCGTCGACCACCGCGCTGATCGAGCGCGCCCGCGCGGCGCTCGAGCGTTGAATCTCTGACGCGACGGCGTCATGCCGTGTCGACCGCGCGCTCCGCGCTACGCGGCCGGCACGGACGTTCACGCGTTGCGCGACGCCGCGTGCGGCGCGACGATGCGCCCGGCGTCGATGGTGACGGTCGTCGCGCAGCGGCGCGCGAGTTCGGCATCGTGCGTGACGAGCACGAGCGTCGCGCCGTGCGTGCGGTTCAGTGCGAACATCAGGTCGATGACCGCATGGCCGGTTGCCGCGTCGAGGCTGCCGGTCGGCTCGTCGGCGAACAGGATCGCCGGGCGCGTGACGAACGCGCGTGCGAGTGCGACGCGCTGTTGTTCGCCGCCCGACAGCAGCTTCGGGTAATGCGCGGTGCGCTCGCCGAGACCGACCTGCACGAGCAGCGCCCGGGCGCGGTCGGCCGCGTCGCGCGCGCTGATGCCGCCCTGCAGTTCAAGCGGCAGCATCACGTTTTCGAGCGCGGTCAGGTGCGGCATCAACTGGAACGACTGAAACACGAAACCGACCGCGCCGTTGCGCAGCGCCGCGCGTTCGTCCTCGTCGAGCTGATCGAGCGCGCGGCCGAGCAGGCGAACCGTGCCGCTCGTCGCGCTGTCCAATCCTGCGAGCAGGCCGAGCAGCGTCGATTTGCCCGACCCCGACGCGCCGACGATCGCGAGGCTGCTGCCCGGCTGCACGGCGAGCGTGATGCCGTCGAGGATCGTCAACTCGCCCGTTGCATCGGCAACCCGCTTGCACACGTCATGGACTTCGATGATCGGATCGGTAATCTTGAACATGGACACCACATTTCGCTGGAAAAGACGCGCGGCGGCCGCCGCGCTGCTGGGCACCCTGCTGGCCGTCACCGTGCCCGCACGCGCCGCGACGGCGCCGGCATCGAACACGCCCGTGATCGTCGTGCTCGGCGACAGTCTGTCGGCCGAATACGGCTTGCCGCGCGATACCGGCTGGGTGGCGCTGCTGCGGCAACGGCTCGCGACCGAGCGAATCGATTATAGCGTCGCGAACGCCAGCGTCAGCGGCGACACCACGAGCGGCGGCCGTGCGCGGCTGCCCGCGGTGCTGCAGCGGCTCAAGCCGTCGATCGTCGTCGTCGAGCTCGGTTCGAACGATGCGCTACGCGGCGTGCCGCTCGCGACGACCGAGCAGAACCTGCGCGACATCATCGCCGGCGCGCGACGTGCGCAGGCGAAAGTCGTACTGGTCGGCATGTACGTGCCGCCCAATTACGGCCCCGACTACACGCAGAAGTTCCATGCGGTCTATACGCGGCTGTCGAAGGATCTCGGCGTGCCGCTCGTGCCGTTCCTGCTCGCCGGCATCGAGAACAAGCCGGACATGTTCCAGGCCGACCAGATGCACCCCGCGCAGCAGGCCCAGGGCGTCCTGCTCGACAATGTATGGCCGGCGCTGAAGCCGCTACTCGGCAAGCCGCACGGCTGACCGCGGCCGCACCGGAAAACGAACAGCCCCGCTTCGAGCGGGGCTTTTCGATGGTTGCGGGCGAAACGATGCTCAGTTGTCGCCGTCCTGCTGCTGGCTGGCCGTCGTGCTGCCGTACAGCTTCACCTTCGAGCGATCGCGCAGCGCGGCGAGGTACGCTTCGCCTTCGCTTTGCGCATCGACCTGCGCCATCTGTTGCTGCGCGGCCGCCAGTTGCTGCGGATCGACCGCCGAACCGGGGATCACCGCGTTCACGCGGTAGATCGCATAGCCGTCCGCGCCGAGGTCGACACCGACGTAAGCCGGCAGCGTCTTCGCGTCGACCTTGTAGACGGCGCTCAGCGCAGCCGGCGTCAGGCCCTGCGACTGCGTGCGCGACACCTTCTGCACGGGCGCGAACCCGTCGGTGGATTTCGACTTCTGCAACTCGGCCAGCTTCGCCGCACCGTCCTTCTTCGCGAGTTCCGCCGCCTGCTCGGCGATGACCTTCTGACGCACGACGTCCTTGATCGCGTCGAGCGCGGGCACCGCCGCCGGCTTGTAGTCGGTCACGCGCGCCGAGATCAGCGTGTTGTTGCCGACGTCGATCGCCTGCGTGTTGTTCTGGTTCTTCACCGAGTCGTTCGCGAACACGGCGGCCAGGAACTTCGGATTGTTCAACGGGCTCGTCGGCGGCAGCTGCGGATTCGGCGTCGGCGTGACGGTGGCCGTCTGGATCGTCAGCTTGTACTTGTCCGCGGCCGGCTGCAGCGTCTTCGCCTTTTCGTAGACGGTCGACGTGAACCCTTCCGCGTTGTCCGAGAACGCCTTCGCTGCGTACTGCTGCTTCAGGTCGACCGCGATCTGGTCCTTCACTTCCGCGAACGGCTTGACGACGGCCGGCTTCACTTCGGTCGCCTTCAGGATGTGGAAACCGAGATCCGACTGCACGATTCCGCTCACGTCGCCCTGCTTGAGCGAGAACGCGGCATCGTCGAACGCCTTGCCGCCCGCGGCCGAGCCGCGCGTGATGAAGCCGAGGTCGCCGCCCTTCGCCGCCGACGGTGCGTCCTGCGAGTTCTTCTGCGCGATCTGCGCGAATTGATCCGGATGCGCTTTCACGTCGGCGAGCAGTTGCTCGGCCTTCGCTTTCGCGGCCGCCTTGTCGGCCGCGCTGGCGCTGCCCGGCGCGGCGATGAAGATGTGGCTCACGCGCACCTGCGCTTCGGTACGGAAGTGCGTCGGGTTGTCGTCGTAGAACTTCTTGATGTCCGCTTCCGTCGGTTGCGCGCTCGCGGCCGCCGCGGCCGGCGAATAGACGAGGTACTGGATCGTCGCGGTTTCCGGCGTCGCGAAGCTCTGCTTGTGCGCGTCGTAGTACGCGGTGAGCTGCGCGTCAGTCGGCTGGACCTTCGCTGCGAAGTCGCTCGTCTTCAGCACGAGCGCCTGCACTTCGCGCTGCTGCGCGGCGAGTTCGGACAGGCGTTGCGCGAGGCTCTTAGGCGTGAACGCGCTCGACACGATGCTGGCCGGAATCTGCTGCAGCGCGAGGCTGTAACGCACGCGCTCCTGGTACTGCTCGGGCGTCATCCCCTGGAACGACAGCAGTTGCGCATAGCGTTCGACGTCGATCGTGCCGTCGGGCTTCTTCAGCGACGCGATCATCGGGTCGCTCATCAGCGCGTCGCGCACCGCGTTGTCGGACGCGGTCAGGTGCAGACGTTGCGTCTCGTCGGCCAGCACGCGTTGCTGGATCAGGCCGTCGAGCACCTGCTTGCGGTGCTCGGGCGTATCGAACATCTTGATGTCGAACTGTCCGCCAAGCGCCTGGCGCGCCTGGTCGATCTGCTGGCGGAACGCGCCGTCGAATTCGACCCGCGTGATCTTGTGCCCGTTGACCGCCGCGACGTTCGCACTGTCGTCGAAGAAGCCGCGGAAGCCTTGGATCCCGACGAAACCCAGCCCCGGCAACACGATCAGGAGCAGGAGCGCCATCATCAGGCGCTGGTGATTACGGAAGAAATCGAGCATGCGTGACGGAAAAATTGGACAAAACGACCGATATTACAACATACGGGGTGGGACGGGAAAAAAGCAGGTCATGCCGTGCGCGAATGGAACTGGAATTCCGCAGCCGCTCCTCCACTCCGCGGTCACGTGCCCGCAAGCGGGCACAACGAACGATACAAATGAAAAAGCCCGCACAAGGCGGGCTTTCTTATTTCTGGCGGAGCGGACGGGACTCGAACCCGCGACCCCCGGCGTGACAGGCCGGTATTCTAACCGACTGAACTACCGCTCCTTGGTCTGGCTGAATCGTGAAACTGGTGGGTGCTGAGGGGTTCGAACCCCCGACCTACGCCTTGTAAGGGCGCCGCTCTACCAGCTGAGCTAAGCACCCGTTTCCGATTCGTTCCGACTGCGATCTGCGTTTTGCGCATCAACAATCAGCGAGCCCGCAAGTTTAATTCATCCCCGAACATTTTGCCAAGCCTGCGCGCGAATTTTTTAACGCACATGCTCGCACGACTCCGATGCGCATAAAAA
>NZ_JBYQCG010000220.1:0-61737 GCF_057837105.1 Burkholderia sp. APQ4-4ca | reverse complement strand
TCTGGCGGAGCGGACGGGACTCGAACCCGCGACCCCCGGCGTGACAGGCCGGTATTCTAACCGACTGAACTACCGCTCCAGTCTTGCTGCTTGCCTGGCAGGCGTCGGTTACTTCCTGCCGGCGCGTCGTTTGTTCGAACGACGCCGAAATCTGGCGTCCCCTAGGGGATTCGAACCCCTGTACTCACCGTGAAAGGGTGATGTCCTAGGCCTCTAGACGAAGGGGACAACGCACTGCTTACATCTTTAATACAAAAGCCCGCTCAAAAACGTCTTGAACGGGCTTCTTTCTGGCGGAGCGGACGGGACTCGAACCCGCGACCCCCGGCGTGACAGGCCGGTATTCTAACCGACTGAACTACCGCTCCTTGGTCTGGCTGAATCGTGAAACTGGTGGGTGCTGAGGGGTTCGAACCCCCGACCTACGCCTTGTAAGGGCGCCGCTCTACCAGCTGAGCTAAGCACCCGTTTCCGATTCGTTCCGACTGCGATCTGCGTTTTGCGCATCAACAATCAGCGAGCCCGCAAGTTTAATTCATCCCCGAACATTTTGCCAAGCCTGCGCGCGAATTTTTTAACGCACATGCTCGCACGACTCCGATGCGCATAAAAAACCCGCGGACGTTGCCGCGGGTTTTCGTGAACGACCGTCAACAACGACGGTGTTCACGGCCTCAGTGCTTGACGACTTCCGTCGAGCCGGCATCCTTCCCCGCCTCGCCGACCGGCGCCGCAGCCTTCGCTTCTTCCTCCGGCGGCAGCGGCGTCGGCGAACGCTCGAGCGCGAGTTCCAGCACCTTGTCGATCCAGCGGACCGGCACGATCTCGATCGCGTTCTTCACGTTGTCCGGAATGTCCGCGAGATCCTTCACGTTCTCTTCCGGGATCAGCACGAGCTTGATGCCGCCGCGATGCGCAGCCAGCAGCTTTTCCTTCAGCCCGCCGATCGGCAGCACTTCGCCACGCAACGTGATTTCGCCCGTCATCGCGACGTCGGCCCGCACGGGAATACCCGTCAGCACCGACACCAGCGCGGTCGTCATCGCCCCGCCGGCGGACGGACCGTCCTTCGGCGTCGCGCCTTCCGGCACGTGGATGTGGATGTCCTGCTTCTCGAACGCTTCGTCCTTGATACCGAGACGACGCGAACGCGAGCGCACGACCGAACGCGCAGCCTCGACCGACTCCTTCATCACGTCGCCGAGCGAGCCCGTACGAATCACGTTGCCCTTGCCCGGCATCACCGCCGCTTCGATCGTCAGCAGATCGCCGCCGACTTCCGTCCACGCGAGGCCCGTCACCTGACCGACCTGGTTTTCCTTCGCCGCGAGGCCGAAGTCGTACTTGCGCACGCCGAGGAACGTGTCGAGGTTCTCGCCATCGACCTTGATCGCGCCCGACGCCTTCTTCAGCAGCAGCATCTTCACGACCTTGCGGCAGATCTTCGACACTTCCCGCTCGAGCGAACGCACACCGGCTTCGCGCGTGTAGTAGCGGATGATGTCGCGGATCGCCTGCTCGGTGACCTCGATCTCGCCTTCCTTCAGCCCGTTGTTCTTCTTCTGCTTCGGCAGCAGGTAACGCTGGGCGATGCTGACCTTCTCGTCTTCCGTATAGCCCGACAGACGGATCACTTCCATCCGGTCGAGCAGCGGCGGCGGGATGTTCAGCGAGTTCGACGTCGCGACGAACATCACGTCCGACAGATCGAAGTCGACTTCGATGTAGTGGTCGGCGAACGTGTGGTTCTGTTCCGGATCCAGCACTTCGAGCAGCGCCGACGACGGATCGCCGCGGAAATCCATCCCCATCTTGTCGACTTCGTCGAGCAGGAAGAGCGGATTGCGCACGCCGACCTTCGCGAGGCTTTGCAGGATCTTGCCCGGCATCGAACCGATGTACGTGCGGCGGTGGCCGCGGATCTCGGCCTCGTCACGCACGCCGCCGAGCGCCATCCGGACGAACTTGCGGTTCGTCGCGCGGGCGATCGACTGGCCGAGCGAGGTCTTGCCGACGCCCGGAGGCCCGACGAGGCACAGGATCGGTGCCTTGACCTTGTCCACGCGCTGTTGCACCGCGAGATACTCGAGGATCCGTTCCTTGACCTTCTCGAGGCCGAAGTGATCCTCGTCGAGCACCTGCTCGGCGTTCGACAGGTCGTTGTTGACCTTGCTCTTCTTGCGCCACGGCAGGCCGATCAGCGTGTCGATGTAGTTGCGCACGACGGTGGCTTCCGCCGACATCGGCGACATCAGCTTCAGCTTCTTCAGTTCTGCGTCGGCCTTCTTCTTGGCTTCCTTCGGCATGCGCGCGGCGTTGATGCGCTTCTCGAGTTCCTCGAGATCCGCACCTTCCTCGCCCTCGCCCAGTTCCTTCTGGATCGCCTTGACCTGTTCGTTCAGGTAGTACTCGCGCTGGCTCTTTTCCATCTGGCGCTTCACGCGCCCGCGGATGCGCTTTTCGACCTGCAGGATGTCGATCTCGGCTTCGAGCTGCGCGAGCAGGTGCTCGAGGCGCTCGATGACCGGGAACATCTCGAGGATGTGCTGCTTCTGGTCGAGCTTGAGCGGCAGGCGCTCGGCGATCATGTCGGCGAGGCGGCCCGCTTCGTCGATGCCCGACAGCGACGTGAGAATCTCCGGCGGGATCTTCTTGTTCAGCTTCACGTACTGGTCGAACTGCGACACGATCGCGCGACGCAGCGCTTCCGTCTCGGCGCTGTCGGCGTGATCGGGCTCGAGCGGCATCACTTCGCAGGAGAACTGCGTCTCCTGTTCCTCGATCGACAACGCCTTCGCGCGCTGCAGGCCCTCGACGAGCACCTTCACGGTGCCGTCCGGCAGCTTCAGCATCTGCAGAATGTTGGCGATACAACCGACCTCGTACATGTCCTTTTCGGTCGGTTCATCCTTGGCCGCGGTTTTCTGGGCGACGAGCATGATGTGCTTGCCGCCTTCCATCGCTGCTTCGAGGGCCTTGATCGATTTCGGCCGGCCCACGAAGAGCGGAATGACCATGTGCGGGAAAACGACGACATCCCGCAGCGGCAGCAGCGGGAGCGTGATGCGTTCCGGCGGGAGAAGTTGGGTGCCTGACATTTCATTTCCCCATGAGTGGAATCAATTGTTCGGTAATTGAGGCCGCCACAACGAATTGCAAGCCTTCAAGTGCGGGAAATATTCGGTAAGAAAGTAACCACCGCGTGTCGAGTCAGAGTTACCCACAAGATAAACGAAAAAAAGCCGCCCACGGACTCATGAACGGCCTTTTTCGCTGAACATCGTCGGCAAGCCGGTCAGTTCGAACCCGCCACCTTCGGCGTGTCCTCGTAGATCAGCAAGGGCTTGCCGTCCCCATCGAT
Organism: Burkholderia sp. APQ4-4ca; assembly: GCF_057837105.1. NCBI lineage: Bacteria > Pseudomonadati > Pseudomonadota > Betaproteobacteria > Burkholderiales > Burkholderiaceae > Burkholderia > Burkholderia sp. APQ4-4ca. The sequence goes on along the minus strand of NZ_JBYQCG010000220.1, from coordinate 58,376 downwards.
GACATTCTCGTCGATGATAACCTTGCTGACCCCTTTCATCGTCGGCAGCTCGTACATCACGTCGAGCAATGCCTGTTCGATGATCGAACGCAAACCGCGCGCGCCGGTCTTGCGGCGAATCGCCTTGCGGGCGACTGCCTGCAACGCACCCGGCCGGATTTCCAGCTCGACGCGCTCCATTGCGAACAGCTTGTGATACTGCTTGACGAGCGCATTCTTCGGCTCGACCAGGATCTTCATCAGCGCGGCTTCGTCGAGCTTGCCGAGCGTCGCGACCACCGGCAGGCGACCGATCAATTCGGGGATCAGACCGAATTTGATCAGGTCTTCCGGTTCCGTCTCGCGCAGCACTTCGCCCGCGTCGCGTTCCTGCTTGCTCTTGACCGTCGCGCCGAAGCCGATGCCGGTCTTCTCGGTACGATCGGTGATCACCTTTTCGAGACCGTCGAACGCGCCGCCGCAGATGAACAGGATGTTGGTCGTGTCGACCTGGATGAAATCCTGGTTCGGGTGCTTGCGGCCGCCCTGCGGCGGCACCGACGCCATCGTGCCCTCGACGAGCTTCAGCAGCGCCTGCTGGACACCCTCGCCCGACACGTCGCGCGTGATCGACGGGTTGTCCGACTTGCGGCTGATCTTGTCGATTTCGTCGATGTAGACGATCCCGCGCTGGGCCTTGTCGACCTCGTAGTTGCAGTTCTGCAACAGCTTCTGGATGATGTTTTCGACGTCCTCGCCGACGTAGCCGGCTTCGGTCAGCGTCGTCGCGTCCGCGATCACGAACGGCACGTTGAGCAACCGCGCGAGCGTCTGCGCGAGCAGCGTCTTGCCGGAGCCCGTCGGGCCGATCAGCAGGATGTTGCTCTTCGACAGCTCGACGTCGTCCTTCTTGTCGAGATGCTTCAGGCGCTTGTAGTGGTTGTACACGGCGACCGCGAGGATTTTCTTCGCGCGCTCCTGGCCGATCACGTACTGATCGAGGATGTCGCGAATTTCCTGCGGACTCGGCAAATCCGACCGGGACAGGCTGGCCTCGACGCCGGCGGCAGCCGCCTCGTCGCGAATGATTTCGTTGCAGAGGTCGATACATTCATCGCAGATGAACACCGACGGGCCCGCGATGAGTTTTTTCACCTCATGCTGGCTTTTCCCGCAAAACGAGCAATACAACAGCTTCTCGCTGTTCGAACCTTTTTTGTCCGCCATGAATGTAGAGCCTCCGGACAGGTAAATGACATGATACGCCGATTGCTCCGGACGCCGCGCCTAGGGCGCGACCGGAGCCGGCTGGATGCGCTTGCCGCAGATGCTCAGAGCACTCGGGACGTTTGAGGGCGCCGGCCCGAATCGGGGCGGCACCCCGTTTAAGCTCACGGGCGCTTCAACAGCACCTGATCGATCAGCCCGTACGCCTTCGCGTCCTCGCTCGACATGAAGTTATCACGGTCGGTGTCGCGCGCGATGCGCTCGACGTCCTGGCCCGTGTGCTGCGCGAGCAGGTTGTTCAACCGCTCCTTCAGGTAGAGGATCTCGCGTGCCTGGATCTCGATGTCGGATGCCTGGCCGCGCGCGCCGCCGAGCGGCTGGTGAATCATCACGCGCGAATTCGGCAGCGCGAAGCGCTTGCCCTTCGCGCCCGACGCGAGCAGGAATGCGCCCATGCTGGCCGCGAGGCCCATGCACAGGGTCGACACGTCCGGCTTGATGAACTGCATCGTGTCGTAGATCGCCATCCCGGCCGACACCGAGCCGCCCGGGCTGTTGATGTAGAGGCTGATGTCCTTGTCGGGATTCTCGCTCTCGAGGAACAGCAATTGCGCGACGACGAGATTGGCGGTCTGGTCGTTCACTTCGCCGACCATGAACACCAGGCGCTCCTTCAGGAGACGCGAATAGATATCGTACGAACGCTCGCCGCGGCCGCTCGTTTCGACGACGATCGGCACCAGCCCCAGCGCTTGCGCCTCGAAACCCTGCGGCGCGTTCGAAGCAAGCATGTCCAGCAATTCAGCGCGAGTGATCATTCAATGAACCTTGTTCGAATGGAAAATTGAACGGAAGGAAGCCGCCCGCTCAATCGCCATATTAATGGCAACCGTGCGCTTGACGTAAAAACGGCGTGCGGGCCGTCGCTCCGACAGCCGGCACGCCGCTAGAGCAACACTTACGCTTGCGCCGATGCGCTCGCGAGTGCCTCGAAGCTCACTTCCTTGTCCGTCACCTTTGCCTTGCCCAGCACGAAATCGACGACGTTGCTTTCAACGACGAACGCTTCCATCTCGGCGAGGCGCTGCTGGTTGGAATAATACCAGCGGACCACTTCCTTCGGGTCTTCGTAGCTCTTCGCGAACTCGTCGACTTCCGCGCGGATCTGTTCCGGCTTCGCTTCCAGGCCGTTCGCCTTCACGAGCTCGGCCAGCACGAGGCCCAGCTTCACGCGGCGCTCGGCCTGCTCGGCGAACATTTCGGCCGGGATCGGTGCGTCCTTCGCGTTCGGCACGCCGCGCTGCGCCAGATCCTGGCGAGCCATTTCGACGAGGCGTTGCTGGTCCTGCTCGATCAGCGCCTTCGGCACGTCGAGTTCGGAAATCTTCAGCAGCGCGTCCATCACCTGGTTCTTGACGATCGACTGCGTGCGACGCTTCGCTTCGCGCTCGAGGTTTTCCTTGATTTCGGCGCGCATCTTCGTGAGGTCGCCGTCTTCGATGCCGAGCGACTTCGCGAATTCCGCGTCGATTTCCGGCAGGTGCGGCCACTCGATCTTCTTCATCGTGACCGTGAACTGCGCCGTTTTGCCGGCGACGTCCTTGCCGTGGTAGTCATCCGGGAACTTGAGGTCGAACGTACGCTGTTCGCCGACCTTCAGGCCGAGCGCCGCCGTTTCGAATTCCGGCAGCATGCGGCCTTCGCCGAGCACGAACGGGAAGTCTTCGGCCGTGCCGCCCTGGAACGCGACGTCGTCGATCTTGCCGACGAAGTCGACCGTCACGCGGTCGCCGTTCTTCGCTGCGGTGTCCGCCCCGCCGTCGCCGTGCTCGCCGGCTTCGCCGCGTGCGTGATAGTGCACGCGCTGCTTGCGCAGAATATCCAGCGTGCGGTCGATTTCGGCGTCGCCGATCGACGTGGTCGAGCGCTCGACTTCAGCCGTCGCCAGATCGCCGATCTTCACTTCCGGGTAGACCTCGAACGTCGCGTCGAACGCGTATGCGTCCTCAGCCTGTTCCTGCTTCGGCTCGAAGCTCGGCTGGCCGGCGACGCGCAGGTTTTCCGCGCGGCTGACCGTGAAGAATTCCTGGCCGATCTTGTCGCTCAGCACTTCCGCTTCGACCTGACCCGCGTATTGCTGGGCGACCATCTTCACCGGCACCTTGCCCGGGCGGAAACCGGGCATGCGCATGGTCTTCGCGAGTTTCTGGATGCGGGCGTCGATTTCCTTCTGCACGGTGTCTTTCGGCAAAGAAATCGTCACACGGCGTTCAAGCTTGCCGAGGTTCTCAACAACGTTAGCCATGGCTTCAATCGTCCTAAAATTATTCGAGCGAATCGGGTTTTCCTTGCCGTGCCTGCCTGCAGCATGCGGCGCGTCGCACTCGCACGCCGCGCCGGAGCGCCACGCCATCCCTGCACGCGCCGGATGGCTAGCGCAAGCGGCTCGGAGCACGGCTTTGGCCGGAAGAATCGACTATTCTAGCAAACAATTTTCGTCGTACCGCCAGATCGGTGCGACACGCGTGCGTCCCGCGCTGTCCGTGGCCGGTCGCACGGCCATGCAAGCGGATCGCCGCTATGCCGAACGGCGTATCCAACCCGGGCCCGCCATCCTGTAAGCTCCGATAGCATGAGAGCCACCGTCGTGGCCCCTCATTCATTCTTCACACCAATCACGCCTTCCGGAGACACCATGCCGCACCACCCGTCCGCGCCTGTCGTCGTCATCGCGCCCGATTCGTTCAAAGGCTCGCTTTCCGCCGAGCAGGTCGCGGACGCGATCGCCACCGGCATTCGCCGCGCCCGGCCCGACGCGGTCGTGCGTTGCTGCCCGATGGCCGACGGCGGCGAAGGCACGCTCGACGCGATGCTGGCGGGCGGCGGCACGCGGCGCACGCTGCGGGTGGCCGGCGCGTCGCTGGCGGCGCGCGATGCGGCGGTCGGCGTGATCGATGCGCGCACCGCGATCGTCGAGACGGCCGAGATCGTCGGGATTACCGACCCGGTCGGCATGAGCGTGCCGGTCGACGCACGCAGCACGCGCGGGATGGGCGAGGCAATCCGCACGCTGCTCGACGACGGCCTGCGCCGCTTCTTCGTCGCGCTCGGCGGCAGCAGCACCAACGACGCGGGCGCCGGGCTGCTCGCCGGGCTCGGCCTGCAGTGCTTCGACGCCGGCGGCCAGCCGGTCGAGCCCGTGCCGTCGCGGCTCGCCGACATCGCGCGCATCGACGCGTCGGGGCTGGATCCGCGCCTGAAGGAAACGGAGTTCGTCGGCATGTCCGACGTCGACAACCCGCTGACGGGCGCGCATGGCGCGACCGCCGTGTTCGGTCCGCAAAAAGGCGTGACGGCCGCCCAGGTCGCGACCCTCGATGCGGCCCTCGCCGGCTTCGCCGACCTGCTCGAAGCCGCGCTCGACCGCCGCGGCCGCGAACTGCCGGGCGCGGGCGCGGCGGGTGGCCTCGGTTTCGCGCTGCACATGCTCGGCGCACGCTTCGAGCCCGGCGCCGAAGTGGTCGCACGCCAGGTCGGGCTCGACGCCGCACTGGCCGGCGCCGACTGGTTGATCACCGGCGAAGGCCGCTCCGACGTGCAGACGCTGCACGGCAAGGCGCCGTTCATCGCATGCCGGCACGCGCAGGCGGCCGGCGTACCCGCATCGCTGCTGTCGGGCGCGGTCGATCCGGCCGCGTTGCCGCGCCTGTCCGAGCATTTCTCCGGCTGCTTTTCGCCGGCTCCCGGGCCGATCACGCTCGACGCCGCGATCCGCGACGCGGCCAATCTGCTTGCGAACGAAGCGGAACAGTTGACACGCCTGAAGTACGGTGCACACTGACCGTTGACCCGAGCGCGCGATACAGGAACAATCGGGCCCGCCCTTTTTCTTCAGGATTCGACATGAAAGGCCGTCAAGCCGGGCTCGATCAGTTTCTGACCTATCGCCTCCATGCGCTCACGAAGCGCTCCGACCGCGGGATCGGCGAGGTGTACCGGCACAAGCTCGACATCTCGCTGCCGGAGGCGCGTGTGATCGCCGCCGTCGGCGCGTTCGGCCCGTTCTCGATCATGGATCTCGCGCGCCACACCAATCTCGACAAGAGCCAGGCGAGCCGCGCGGCCGAAGCGCTGCTGCGCCAGGGGCTGCTCGAGCGCAGCGCGAGCGACGAAGACGGCCGGATCGTGCTGATCGCGCTGACCACCGACGGCCGCGCGCTGCATCGCAAGATCATGCCGATCGTGCGCAAGTGGAACGACGGTTTGCTCGCATGCCTGTCCGACAGCGAACGTCAGACGTTCGAGCGGCTGCTCGACAAGGTCGTCGCGCACGCGACCGAGCGCGACGACTGAGCCGCGTGGCGGGCCGGCCTCGCCGGATCGGCCAGCGCTGCCGGCAGAATTGATCCGACGAATCAGACAGGCCGCCCGGGTCGCGTCACGCGCGATCCGGGCGGCCCGTTTTGCATCATGCGGCCGGCGTCGCACGAAGCGCGCGTGGTCGCGTTACCGGCGGCCGAGAATTCAGCCGCCCCCGTGCGCACTACAACCCGCTGTTCGTCGCGCGCTGGCGCAACAACCCGAGCACCGCGTCGCAGTACGGGGTCGGCACGCCAAGCCTGCGGCCGAGCTCCGGAAACACGCCGAGGATCGGCCCGATCTCCAGCGCGCGCCCCGCCTCGAAATCCTGCAGCATCGACGTCTTGAACGCGCCGAGCTTGCGCGTGACCGCGATCCGCTCGGGGCCGCTCATCCCGGTGGACAGGCCGAGCCTCGCGCCGATCGCGGCCGCCTCCTCCATCATCCGCAGCGCGAGATCCTGCGTGAACGGATCGTCGAGCAACTGCTCGGCCGTCGACCCGGTCAGCGCGCTCAGCGGATTCATGTTCATGTTGCCCCACAGCTTCGTCCAGATCTCGGTCCGGATCGCGCGCGTCGACTCGACGTCGAAACCGCCGGCCGCGAGCGCCGCGGCGAACCGCGCGGTGGCCATGTCGAGCCGCGGATCGGGCGTGCCGACGATCAGCCGGTTGCCGCGCCCGCGCCGCACGACACCCGGCGCGTCGGTACTCGACGACAGGTGCACGACGCAGCCGATCGCCTGCGCGGGCGGCAACGCGGCCGACACCGCGCCGCCCGGGTCGACCGCATCGAGCGGCACGCCGTCGATCGCCCCTTCGAGCCCGTGCGTGAACCACCACGGCAGCCCGTTCATCGCCGCGACGATCACCGTATCCGGCCCGATCAGCGGCGCAATGCGCTCAGCCAGCGCCGGTAGCGCCTGCGCCTTCAGCGCGATCACCACGTAGTCCTGCACGCCGAGCGCGGCCGCATCATCGCTGGCGCGCACCGGCACCGACGAGGTCACGCCCGCCTCGTCGATCACGCGCACGCCGTGCGCATTCAGCGCATCGAGCGTCGCGCCGCGGGCGTACGCGCTCACGCTCATGCCGGCGCTCGACAACGCGGCCGCGAGCAATCCGCCGATCGCGCCGACACCGACCACCGCCACGCGCACCGACCCCGAATTCGTGTCGTTCATGATGGCATTCCATCTCCTGGGAACTGACGAGCATAACGCGCAATGGTTGTGCACACAACCATTCATACGGCGTACCGCACACGTTCGCATGCGTCAGCGCGGCACACCGCCGGCTTCCACCGCTTCGTCGTCGGTCACGCCGCCCGTCGCGCCCAGCACGCCGGCGATCTGGCTCTTGTCGTGCATGCCGAGCTTGCGGTACGCGCAGCGCAGGTAGTGACGCACGGTCGTCGGCGAGATCGCCATCTGCTGCGCAACTTCCTTATGCGAACGCCCTGCGCCGTAATAACGGATCGCCGCGAGTTCGCGCGGGCTCAGCCGGTCGAGCAGCGAGCGCGGCCGCGCCTCGATCTGGAACAGCCCCGCAACGGGCACGCAGTGGATGCGCAGCGCGTCGCCGACGAACGGCTGGCCCGACTGGCGCCGCAGGTGCGCGACGAGCGGATCCGGCACGCGCGCGCCGGTCCAATCCGGCCATTCGGTTCGCAGCACGTCGTCGAAACCGTGATCGGCATGGTGCAGCACGCCGAAGTTGTCGCACAGCGCACGCGCCGCCGGCGCCGGCGCCGGCGCGACCGTGTCGCCGCGCTCGCGCGTGAGCTGCGCGGCGCGATTGATCGTCAGTGCGGCGGCCAGGTGCGGAATCACTTCCTCGAAGCGCCGCGCGTCGTCGTCGCTGAACGGCCGGTTCAGGCCCTGGCGGTAGATCGACATGAACGTCGTCAGGCCGAAGCGGCGATCGAGCGTACACACGCACATCAGTTGTGCGAGCCCGTACTTCACGCACCAGTCGCGAAACCGTGCATCGAGCCCCGGTTCGACGACCGTCAGCCGCACCGCACAGCCGTGCGCGCCGTGCAACGTGCGGTGCGCAAGCGGATCGCAATCGCGCACGCGCTTCCAGTCGGTGAAGAACGCGTGCGGCAACCGGTACAGAAAGCTGTTGTGCATCACCGGGCCGGTCGGCACATGGGTCGCGACGCCCGTCCATGCGGCATCGAACGGCATGAGTGCCTGCAATAGCGAAAAGAACCGGCATTCGAATTCGCCGATGGCGGACTGCGCGGCCACCGCGTACAGATCGAGCAGCATCAGCCCGAGTTCGCGCTGCGCTGCGTCGTCACGCGCGACGCCGTCGAAATCGGCGCGCCGGGACGGTAGCGGCGGCCATGCGAATTCGTCGAGGACGATGGCGGCCGGCACATCGCGCAGCGCGTCGAGATCCTGCCCGATATCCGTCGTGATCCTCACTTTCCGCTCCCCTGCCCGATCGGGCCGCTGATGTGCGCAACGGCACCGGCCGATTATAGCGAGCGGCTTTTTTGGCGGGCCACGGTGCCGGAACGCTCGCCGGCCCCATCCATTTGAACGGTGCGCCGCACGTTGCTGCTTCGCAGCAAGGCGCGCGGCGGCATCGCACGGCCTTCGCGCCGTGAGTCGCGGGTTTTCCGCACCGTCCATCTGGACGACTGTTCCGCCGCTTTCCCGCTGCGGACACTGCGTCGCGACAACACCAACGACAAACCGATGCAGGACGGTATGGAGAACCCGACGTGACGACACCCCGTTTCATCCGCACGGCCGCAGCCGCCGCGACGCTTGCCGCGTGCGGCGCCGCCGCGCACGCGCAGTCCGCCCTCACGCTGTACGGCGCGCTCGACGCCGGCATGCAATACCTGACGCACGCCGACGGGCATCGTTCGGCCGTGCGGTTGCAGAACTACGGCATCCTGCCTTCGCAGTTCGGGATCAAGGGCCACGAGGACCTCGGCGGCGGCTGGCGTGCGCTGTTCAAGCTCGAACAAGGCCTCAACCTCAACGACGGCACCGCGACCGCGTCCGGCTACGCGTTCTTCCGCGGCGCATACGTGGGCATCGCGGGGCCGGTCGGCACCGTCACGCTCGGCCGCCAGTTCAGCGTGCTGTTCGACAAGACGCTGTTCTACGACCCGCTCTGGTACGCGTCGTACAGCGGCCAGGGCGTGCTCGTGCCGATGAGCGCGAATTTCATCGATCACTCGGTCAAATACCAGTCGCCGACCTTCGCCGGCTTCGACGTCGAGGCGCTCGCCGCGACCTCGGGCGTCGCCGGCGATATGCGCGCCGGACGCGTGCTGGAGCTCGGCGGCCAATACACGAGCAACGGCCTGTCGGTGAGCGCGGTGCTGCACCAGGCGCACGGCGACGTATCGGAGGCGGCCGACGCGTCCGCGCGGCGTCGCGAACTCGGCACGCTCGCCGCGCGTTATGCGTTCGCCACGCTACCGCTCACCGTGTATGCGGGCGTCGAACGCCTGACCGGCCACCTCGACGCGGCCCGCACGATCGTCTGGGGCGGTGCGCGCTACCTGACGTCGCACGGAATCGGCCTGAACGCGGGCATCTACCACACCGATTCGCGCACGCCGGCGATCGGCCATCCGACGCTGTTCATCGCGAGCACCACGTACGCGCTGTCCAAACGCACCGTCGCGTACGTGAACGTCGGCTATGCGCGCAACAGCGGCCAGAGTTCGCAGACCGTCTACGAATACGACCCGACGCCGCTCGCCGGCGCATCGCAGTTCGGCGCGATGGTCGGCATGTACCACCTGTTCTGACTCCCCAACGAGATCCCGCCATGAAGACCCTGTCCCCGGATACCGCCCTCTCGCCGGACGGCCGTGCGCCGACGTTCGCGCGCTCGTCGCGTTCGCGGCCATCACGCCGCTGCTGCTGCTCGTGGCGCCCGCCGTCGCCGGTCGGCTCGCGACGCAACTCGGCTTGTCCGCGTCGCAAGTCGGTACCTACTTCTTCGTCGAACTCGGCGCGTTCAGCCTCGCGACCGTGCCGTCGTACCTGTGGCTCGGTCGCATCGACGCGCGCCGCGTCGCCGCTTTCGCCATCGCGCTGTTCGGCGCGGGCAACCTGCTGACCGCGCTGTGGATGCCGGGCTTCGCCGCGCTGCTCGCGCTGCGCGCCGTCACCGCGCTCGGCGGCGGCTCGTTGATGGTGCTCTGCATGACGAGCGCGGCAACGAGCACAAACAGCGACCGCGTGTACGGCCTGTGGGTCGTCGGCCAGCTGATCGCGGGCGCGATCGGCCTGTTCGTGCTGCCGCACGTGTTCGCCGCATTCGGGCTGCGCGCGCTGTATGTCGCGCTCGCCGCACTCGCGCTGCTCGCGGCGCCGCTGTCGCGTGGTTTTCCTTCGTCGCTCGGCATGCGGACGACATCCGTGCGCAGCGAAGCGCCGCACACGCCGCGACGCTTCGTCGTGCTCGCCATCGGCGCGGTACTGACGTTCTATCTCGCGATCGGCAGCGTGTGGACGTTCGCGAGCCGCGCGGCGGCCGATGCCGGGCTCGATCCGCAGTCGACCGGCAACGTGCTCGCGATCGCGAGCGTGATGGGGATCGCCGGCGCGGCGCTCGCATCGTGCACGGGCGGCCGGCTTGCGCGGCGCGCGCTGCTGGCGGCCGGTTACGCGCTGCTCGCGGCGTCGCTCGTCGCGCTCGCCGCGATGCATGACGCCGCCGGCTACAGCGCGGCGATCTTCGTGTTCAAGTTCGCGTGGACCTTCGTGCTGCCGTTCATCCTCGCGACCGTCGCGCAGATCGACGCATCGGGCCGCCTCGTCGCGACGCTCAATTTCGTGATCGGCGCGGGTCTCGCCGCCGGTCCGCTGCTGGCCGGCCTGATGCTCGATGCCGGCGGCACGATGCGCACGCTGTTCATAGCCGCGACGGCCGTCGCGATCGTGTCGTTCGCCGCGCTGCGCCACATCGAGCGCCCTTCTTCCGTTTCCTCCCAACCGTGAAAGGTCACGCATCCATGAATCGCACTGCCTTCTTCACCGACGAACGCACTTTCTGGCATACCGGCGGCACGCACGCGCTGTTCTTCCCGGTCGGCGGCTGGGTCCAGCCGCCGTCGAGCGCGGGCTACGCGGAATCGCCCGATTCGAAGCGCCGCTTCCTGTCGCTCGTGCAGGCGTCGGGCCTGGCCGCGCAGCTCGACCTGCGCGGCGCCGAGCCCGCGACGACCGCCGACTTGCTGCGCATTCATCCGGCGCACTATCTCGACGCATTCCGCGCGCTGAGCGACGCGAACGGCGGCGACCTCGGCGATCTCGCGCCATTCGGCAAGGGCAGCTACGAGATCGCCGCGCTGTCGGCCGGTCTCGCGATCGCGGCGGTCGACGCGGTCGTCGGCGAGCGCGCGGCGAATGCGTTCTCGCTGTCGCGACCGCCCGGCCATCACTGCCTGCGCGACCGCCCGATGGGCTTCTGCCTGCTCGCGAACATCCCGATCGCGATCGAGGCCGCGCGCGCGAAGCACGGCATCGAGCGCGTCGCGGTGATCGACTGGGACGTGCATCACGGCAACGGCACGCAGTCGATCTACTACGACGATCCCGATACGCTGACGATCTCGCTGCACCAGGACCGCTGCTTTCCGCCCGGCTACAGCGGCGCGGACGATCGCGGCGAAGGCGCGGGCGTCGGCGCGAACCTGAACGTGCCGCTGCTCGCGGGCAGCGGCGACGATGCCTACCGGTATGCGTTCGAGCGAATCGTGCTGCCGGCGCTCGCGCGTTTTCGCCCCGAGCTGATCGTCATCGCGAGCGGCCTCGATGCGAGCGCGGTCGATCCGCTCGCGCGCATGCAACTGCATACCGACAGCTACCGGTTCATGACCCGCGCGGTGAAGGAAGCGGCGCAGCGCCATTGCGGCGGACGGCTCGTGATCGTTCACGAAGGCGGCTATTCGGAGGCGTACGTGCCGTTCTGCGGGCTCGCGATCGTCGAGGAACTGGCCGGCATTCGCACCGCGGTCGCCGATCCGATGCTCGAACTCGCGATCGCGCAGCAGCCGGGCGAGCGGTTCGTCGCGTTCCAGCGTGAACTGCTCGACGAGCTGGCCGCGTCGTTCGGGTTGTAACGCACGGACATGGCGGGGCCGGCCCGCGCCGGCCCTTGCGCGATCGGTGCGGATGGGGTTTCCTGTGGCTTTATCCCCGTTCCGGCACGAGGCCGCACTCTTCCGATGAAATCGTCCCCGCGCGACAACAACGACAACGCCAAAACGCGCCGCCAGCCGTCGAAGCTGGCCCTGAACATCGCCGCCGTGACGGTCGGCCTCATCACGTTCGCGATCGGTGCGGCGTGGGTGATCTATAGCTGGGTCGTCGATCGCGAAGCGCAGTATTTCGCGATTCCGCTGGTGTTCTCGGTGCCGGTGATCGTCGCCGTCGCGATCCGCAGCTTCTGGGAATAGGCGCGGCGGAAATGGCGAAGCGCCGCGGCCGGGCGACGTGCGGCGCTTGATTGTCGAGCGACGCAACGCTCATCTACGAGCCATTTGCAGGACGGCATGCGCTCCCGGATTGTTGCATGCTGCCCTTCGATACGACACTGAGTGCGGACACGGTCAGCACCGTACCAACCGATTTCAGCACGGATTCCGCGGAAGGAGGCTCACCGCCCATGATCCGCCACCCTGCAGCAGTCGACGTGGAAGGAGAGCAGTCCAGCGGCTTCCTGACGGTCGCCTCGGGTCTTGCGCTCCACGCCACGTTGTCGGCAGGCGCGGCCGCGACAGCCGGCATGGCCAGCATCAGCGCCAGAACGCCGATTGACGTGCGTCCGGTGTTGGGCATCGACGGTCTCCGGTTGAACAGCCCGCGTGTATGAAAGGTTTTGTCATGGTACACGTTGCCCATTTACGGTACGTGCGCGAATGGCATCATCCCGGCCGAGGGCCATCAACAAAAAAGCGCTGCGGTCAGCCGACCGGCAGCGCTTTTTCGCGAACGGCCCCTGATGGAGGCACGTTCGATTTCTGGTGCGTGAGGCCGGACTCGAACCGGCACACCCTTGCGGGCGTCAGGACCTAAACCTGGTGCGTCTACCAATTTCGCCACTCACGCGTATTTCCGTTGCCTGACCGCGCGAACGTACGCAAGATGCGTGCTCCACGCGCCCGGGACTTCGCGCCGGCCGAAAACCGGCACGCCCGATCAGGCGAGCGCGAGATTCTACCCGATCCGTTCGGCGTTGTCTCGCCCCGTCGGCACCCGTCGTGCCGCGGTGCTAGAATGCCGCGCTCGACGTTTCGGCAGCGCGCCGCCGCGCGTCCCCCGAACCTGCCCCACCCGATTTCGCCCGTGAACTTCGACGACTACTGTCAGCAAAAGGCCGCCCCCGCCGGCTCCAGCGTCTACTACGCGCTGCGTCAGGCGCCGCTCGCCACGCAGCCGCGCCTGACCGCGCTGTTCGCGCTGCGCCGCGAACTCGAGGAAACCGTCAAGGAAACCAGCGATCCGACCGTCGGACATACGAAACTCGCGTGGTGGCACAAGGAACTCGCGGCACTGGCCGACGGGCAGCCGTCGCACCCGGTCACGAAGGCGCTGGCGCAGCATCACCCGGCAATCGCCGCCGAGGCCGATGCATTGCGCACGCTCGTCAACGGTTACGGGATGGACCTCGAACAGGCACGCTACCTCGATTTCGCGAACCTGCAGCGCTATATCGCGCAGGTCGGCGGCACGTTCGCGTCGCTGGTTGCGCGCGCCAGTTCGCCGAACCCGGCCGACCCGCAGCCGTGGGCCGCGGGCGTCGGCCGCGCACTGATGCTCGCGCAATTCGTGCAGGAGCTCGGCAATGACGCGCGCCACGGCCGCATCTACCTGCCGATCGACGAACTGCAGCGCTACAACGTGACCGCGGCCGATCTGCTGAATCGCCGCTACAGCCCGGCCTTCACCGAATTGCTGCAATTCCAGACGACCCGCGCACGCGAAGCGCTCGCGGCCGCCAATGCGGCGATTCCCGCCGCCGAACGCCGCGCGCAACGCACACTGCGTGCGCAACTCGCGCTGGCCGGCGCGCTGCTCGACGAAATCGCGCGCGACGGCTACCAGGTGCTGCACCAGCGCATTGCGCTGACGCCGATCCGCAAGCTGTGGATCGCGTGGCGCGCCGCGCGCCGTCGCTAAGCCGCGCGGGTCACGCCTTCAGCAGCGGCAGCGTGTCGAAACGCTGCTGCAGCACGCGCGTCGCATCAAGCCCCCACCACGACCCGAGCACGGTCGCATAAAGCTGGCGGAAATCGACCGCGACCGGCAAGTTGCCGTTGCCGTCGAGCCGCCCGAGCGCCGGCGGCGCACCGTACAGCCCGCCCGCCACGCGGCCGCCCATCACGAAATGCGGCGCGGCCGTGCCATGATCCGTGCCGTTACTCTGGTTCTCGCGCACGCGCCGGCCGAATTCCGCATACGTCATCATGAGCGTTTCGTTCCAGCGCCCGAGTTCGATCAACGCCGCCCGCATCGCGCTCATCCCGTCCGCGAACTGCTTGAGCAGCGCGGCCTGCTGCCCCGGCTGGTTCTGGTGCGTGTCGAAACCGTTGAGCGTCAGGCGCAGCACCGCGACACCGTCCTGCGCGCCGGGTCCGGACGCTTCGCACGCGGCCAGCACCTGCATCGCGGTCTTGACCGACGTGCCGAATGCGCCGGCCGGAAAGGCCGTCCTGAATTCGCGCATCCCGCCGCGCGGACGCAGCCGGTCGGCCGCCTTCACGATGTCGTTCTCGACGTCGATGATGTGCGCGAGCGCGGGGTTCTGCTCGCGCAACGACGACGGCTCGGCGAGCCGGGCCGCGCGGATGAACTGCGCGGGATTGACGAGCGCGATCGCACGCGCGCCGTTCGACAGCGGCCCCATCTCGGCGCTGCCGAGCACGACGCCGTCCGCCGCGAAACCGGGCGGCACGGGCGCTTGCGCAAACGTGCGCGTGAGCCAGCCTTCGTGCAGGTACTGATCCGAGCGCGACGCGGTGTCCCAGATCTCGATCGAACGGAAATGCGACAGGTTCGGCTGCGGATAGCCGACACCCTGCACGATCGCGACCTGTCCGTCGCGCCACAGCGGCATCAGCGGCGCGAGCGACGGGTGCAGCCCCGTCTGCGCGTCGAGCTGCAGCACCTGATCGCGCTTGATGCCGATGCCGCGCCGGAACTGGTAGTACAGCGCATCGGCATACGGCACCACCGTGTTGAGACCGTCGTTGCCGCCCTTCAGCTCGACGAGGATCAACACGTTCGCATACCCGGTTGCGGGCTTGCGCCCAGCCTGCGTCGCAGCAGCCGCCATCGCGGGCGCTTGCCACATCGACACGCCGGCGGCGGCCGCGGCGCCCGTGAGCGTCAGAAAATCACGTCGGTTCATCGCACATCCTTTGGTTCGCCGCCCTGCATCTTTGCCGCGGCGGCTGCCCGCTTCGTCGTCGTTCGCATCATTTCAGTTGATAGGCCGGATCCATCAGCAACGCCTCGAGATACGCGCTGCCGGTCGAATCCGTGTCGATCGCCGCGACCGGCGAGAGTTGCAGCACCGCGTGCTGCAACTGCAGTTCGGTCGACAATCCCGCGATCACTTGCGGTCGAGCACGATATTGGGCCAGCCAACGCTCGAGGTCGAAACGCAGGCCGCCGCGCGCGGGCTTCGCGGGCGTGCCGCGCTGGCCGGCGGCGGACGCCGCGTCGACTACCGGCATCGCATGGGCGCGCGCGCCTGGCTGCGGCGCGATCGCGCGGGCTGGCGGCCGCATGCCGGCCGTCTCGGTCGCGCGGAACAGCTGCTCGACGAACTGCTTGCGCGACAGCAACGTGGTGCTGTTGATCCACAGCGCGCCGCCCGGCCAGCCCTTCACGTTCGGCGGATAGAAGAGGTTCTGCCCGAGCGTGCGGACGGTGTCCGCGAGCATCTTCGGATCGCCGTACGCCACGTCGAACAGCCGCACCGACCCGACGACGAATTCAGCCGGCGATTTGACGAGCACGCCGCGGTTGCGCGGCTCCCAGAACGCGTCGGTCGACCACAGCGCGGCGAGCGCCGCGCGAATGTCGTAGCCGCTCGCGCGAAACCGTTCGGCGACCGCATCGAGCGCGCCCGGCTCCGGCGTATCGGACACGAACTCGCGCCACAGCTTGCCGGCGATGAAGCGCGCGGTGCCCGGCCGCTTCAGCAGAATGTCGAGAAAACCGTCGCCGTCGAACCGCCCGGTTTCGCCGAGGATCGTCTTGTCGCCGGCATCGTGCCATTCGGGTCGCACCATGAAGCGCAGCGTATCGGGATCGACGGTCCAGCCCGTCATCGCGCACGCGGCTTCGGTCACGTCGTATTGCGTGTAGTGCCCTTCGCCGAGCGTGAACAGCTCCATCACCTCGCGCGCGAAATTCTCGTTCGGCCGCCCCTTGCGATTGCTCGCGCCGTCGAGATACTGCAGCATCGCCGGGTCCTTCGCGACCGCGTGCAGCAGCGTGCCGAAGTTGCCGAGCGCCTCGCGACGAAACAGCGCGTTCTGCGCGGCCATCGTCTGCGGGTAAGGCACCTTGTCCTGTCCGGACGTGAAATGCCCATGCCAGAACAGCGTCATGCGCTCGGTCAGCGGCGACGGCGTCGCGACCATCTCGTTGACCCAGGCCGCCCGCAACGCATCGTAGCGGCGATTGCGCTCGCGCTGCTCGTCGCGCCGCATGTCGGGCGTCAGCGCCTGGCGCTGCGCGCGCGTCGGCGGCGGCTCGGCGATCCAGTCGGGCCACGTCGTGACGGGTTCGCGTCGCACGCTGCCGAGCGTGTCGGCCACGACCTGCGCGCGCGTCATGCCGACGATGCGCGCGACCTCGGCGGGCGCGGGAGAGAAACCGGTGCGACTCAAGAAAAACAGCGCGTCGTCGGCATCGAGCTGCGACTGCATGGCGGGCGACGGCGCCGGTGCGGCAGCGTTCGCTTTCATCGTCATGGACTCCCGGAACGCACCGGCGGTGCGGATGCCCGTACAACGGCATTCGGCAGCAGAAAGTTGACGGAAAAAGTGCTACGAATTCTTTCCGCGCGGGCATTTCCGCGCAGGGCGAACGACGGCCCGCCTCAGCGCTTGTACAACTCGCGAACGGCGTCTTCGATGTGCTGGCGCAACAGGTGCCGCTCTTCGGGCGTCATGTGCCCGTCGCGGCGGCGCTGTTCGAGATCGGGAGGCACGGCGGAACGGACCGTCATGTCGGCGGCACGATCGGGTTGCGGCGCTTTGCCGCGCGGCAGCTTGCGCGACGACGCGCCCTGCTCGGGGCGCTGCGCATACGCGAAGTTCGACGCATATGGACCGGCAAGCGCGATCGTCAGCATCAGTGCAATCCGGGCAGATCGCATGACCGTCCTCGCTTCTTTGGTCGATTTGTTCCCTTCGTCACGCGGCAACCGGCTACCTCTGGTACTTGAAAAACCCTGCGGAATTCGGGTGTGCAAAGATGAAAGATGGAGTGCAGGGGAGTATCTACCGAATTTCGGCTTCGAGTAAAGGAATCTCTATAGCGTGCCTTTACTCGGCGCGACACTACGGGTAAATTTTGTAACCGACTGTAACGCACGAAAATCCCCGGCCGTGCGTCAATTCCCATTCGCGATAAGATGCCGATCATGGAAACGAAAAACCCCTCCAAGATTCTCGTCGTCGACGACGACCCTCGCCTGCGCGATCTGCTGCGCCGCTATCTCGGCGAGCAGGGTTTCAATGTCTACGTCGCGGAAAACGCGACCGCGATGAACAAGCTCTGGGTACGCGAGCGCTTCGACCTGCTCGTGCTCGACCTGATGCTGCCCGGCGAAGACGGCCTGTCGATCTGCCGCCGGCTGCGCGGCAGCAACGACCGCACGCCGATCATCATGCTCACCGCGAAAGGTGAAGACGTCGATCGCATCGTCGGCCTCGAGATGGGCGCCGACGATTACCTGCCGAAGCCGTTCAACCCGCGCGAACTGGTCGCGCGCATTCACGCGGTGCTGCGCCGGCAGGCGCCGGCCGAGCTGCCGGGCGCGCCGTCGGAAACCACCGAGGTGTTCGAGTTCGGCGAGTTCTCGCTGAACCTCGCCACGCGCACGCTGACGAAATCCGGCCAGGAAATTCCGCTGACCACCGGCGAATTCTCGGTACTGAAGGTGTTCGCGCGCCATCCGCGCCAGCCGCTGTCGCGCGAAAAGCTGATGGAACTCGCGCGCGGCCGTGAATACGAAGTGTTCGACCGCAGCCTCGACGTGCAAATCTCGCGCCTGCGCAAGCTGATCGAACCGGATCCGGGCAGCCCGCGCTTCATCCAGACCGTCTGGGGCCTCGGCTACGTGTTCATCCCGGACGGCGCCGCCTGAGCTTTTCCCTTCCCGGCTTCGCCCTGTCCACTGCCCGTCCCATGCCTATCGACCGGCGCCTTCTGCAGCTCGCGTTCGGCGGGCTGTTCTGGCGCACCTTCCTGCTGATCGCGCTGCTGATCTCGGTCAGCCTCGCCGCGTGGTTCCAGAGCTTTCGCGTGATCGAGCGCGAGCCGCGGGCGCAGCGCGTCGCGCTTCAGCTCGTCGCGGTCGTGAAGCTCACGCGCACCGCCCTGCTCTATTCCGATCCCGACTTGCGGCGCGCGCTGCTGCAGGATCTGGAGAGCAACGAGGGCGTGCGCGTGTACCCGCGCGAGAAAACCGACAAGTTCAAGCTGCAGCCCGACGAATCGCTGAACCGTCTGATCGAACACGACATCCGCAGCCGCCTCGGCGACGATACCGTGATCGCGCAGTCGGTCAACGACATTCCCGGCGTGTGGATCAGCTTCAAGATCGACGACGACGATTACTGGGTCGCGCTCGACCGCGACCAATTGGACAACGTCACGGGCCTGCAATGGGCCGGCTGGGGGCTGTTCGCGCTCGCGCTGTCGCTGTTCGGCTCCGCGTTCATCACGAGCCTCGTGAACCGGCCGTTCTCGCGGCTCGCGCTCGCCGCGCGCCAGGTCGGTTCCGGCCAGGCGCCCGAGCCGCTGCCCGAGCGCGGGATGGGCGTCGCGGCCGACACCAACCGCAGCTTCAACCAGATGGTGCGCGACCTCGAGCAGCTCGAGGCCGATCGCGCGTTGATGCTCGCGGGCATCTCGCACGATCTGCGCACGCCGCTCGCGCGGCTGCGGCTCGAAACCGAGATGAGCCCGTCCGACCAGGCGACCAAGGATGCGATGGTCGACGACATCGAACAGATGGACCGCATCATCGCGGCCTTCATCGACTATGCGCGCCCGTCGCAGCGCAAGCCCGAGCCGGTCGACCTGTCGTCGGTCGCGCACGAAGTCGCCGCGCGCGTGTCGGGCGAGGACGGCGTCGAGATCCGCACGCGGCTCGCGCCGAGCGCGATCATCGAAGCCGACGAGACCGACATGCGGCGCGTGATCGGCAACCTCGTCGAGAACGCGCGCAAGTACGGTCAGAGCAAGCAGGACGGCATCGCGCGCATCACGCTCGAGACGCGCGTGTCGCACGCGCGCGTCGAGCTGTCGGTGAGCGACGAGGGCCCCGGCATCCCCGAGGATCAACTGCCACTCGTGATGCGGCCGTTCTACCGCGTCGACACCGCACGCACCAAGGCGGACGGCACGGGCCTCGGGATGGCGATCGTGCTGCGGCTCGTCGGCCGCTACCGCGGCGCGCTGCGCCTGCGCAACCGCCAGCCGGAAGCCGGCCTCGAAGTCACGCTCGAATTCCCCGGCGCCGGCAAGGCGCGTGCGACCGCATGACACGTTCGCGCACGCATCTTGCGCGTCCCACTATCGACCCGGTTGACAAAAGCTATGAGGGTCGTTAGCCAAAATCTATTGAAGTTCAACACTAATAGTGTTATAGTTTTCCCCATGCTGTCACATCATCGTTGCAGCACCGAGGTAGCTTGACTCAGTCTTCTTCCCAACTCACACAGGAGTATCCGCATGAAAACCGTGGGCGATAAACTCGAAGCTTTCACCGTCGTAGCCGCGAAGCCGGGCTTCAATAATCACGAGGAAAACGGCCAGTCGGCGTTCGAGACCGTCACCGAAGCGTCGTTCCCGGGCAAGTGGAAGATCATCTACTTCTATCCGAAGGATTTCACGTTCGTGTGCCCGACGGAAATCGTCGAGTTCGCGAAGCTCACGAAGCAGTTCGAAGAGCGCGACGCCGTCCTGCTCGGCGGCAGCTCGGACAACGAATTCGTCAAGCTCGCATGGCGCCGTGAGCACAAGGACCTCGACAAGCTGAACCACTACTCGTTCGGCGACGTCAAGGGTGAACTGATCGACCAGCTCGGCGTGCGCGACAAGGAAGCCGGCGTGGCCCTGCGTGCAACGTTCATCGTCGATCCGGACAACACGATCCAGCACGTGTCGGTGAACAACCTGAACGTCGGCCGCAGCCCGGAAGAAGTCCTGCGTATTCTGGACGGCCTGCAAACGGACGAACTGTGCCCGTGCAACCGTGCAGTCGGCGGCGCAACGCTGTAAGCGTAGCAATGCACGAAGCCCGCGGCGCACGTCCTGCCTGCGGGCTTTTTTAACGGCCAACCCATAGGAGATATCAATGGAATTCATCGACTCGATTAAGGCACGTATCCCCGACTATGCGAAAGACATTCGCCTGAACCTCGACGGCACGATCTCGCGCTCGTCGCTCGAAGGCACCGACGCGGTCGGCGTGGCGCTGGCGGCGGCCATCGCGGCGAAGAGCACGGTGCTCGTGAAGACGATCCGCGAAGCCGGCGTGCTGTCGCCCGAAGAGACGAACGCCGTGCTGACGGCGGCCGCGCTGATGGGGATGAACAACACCTGGTATCCGTATGTCGAGATGGCCGACGACGCCGACCTGAAGACCCAGCGCGCCGAATTGCGGATGGGCGCGTATGCGACGCACGGCGGCGTCGACAAACGCAAGTTCGAGATGTACGCGCTTGCCGCGTCGATCGTCGGCAAGTGCCACTTCTGCGTGAAGTCGCACTATGCGCTGCTGAAGAACGAGCAAGGGATGACGACGACGCAACTGCGCGACGTCGGCCGCATCGCGTCGGTGATCAACGCCGCCGCGCAGGTGATCGCCGCCGAAGGCGAGTAAGCGATTGCGCGCGGCGCGGTCGTAAGCCGCGCCTGCTGCAAACGAAAATGCCACGCGTTCGCGTGGCATTTTTCATTTCGGCGGCCCGGCGCGGCGCACGGCGTGAACCGCGCGCGCCGCCGTAAAGGCCATCAGCGGCCCTGCTTGACCAGCAGCGCCGCGGCCTGCGCCTCGATCCCCTCGCCGCGGCCGAGATAGCCGAGCTTCTCGTTGGTCTTCGCCTTCACGTTCACGCGATCGAGCGGCAGCCCGAGATCCGCCGCGATGTTCGCGCGCATCCCGTCGATATGCGGCGCGAGCTTCGGCGCCTGCGCGATCACGGTGCTGTCGACGTTCTGGATCGCGAAGCCGGCCGCCTTCACGCGCTCGGCGCACGCGCGCAGCAGCACGCGGCTGTCCGCGCCCTTGAACGCCGCGTCGGTGTCCGAGAAATGGCGGCCGATGTCGCCGAGCGCCGCCGCGCCGAACAGCGCGTCGGTGATCGCGTGCAGCAGCACGTCCGCGTCCGAGTGGCCCAGCAGGCCGCGCTCGTACGGAATCGTCACGCCGCCGATGATGAGGGGGCGCCCTTCGACGAGCTGGTGCACGTCGTAGCCTTGTCCGATTCTGAAATCCATGCGTAATCCGGTTTGAGATGAGGTGAAAGTCAGGAAGCGTTCGCGGGGCGCGCGAGGATCGCCTCGGCGAGCGCGAAATCTTCCGGGTACGTGACCTTGAAGTTGCGCAGGCTGCCCTGCACGACGCGCGGCGTGTGGCCGGCCCATTCGATCGCGCTGGCCTCGTCGGTCAGGTCGTGCCCCTCGCGCTGCGCCTGCAGGATCGCGTCGCGCAGCATGCCGATGCGGAACATCTGCGGCGTTTGCGCCTGCCACAGCGCGTCGCGCGACTCCGTGCGCGCGATCGCGTCGCCGCCGGCCGGCACGCGCTTGAGCGTATCGGCCACCGGCAGCGCGACGATCCCGCCGAC
Source organism: Burkholderia sp. APQ4-4ca (assembly GCF_057837105.1). Lineage (NCBI taxonomy): Bacteria > Pseudomonadati > Pseudomonadota > Betaproteobacteria > Burkholderiales > Burkholderiaceae > Burkholderia > Burkholderia sp. APQ4-4ca. Next base: position 36,728 of record NZ_JBYQCG010000220.1, on the reverse strand, counting down.
CGGGTCGTCCTTCAGCGTCGCGACGAGCGTGCGGATCAGCTCTGGCGTAATGCCCGGGCGCGCGGCGTCGTGCACGAGCACCCAGTCGTGGTCGGTCGCGCCGAATTCCGCCAGCTCCAGCAGCCCGTTGAGCACCGACGCCTGCCGCGAACCGCCGCCGCAGCGGCGCACCGCGAAGCGCAGGCCCGCGAAGCGGCGCGCGTCGAAATGGGAATCGTCGGGCGCGAGCACGACGAGCGTCTGCGCGAACTCGCTGCACGCGTCGAACGCGGCGAGCGTGTAGTGCAGCAGCGCGCGGCCGGCCAGCGTGCGGTATTGCTTCGGCACGGCCGAACCGGAACGGCTGCCCGTGCCGGCGCAAGGAATCAGGGCGAAAAGTCGGGGAGTCACGAAGGGAAACGCCGGAAAGGTGAAATCGAGAAGCGGATTTTATAATAGGTCTTTCGTCTCGACCGGCGCACCGCGATGCGCCCGTGCACGCCACCCCTGTCGTCCCTATGCCAGATAACGCTTCCATCCCGTCCGCTTCACCCGTTGCCCGCGTCAAGCCCGGCCAGCGTTTCGCCTTCGACGGCGCGCACGGCTCCGCCGACGCGCTCGCCATCGCCCGTTATCTCGCCGACAACCGCCTGGACGTGCCGCTCCTTGCGGTGATCTGCGCGAACGCGGTCGACGCGCAGCGGCTGTCGCAGGAAATCCGCTACTTCTCGCCCGACGCGCGCGTGCGCCTGCTGCCCGACTGGGAAACGCTGCCGTACGACACGTTCTCGCCGCACCAGGACCTCGTGTCCGAGCGCCTCGCCACGCTGCACGACCTCGGCGAGGGCCGCTGCGACATCCTGCTCGTGCCCGCGACCACCGCGCTGTACCGGATGCCGCCCGCGTCGTTCATGGCCGCTTACACGTTCGCGTTCGCGCAGGGCGAGCGGCTCGACGAGGCGAAGCTGAAGGCGCAGCTCACGCTGGCCGGCTACGAGCACGTGAGCCAGGTCGTGCGGCCCGGCGAATACTGCGTGCGCGGCTCGCTGATCGACCTGTACCCGATGGGCTCGCCGCTGCCGTACCGGATCGACCTGTTCGACGACCAGGTCGACTCGATCCGCGCGTTCGACCCCGACACGCAGCGCAGCCTCTACCCGGTGCGCGACGTGCGCCTGCTGCCCGGCCGCGAGTTCCCGTTCGACGAAGCGGCGCGCACGGCCTTCCGCAGCCGCTGGCGCGAAACCTTCGAAGGCGACCCGAGCCGCGCGCCGATCTACAAGGACATCGGCAACGGCGTGCCGTCGGCAGGCATCGAGTATTACCTGCCGCTGTTCTTCGACGAGACGGCCACGCTGTTCCACTACCTGCCGCAAGACGCGCACCTCGTGTTCACCGGCGATCTCGAAGCGTCGATCCGCCGCTTCACCGCCGACACGAAGCAGCGCCACGCGTTCCTCGCGCACGATCGCGAGCGGCCGATCCTCGAGCCGCAGCGCCTCTTCCTGTCCGACGAGGATTTCTTCGCGTTCGCGAAGCCGTTCGCACGCGTCGTGCTGCCCGCGCAGCCGGCCGGCGGCTGGGCGACCGCGCTGCCCGAACTGACCGTCGACCGCCATGCGGACGATCCGCTCGCGTCGCTGCGCACGTTCGTCGAATCGTCGGGCAAGCGCGTGCTGCTGACGGTCGAATCGGCAGGCCGCCGCGAGACGATCCTGCAACTGCTGGCCGAACACCACCTGCGCCCCGCGTCGAACGACGATTTCGCGAGCTGGCTGGCGAGCGATGCGCGCTTCGCGCTCGGCGTCGCGCCGCTCTCGAACGGCTTCGCGGTGCCGGGCGAAGGCTACGCGATCGTCACCGAAACCGAGCTGTACGGCGCGCTCGGCCGCCGCGCGGGCCGCCGCCGGCAGGAACAGGCGAGCAACGTCGACGCGATGGTGCGCGACCTGTCGGAGCTGAAGGTCGGCGACCCGGTCGTCCACGCGCAGCACGGCATCGGCCGCTACATGGGCCTCGTGTCGATGGATCTCGGCGAAGGCGAAACCGAATTCCTGCATCTCGAATACTCGGGCGACAGCAAGCTCTACGTGCCCGTCGCGCAACTGCACGTGATCTCGCGCTACAGCGGCGCCGATCCCGACAGCGCGCCGCTGCACGCGCTCGGCTCCGGCCAGTGGGAGCGCGCGAAGCGCAAGGCCGCGCAACAGATCCGCGATACGGCCGCCGAGCTGCTGAACCTGTACGCGCGCCGCGCGGCCCGCGAAGGCCACGCGTTCTCGCTCGACCCGCGCGACTACGTGAAATTCGCCGAAAGCTTCGGCTTCGAGGAAACGCCCGATCAGGCCGCGGCGATCGCGGCCGTGATCGGCGACATGACGAGCGGCAAGCCGATGGACCGCCTCGTGTGCGGCGACGTCGGCTTCGGCAAGACCGAGGTCGCGCTGCGCGCGGCGTTCATCGCGGTGCTGGGCGGCAAGCAGGTCGCGCTGCTGTCGCCGACCACGCTGCTCGCCGAGCAGCACACGCAGACCTTCGCCGATCGCTTCGCGGACTGGCCGGTGCGCATCGTCGAGCTGTCGCGCTTCAAGACCGCGAAGGAAGTGAACGCGGCGATCGCGCAGATCAACGAAGGCAGCGTCGACATCGTGATCGGCACGCACAAGCTGCTGTCGTCGGACGTGCAGTTCAAGCGCCTCGGCCTCGTGATCATCGACGAGGAACACCGCTTCGGCGTGCGCCAGAAGGAAGCGCTGAAGGCGCTGCGCGCGGAAGTCGACGTGCTGACGCTCACCGCGACGCCGATCCCGCGCACGCTCGGGATGGCGCTCGAAGGGCTGCGCGATTTCTCGGTGATCGCGACCGCGCCGCAGAAGCGGCTCGCGATCAAGACCTTCGTGCGCCGCGAGGAGGAAAGCGTGATCCGCGAGGCGATGCTGCGCGAGCTGAAGCGCGGCGGCCAGGTGTACTTCCTGCACAACGAGGTCGAGACGATCGAGAACCGCAAGGCGATGCTCGAGGCGCTCGTGCCCGAGGCGCGCATCGTGATCGCGCACGGCCAGATGCACGAGCGCGAACTCGAACGCGTGATGCGCGATTTCGTCGCGCAGCGCGCGAACGTGCTGCTGTGCACGACCATCATCGAGACCGGCATCGACGTGCCGAGCGCGAACACGATCATCATGCACCGCGCGGACAAGTTCGGCCTCGCGCAACTTCACCAGTTGCGCGGCCGCGTCGGCCGCTCGCACCACCAGGCGTATGCATACCTGCTGGTGCACGATCCGCAGTCGCTGACCAGGCAGGCGCAGCGCCGACTCGAAGCGATCCAGCAGATGGAGGAACTCGGCTCGGGCTTCTATCTCGCGATGCACGACCTCGAGATCCGCGGCACCGGCGAAGTGCTCGGCGACAAGCAGTCGGGCGAGATCCACGAGATCGGCTTCCAGCTCTATACGGACATGCTGAACGACGCGGTGAAGGCGCTGAAGAACGGCAAGGAGCCCGACCTCACCGCCCCGCTCGCCGCGACGACCGAAATCAACCTGCATGCGCCCGCGATCCTGCCGGCCGACTACTGCGCGGACGTGCAGGAGCGGCTGTCGCTGTACAAGCGGCTCGCGAACTGCGAGCACGGCGACGCGATCGACGGCATCCAGGAAGAACTGATCGACCGCTTCGGCAAGCTGCCGCCGCAGGCGCACGCGCTCGTCGAGACGCACCGGCTACGGATCGCCGCGAAGCCGCTCGGCATCGTGAAGATCGACGCGAGCGAGGTCGCGATCGGGCTGCAGTTCGAGCCGAATCCGCCGATCGACCCGATGCGGATCATCGAGATGGTGCAGAAGCATCGCCACATCAAGCTCGCGGGCCAGGACAAGCTGCGCATCGAGACGCGCTCGCCCGATCTCGCGATCCGCGTGTCGACGATCAAGGAAACGCTGCGCGCGCTCGGCCCGAAACAGGGAGCGGCCGTCGCGGCCCGCTGATGCAATCCTGACGGGCGCGACGTTGCTGCACCGCGTCGCGCCCGACGAAGGCGGCCGGGCGCGTTTTTGAGTATGATTTCCCATTAATCAGACGGAGTTTTGCCATGTCCACTCTCGACGCGACGGCGCCGTCCGCCGCAACCGAAGGCGATGCATCGCTCGTCAGCCTGCCCTGGATCAAGCAGCTCGTGTCGATGGACACGACGAGCCGCGTGCCGAACCTCGGCCTGATCGAAACGGTACGCGACGCGCTCGCCGCGAAGGGCATCGCGTCGACGATCACGCACGATCCGCGCGAGGGCTGGGCGAACCTGTTTGCCACCGTGCCCGCGCACGACGGTTCGACGAACGGCGGCATCGTGCTGTCGGGCCACACCGACGTCGTGCCGGTCGACGGCCAGCAATGGGACAACAACCCGTTCGCGCCGGAAATCCGCGACGGCCGCCTGTACGGCCGCGGCACCTGCGACATGAAGGGCTTCATCGGCGCGGCGCTCGCGCTGCTGCCCGAGATGCAGGCGACCAAGCTCGCGAAGCCGATCCATTTCGCGCTGTCCTACGACGAGGAAATCGGCTGCGCGGGCGCGCCGCTGATGATCGCCGATCTCGTGAAGCGGGGCGTGCAGCCGTCCGGCTGCATCGTCGGCGAGCCGACCAGCATGCGGCCGATCATCGCGCACAAGGGCATCAACGCATACCGCTGCTGCGTGCGCGGCCACGCCGCGCATTCGTCGCTGACGACGAAGGGGCTCAACGCGATCGAGTATGCGGCGCGCCTCATCTGCCACATCCGCGACATTGCCGACCGTTTCCGTGCCGAAGGCCCGTTCGACGAGCTGTACGACGTGCCGTTCACCACCGCGCAGACGAGCACGATCCAGGGCGGCAACGCGATCAACACGGTGCCGGCCGAGTGCCGCTTCGACTTCGAATTCCGCAACCTGCCGACGCTCGATCCCGAGCAGATCTTCACGCGCATCGAAGCGTATGCACAGGAAACGCTGCTGCCGCAGATGCTGCGCGAGCATCCGAATGCCGCGATCGAGTTCTCGAAGATCGCCGCGGCGCCCGGCCTCGACGCGACCGAACAGGCCGCGATCACGCAGCTCGTGCGCGCGCTGACGGCCGACCAGGACAAGCGCAAGGTCGCGTACGGCACCGAAGCCGGGTTGTTCGAACGCGCGGGCATCCCAAGCGTCGTGTGCGGGCCCGGCAACATCGAGCAGGCGCACAAGCCGAACGAATATGTCGAGCTCGCGCAGCTCGCCGGCTGCGAGCAGTTCCTGCGCAAGTTCATCCGCAGCATGTCGGTCGACGCGCACTGACTGCCTCCTGCCACGCCGGCCCGTGTGTGCGGGCCGGCCCACTCCGCCACCCGCCACGTCATGTCGACTGAACAACAGGGCACTGCCCATACGACGATCGACGGCGAGCCGATTCCGACGCTCGACGAAATCGCCGCGCAGCATTTCGCGTTGTCGCCGTGGGTCGCGCGCACGCCCGTGTTCGAGCGCGCCGACCTGCCTTCCCTCGAAGGCACGCACGTCAACTTCAAGTTCGAGCTGCTGCAGGTGAGCGGCAGCTTCAAGGCGCGCGGCGCGTTCACGCATCTGCTCGCGCTCGACGAAGCCCGCAAGAACGCGGGCGTCACCTGCGTGTCGGCCGGCAACCATGCGGCGGCCGTCGCGTATGCGGCGATGCGGCTCGGCAGCAGCGCGAAGGTCGTGATGTTCCACACCGCGAGCCCGGCGCGCATCGCGCAATGCAAGCAGTACCGCGCGGAAGTCGTGCTGGCGGGCAGCGCGTCGCAGGCGTTCGATCTCGTGCGGCGCATCGAGGCCGAGGAAGGCCGCTTCTTCATTCATCCGTTCAACGGCTATCACACGATCCTCGGCACCGCGACGCTCGGCTACGAATGGGCGACGCAGACACCCGACCTCGACGCGGTGATCGTGCCGATCGGCGGCGGCGGGCTCGCGGCCGGCACGGCGACCGCACTGCGGCTCGCGAACCCGCGCGTGCACGTGTACGGCGTCGAGCCGGAAGGCGCCGACGCGATGAGCCGCAGCTTCGCGGCCAATCACACGATCAAGATGAGCGCGATGCAGACCATCGCCGATTCGCTGATGGCGCCGCACACCGAGGAATACAGCTATCAGCTGTGCCGGCGCCACCTCGACCGCATCGTCACCGTCTCCGACGACGCGCTGCGCGCCGCGATGCTGTTCCTGTTCTCGCACCTGAAACTGTCGGTCGAGCCGGCCTGCGCGGCCGCGCTCGCCGCACTCCTCGGCCCGCTGCGCGAAACGCTGCAGGGCAAGCGCGTCGGCGTGCTGCTGTCGGGCACGAACACCGACCCCGCCACGCTCGGCATGCATCTCGCGCACGCGCAACTGCAGCACTGATCGCGCACCGCGCGTGCGCAGGCCATCCCCGGGTTATCCCCAGATTATGTTGACAGCCCTGTTGATAACCCGCCGGACCCGCACGCAAGTGGTTGAGCGCGCAGCGTTTTGCGCGCGCGAAGGTCGATCGTCACGAAATGGGCAGACGTGGCGGCTGGCCGCCTCGTCGATAGCGCTCGCGCTGCTTGCCGGTTGCGTGGCGCCGCCCTCGTCCACCCCCAACGGACAATCTGCGTCCTGCACGCAACCGGGCGAGAACCGCATGCTGCAGGCCGACCTGCTGTTCGGGCGCGACATCGCAGGGCGCGGGCCCATCACCGATGCCGAACGCGCGGCATTCCTCGCGGATACGATCACGCCGCGCTTTCCCGACGGCGTCACCTACTGGGACACGCACGGCCAGTGGCGCGACCGCTCGAGCGGCGCGATCACGCGTGAAGACAGCTTCGTGATCCGTATCATCGCCGCCGACACGCCCGACACGCGCACGCGGCTTGCCGCGGTCAGGCAAGCGTACGTCGAGCGATTTCACCAGCAATCGGTCGGCATGACCGTCGTGCCGGCCTGCGCGTCGTTCTGATTCACCGTCTTCCGCTGCCTGCCGCGCGCAAAAAAAACGGGCGCCCCAAGGCGCCCGTCGCGTGGCTGAAGGACAGTGTACCGCTTACTTGCTCTCGAACATGTCCATGATCTGCTGCTTCTCCTGCGGCGTGACGGGCGGCGGCGTGAGCCCTGCCGCGCCGGCCGAACCGAGTGCGTCGTTCGCACTGATCGCGTTCTCGGCGGGGTTGATGTCGACGTTCGCGACGAAGCCGTTGCCCGGCGTCCGATCGGCGTAGTACAGCTCGCCGTCGATCGTCGTCAGGCCGTCCGGCATCGGCATCTGCTGCTCGGGCACGCCGTTCAGTGCGGTGCGCATGTAGTTCACCCAGATCGGCAACGCGAGCTGCGCGCCGAATTCGCGGCTGCCGAGGCTCTTCGGCTGGTCGAAGCCCATCCACGCGACCGCGACGAGCGATTGCTGATAGCCGGCGAACCAGCCGTCCTTCGCGTCGTTCGTCGTACCCGTCTTGCCCTGCAGGTCGTTGCGGCCCAGCGCGTTGGTGCCCGCGCCCGTGCCGGCCGTCGCGACCGAATGCAGCAGGCTGTTCATCACGTACGCGTTGCGGCCTTCGATCGTGCGCGGCGCCGTGCCGCCCGCGACCACCGGCTGCGACTTCTGCAGCGGCTGGCCGCGTGCGTCGTCGACTTCGGCGATCAGGTACGGGTCGACCTTGTAGCCCCCGTTCGCGAACACCGCGTAGCCGGTCGCGAGCTGCAGCGGCGTCACGAGGCCCGCGCCGAGCGCCATCGGCAGGTAAGGCGGCGTCTTCGCCGGATCGAAGCCGAAGCGCTGCGTGACGTACTGCTGCGCATACTGCGTGCCGATCGTCGCGAGGATCCGGATCGACACCAGGTTCTTCGACCGCTGCAGGGCGGTGCGCATCGTCATCGGGCCGTCCGGCTGGTCGTCGTCCTTCGGCTCCCACGCGGTGCCGCCGGGCACGCTCGGCGGGAAGTACAGCGGCGCGTCGTTGATCATCGTCGCCGGCCCGAGCCCCTTGTCGAGCGAGGCCGAGTAGATGAACGGCTTGAACGACGAGCCCGGCTGCCGCCACGCCTGCGTCACGTGGTTGAACTTGCTCTTGTTGAAGTCGAAGCCGCCGACGAGCGAGCGGATCGCACCGTCCTGCGGCGCGATCGCGACGAGCGCGCCTTCGACTTGCGGCAACTGCACGACCTGCCAGCCCGTCTTGCCGTCCTTCAGCACGCGCACGACCGAGCCCGGCTTGATGCGCAGCGCGTTGTTCGCGCGGGCTCCGAGCGCGGCCGACACGAAGCGCAGCCCGGCCGGGCCGATCGTCGTGGTCGCGCCGCCGACGAACTGCACCTCGACCGCGTTCGGCGATGCCGACAGCACGACCGCCGATTGGAGGTCGCCGTTGTCGGGGTGATCGGCGAGCGCATCGTCGATCGCCTCGTCGCGCTCGTCGCCGGCCGCGGGCAGGTTGATCGATGCTTCGGGGCCGCGATAGCCGTGGCGGCGCTCGTAGTCGAGAATGCCGCGACGCACGGCCTGGTAAGCGGCTTCCTGATCGGCCGAGTTGATCGTCGTCGTGACGGTCAGCCCGCGCGTATAGGTTTCGTCCTTGTACTGCTCGTACATCATCTGCCGCACCATCTCGGCGACGTACTCGCCGTGCACCGCGTACTGGTTGCCGGGCGTGCGCACGTGAATCTCTTCCTTGATCGCCTGGTCGTACTGCGGCTGCGTGATGTAGCCGATGTCGAGCATGCGCTTCAGGATGTACTCCTGACGTACCTTCGCGCGCTTCGGATTGACGACCGGGTTGTACGCCGACGGCGCCTTCGGCAGCCCCGCGAGCATCGCCGCTTCGGCGAGCGTGATGTCCTTCAGGTCCTTGCCGAAGTACACGCGCGCCGCGGCCGCGAAGCCATACGAACGCTGGCCGAGATAGATCTGGTTCATGTACAGCTCGAGGATCTGGTCCTTCGTCAGGGCCTTCTCGATCTTGTACGCGAGCAGCATCTCGTAGATCTTGCGCGTGTAGGTCTTCTCGCTCGACAGGAAGAAGTTGCGCGCGACCTGCATCGTGATCGTGCTCGCGCCCTGGCGCGCGCCGCCGTGCATCAGGTCGGCCACGCCCGCGCGCAGGATGCCGACGAAATCGACGCCGCCGTGCTCGTAGAAGCGGTAGTCCTCGATCGCGAGCACGGCCTTCTTCATCACGTCGGGAATGTCCTGGAAGCGCACGAGGCTGCGGCGCTCCTCGCCGAACTCGCCGATCAGCACGTGATCGGCGGTGAACACGCGTAGCGGCACCTTCGGCTGGTAATTCGTCAGCGCGTCGAGCGACGGCAGTTGCGGCGCCATCACGACCAGCGCGTAGCCGACGATCAGCGCGCCGACGACCGCCAGTGTCGCGAACAGGCCGACGAACCATAGCGCGACGCGCGAGCCGAACGTGCGGCGGCGCCCGCCGCCACCGCCACTGCGTGGCTGCGCGCGGCGGTCGTCGTCATCGCGATCGTCGTCATCGGGGTAATAGGCTCCGGACGGCGAACGGCGCAGCGTGTAGTGGGGTTCGTTCCTGTCGGAAGAAGAAGGCGGTCGTTTGATAATTGGCATGTCGGAATGGCGGGCGTACGTGGCGCCCTCGGACGCATGCGGAAATGCAAGCGGATGAATCAGAGTGAGTGCATCGAGATGCGGCTGTCACGTCGACAGACCCCGCCGCGCGGCGATCCGTTCCCGCGACGTGACAGCGCATTTTAATGAAATCGACCGGGTGCCTTCGCGATTTTTTGTAAAAATTCGCGCAATGCCGTGATTTGCGGCACGTATTGTCGGCATCCTCGGCCTATGATGGACACGCAACACGGCGCACGCACGCGATTTTCTTTCAGTCGCGAAAGGTTGGGCGTCCCGATGCGCGAGCCGCTTGAACTCGCGCGTTTAAGCCGTATTTAAGTGAACCGGTGGTGTAATATCCGCCGGCTCACGCGGGCCGGAACCGGCTCGCGACGGGCATTGCCGCGGTCACGCGGCGCCTTTCAACCACGGAGGATTTCATGTCGCTTTTCGACTCTATTTCGCGCACGATCAAAGGCCTGCTGAACGATGCGGCCGATTCGGTACAGGATCCGTCGCGCGACGCACGGCAGATCGTGCGGGAGCTCGACGACAGCATCGGCCGTGCCGAGAATTCGCTGATCGAGATCGAAGCACAGGTCGCGACCCAGCGCAGCAAGCGCGATGCGGCCGACGACAAGGTGAAGAAGTACGAAGACGGCGCGAAGCGCGCGCTGCAGGGCGGCGACGAAGCGCTCGCCCGCGAGGCGCTCGCGGCCCAGTCGAACGCGGAAGCCGAGCGCGATGCGCTCGCGGCCGAACTGACGACGCTCGAGCCGTCGGTCGACAAGCTGAAGGGGCAGATCGCCGACATGCGTCAGCGCCGCAACGACCTGAATGCGCGCTCGAACATCCTGCAGGCCAAGCAGGAAATCGCGCAGGCGAAGGACGTGGCCGCCAGCGCGCTGGGCGGCATCGGCGGCAAGAACCTGTCCGAGGATTTCCAGAAGCTCGAGGACAAGGTCGCGCTGCAGAACGCCCGCTCGGACGCGCGCCTCAATTCGGCCGACACGTCGAGCGGCAAGGCGCTCGACGACAAGCTGGCCGCGCTGAACAAGGGCCCGTCGGTGGAAGATCGCCTCGCCGCGCTGAAGAAGCAGCTCGATACGTCCGCGCAGTAACCGCCGCCGCGGGCCACCGCGCCGCGCCCCGGCTCCGGCTCGGCCCTGCGGCGCGAACCGATCGTCAGGAGACGGGCGCATGCGCCCGGTTCGACCATGAAGAAATCTCTCGCCGCACTCGGCCTCTCGCTGATGTTGCTGTCGTCCGCCGCGTTTGCGGTCCCGTCGCTGCAGCAGGTCGAGCAGTCGATCGCGCAGCGCAACTGGCAGCAAGCCGACACGCAGTTGTCGCAAGTCATCGATGCCCATCCGAACAATGCGCACGCGCGCTACCTCTATGCGCAGGTGCTGGACCGCGAAGGCCGCGCGTCCGACGCGCTCGCGCAACTGCAGCGCGCGAAATCGCTCGATCCGCAACTGAAGTTCACCGACGCGTCGCGCTTCGCGCAAACGGAGTCGCGCATTCGCGCCGACGCCGCGCGCGCGAGCGGCAACACGCCGGCGGCCACGCAGGCCGGCACGCTGCAGCCGGGGCTCGCCCCCGCCGTCGCGCCGGCCGAAAAACACGGCCCGTCCACCGGCATGTGGATCGGCCTCGGGCTGATCGTCGCCGTGATCGCGCTGGTGCTGCGCTGGACGCTGCGGCGCGCGCGCACGGCCGACGACGGCCGCGCCGACGACGAACGCCGCACGCAGCTCAAGCGCGCGACCGACGTGCTGAACGACATCCGGCCGCTGAAGCTCGATGCGAAACTGTCGACGGCGCCCGGCGCCGCGGCGCTGACCGGCGAACTCGAAGCGATCGAGAACGACGCGCGCACGCTCGTCGAAGCGCTGTCGAACGGCAAGAATCCGGTGCCGCCGTATCGCGTCGATGAACTCGAACAGCGCCACGCGCGCGTGAAGGCGCGCGTCGAAGGCCGCCCCGACCCGGCCGCGCAGCCCACGGCGCCGGCGAACGGCAGCGGCTCCGTCTACGCGCAGGAAGCCGACCGCATGACGGGCGCGCAGGGTCAGCCGTATCAGCAGCAGCCCTACCCGCCGCAACAACCCTATCCGCAACAGCAGCCGCCCGTCGTGATCCAGCAGGGCGGCGGTTTCGGCGGCGGCATGGGCGGGCTCCTGACCGGCGTGCTGCTCGGCGAGGCGATGTCCGGCGGCCGCGAGCGCGTGGTCGAACGCGACGTGATCGTCGACGGCGAGCACCGCCGGCAGGAAGCCGACCCGGGCTTCGACCTCGGCCGCGGCGACGATTCGAGCTGGAGCGACGGCAACAGCGGCGGCGGCGGCGGGATGGATCTCGGCAGCAACGACGACGGCTGGACCGACGACAACACCTGAGTACCCGCGCACCGGGTGTCGACCTGCACGTCGACGCCCGGCCACGCACGCCAGGCCCCGCCGCGCCCACGCGCGGATTTGTCAATCATTTCAAGATGGGCTACCGGCAAGGAGAGGCGTTCGCTATCATGCGGCCATCGGCGTGCCACCGACCCTTATTCGACGCAAAGCAATCCTGCGCGTCGCGGCACGCCTCCTCTCGCCCCAACCAGGAGAAAGCCGCTCATGAGCATCATCAAGGAATTCAAGGAGTTCGCCGTCAAGGGCAACGTGATGGATCTCGCCGTCGGCGTGATCATCGGCGGCGCGTTCTCGAAGATCGTCGACTCGGTCGTGAAGGACCTCATCATGCCGGTCATCGGCGTGCTGACCGGCGGCCTGGATTTCTCGAACAAGTTCATTCTGCTCGGCACCATCCCGCCGTCGTTCAAGGGTAATCCCGATTCGTTCAAGGACTTGCAGGCCGCGGGCGTCGCCGCATTCGGCTACGGCTCGTTCATCACCGTGGCGATCAATTTCGTGATCCTTGCGTTCATCATTTTCCTGATGGTGAAATTCATCAACAAGCTGCGCAAGCCGGAAGAAGCCGCGCCGGCCGCGACGCCGGAAGACATCGTGCTGCTGCGCGAGATCCGCGATTCGCTCAAGCAGCGCTGATCGCGACACGCTCCGCCCGCCAGGCCCGCCCCGCGCGGGCCTTTTTATTGCGCAGGCGATGCACCGCCGCATGCGGCGTATCTCACTTTTTTGTGACGAGCGAATGCACGCGCGGGAAAAGCAGGTCTATGATGGAGACTAAACGACAGTACGGGCGCCAAGACGCTGGCTGTGTCGATCATGGCGAGCAGGTCGACGGGAGACATTGATCGTCGTACTGCACGAATGCAGCATTTTCGTGTGCTATAAAGGATCGACATGCGGCGTACATAGCCGGGAGTGGGTCGCATGAAAGTGCCGCATTTCTTGCAATTGTTTTTGAGGCGAGTGTTTATGTCCTTCCCGAAAAAACGTCGGCGTGCGCCGCAGGATGGCCAGGAGTCGTTCCTCGCGGTCTTGCGCCACTCGAAACCGTTTGCCCAGCTCGACACCAAGATTGCCCGCGCCCGCGCGCAGGACGAACCCGTCCTTTATGCGCACGTACTGCCGGGCCTCGACGTGCTTCTGTGCAGCGTGCGCGGCGCGCAGCCGCCCTATCCGGCCATTGCCGAACTGCGCAAGCGCTGCATCGAATCGATCGCCAACGCGCTCGAGCAGCCGCTCGACGGCCTCGAGAACGGCGGATACTGGTACGAAGCGAACGGCTTCGGCTTCCTCGTGTTCGCCAGCCGGGCGCGTGCGCGCATCCTGCCCGAGTTTGGTGCAGGTACGAAGGCGAGCCTGCGCGGCGGCCTCGGCCGCCAGAACGCCGGCGACACGACACCCCGCTCGCTCGGCTGATCCGCCAGTCATTCGATGGGCCGCCTCCGGGCGGCCCATCCGCCATTCACACGCCCCGCTTATCCGTCACGACGCCTGCTGGCGGCCGTTGCCCGGCCGCACGATGTCGATGAACGCGGCGAAATCGGCGCCGGCGAGCCCTTGCGCGGCGCCGAGCCTCAGCACCTGCTGCACGGTGGCCGACACGGGCATCACCGCGCCCGTGTCGCGCGCGGCGTCGGCGATTGCATCGACATCCTTCTGGAACGTACCGAGCGCACCGATCGGCGGATGACCGCCCGACGTCATGCGCGGCACGAACGTCTGGAGCAGCACCGAATCGGCCCAGCCGCCGGCCAGCGCCTCGGCCAGACGCGCGGCGTCGATACCGCTCGCCTGCGCGAGGCCCACCGCCTCGGCGATCGCGGTGACCGTCGCGGTGACGATCGCCTGGTTGCACAGCTTCGCCGTCTGGCCCGCGCCGGCATCGCCCATGTGCGTGATGCGCGACGCGTACGTATCGATCAGCGCCCGCACCGCGTCGAGATCGGCCGCGCGGCCGCCGGCCATCACCGCGAGCGTGCCGGCCTGCGCGCCCGGCACGCCGCCCGACACCGGCGCATCGACCCAGCCGACCCCGAGCGCGGCGGCGCGCGCCGCGTAGTCGCGCGTGGCGGCGGGCGGAATGCTCGAATGATCGACGATGCGCTGCAGGCGGCGCGTGCTCGCGTCACCGGAAAGCAGCCCGTGTTCGCCGAACACGACGTCGCCGACCGCACGACCGTCGAGCACGCACACGAATACCGTCTCGACGCGCCTGGCCAGTTCGCGCGGCGTGCCGACCACCTGCGCGCCGTCCTTCACCAGCGCGTCGGCCTTGTCGCGCGAGCGATTCCATACGCTCACGCGATGCCCGGCCGTCAACAAATGCCGAATCATCGGCGCGCCCATCAATCCCGGTCCGCAAAATCCGACTTCCACGATGCGCCTCGTCTCCGATATGGGTTGCACTTGCCGCCCATCATACCTATCACTCAAGAAGCCGGGCACGCACGGGACCGTAGCGGGACCGCACCTTGCACCGGCAATACAGACCGATACCCCAGGGAGCGCATCATGAGCGACCACGTGTACAAGCTGATCGAACTGACCGGTTCGTCGCAGCAATCGAGCGACGACGCGATCCGCAACGCGATCTCGAAAGCCGGCAAGACGCTGCACAACCTGCACTGGTTCCAGGTGACCGAAACGCGCGGCCACATCGAAGGCGACCAGGTCGTGCACTGGCAGGTCACGCTGAAGGTCGGCATGCGTATCGACGACTGACGCACCGCGCGGCGCCCCACCACCGGATGCGTGCAATGCGCATCCGCACGGCGCCGCACCCGCCTGTATTTCGCCCCGTTCAGGCCGCTTGTCGCGGCCCGGCCAGCGGGTAGCCGCGGGTATCCATCTCTTGACGCTGATTTTCGTTCATATTAAAAACGATATACCCACCCCATCCCTCGATCAGCCCAGCCATATAAACCGGAGATAACATGAGTCAGCAACGCGAGGCGATCGACACGTACCTCTTGCGCGTCTTGCACACCTTGTTGATGGAGCGCAGCGTCACGCGCGCGGCCGTCAAACTGAACCAGTCGCAACCGGCGATCAGCGCCGCGCTGCGCCGCCTGCGCGACATCACCGGCGATCCGCTGCTGGTGCGCGGCAAGTCCGGCATGGTGCCGACCGAATACGGGCTGCGCCTGCTCGAGCCCGTGCAGAACGCGCTGCGTGAAATCGAGCGCATCAAGTTCCAGCAGCACAACTTCGACCCGGCCACGTCGATCCGCTGCTACCGGATCGGCTGCCCCGACTACCTGAACGTGCTGTTCGTGCCGACCGTCGTCGAACGCTTCCGCCTGGCCGCGCCGAACGCGACGCTCGAGTTCCACTCGCTCGGCCCCGCGTTCGACTACGAGCTCGCGCTGGAAGACGGCAAGCTCGACATCGTCGTCGGCAACTGGCCCGAACCGCCGGAGCAACTGCACCTGTCGAACCTGTTCGTCGACGAAATCGTCTGCCTGATGAGCAACACGCATCCGTTCGCGAAGCGCGGCGGGCTCACGCTCGACCAGTACCTGAACGCGCCGCATCTCGCGCCGACGCCGTACTCGGTCGGCCAGCGCGGCGCGATCGACGTGCATCTCGCGCGCGAGCGGCTCAAGCGCCACGTGGTCGTCACGCTGCCGTACTTCAACCTCGCGCCTTACGTGCTCGTGAAGTCGGACCTGATCTTCACGACCACGCGGCTGTTCGCCGACCACTACGCGAAATTCCTGCCGCTGTCCGTCGTGCCGGCGCCGCTCGACTTCCCGCCGATGCAGTACTACCAGCTGTGGCACGAGCGCTGCCATTACTCCGACGAAGTGCGCTGGCTGCGCAGCCTCGTCGCCGAGGCCACCCGCACGCTGATCGAGGCGTAATCGCATACGGCGCGCGCCACGCGCGCCGGTCAGGCCGTTGCGCGTCGCCGCGGCGGGTTGCGCGGCGGGCGGAGGCCGCAACGTGCGGCGCGACCGCCCCGCCGACGCGTCAGCGCGACGCTTCCACGAGCGCGTGCGCCAGCGCGTTGTGACGCTCGATCACCGGCGGCAGATCGAGCGTCGCGAGCCGCCCTTCCCGCACCACCACCTTCCCGTTCACCACCGTGTACGCCGTCTGCGACGGCGCACAGAACACGAGTGCCGCGACCGGGTCGTGCAGCGCGCCCGCGAACAGCGGCTGGCGCAGGTCGAACGCGGCGAAGTCCGCGGCCATGCCGGGCTTCAGCGCGCCGATGTCGTCGCGGTTCAGCACCTTCGCGCCGCCGAGCGTCGCGATCTCGAGCGCTTCGCGCGCGGTCATCGCGTCGGGCCCGAAACCGACCCGCTGCAGCAGCAGCGCCTGGCGTACCTCGGCCACCATCTGCGCGCCGTCGTTCGACGCGGAACCGTCGACGCCAAGGCCGACCGGCACGCCCGCGAGCCGCATCTTCTTCACCGGCGCGATGCCGGAAGCCAACCGCATGTTCGAGCACGGGCAATGCGCGACGCCCGTGCCGGTGCGCGCGAACAGGCCGATGCCCGCATCGTCGAGCTGCACGCAGTGCGCATGCCACACGTCGTGGCCGACCCAGCCGAGATCTTCCGCATATTCGGCGGGCGTCATCCCGAACTTCTCGCGGCTGTATGCGATGTCGTTGACGTTTTCTGCAAGGTGCGTGTGCAACGACACGCCGTATTCGCGCGCGAGCACGGCCGCGTCGCGCATCAGCTCGCGGCTCACCGAGAACGGCGAGCACGGCGCGACCACCACGCGCAGCATCGCGTAGCGGCCTTCGTCGTGATAGGTCTCGATCAGGCGCTGCGTGTCGCGCAGGATGTCGGGTTCGCGCTCGACGACCGAATCGGGCGGCAAGCCGCCGTCGCGCTGGCCGACGCTCATCGCGCCGCGGCTCGCATGAAAACGCATGCCGATCCGCTGCGCGGCGCCGATGCTGTCGTCGAGCCGGCTGCCGTTCGGGTAGATGTACAGATGGTCGCTCGACGTGGTGCAGCCCGACTGCAGCAGTTCGGCCATCGCGGTGAGCGTCGACACCTCGATCATCTCGGGCGTCAGGTGCGCCCAGATCCGGTACAGGTTCGTGAGCCAGCCGAACAGTTCGGCGTTCTGCGCGGCCGGCACCGCACGCGTGAGGCTCTGGTACATGTGGTGGTGCGTGTTCACGAGCCCCGGGATCACGAGGTGGCCGCGCAGGTCGAGCACTTCGTCGGCCGTGTCGGGCAGCTCGGCGCTCGGGCCGACCGCGACGATCCGGTTGTCTTCGATGTAGAGCCCCGCGTCGCGCAGTTCGCGGCGCGTGTCGTCCATGGTCACGAGCACGTCGGCATGCTTGACCAGCAGGGTTTTCGGGCGGGATGAGGAGGGGTTCGGCGCGCGTGCGCCAGCGTGCTGCTCGAGATTCATGCGTTCTCCGCGTCGGTCTGCCTCCAGGGGCTGTCCTGGAAGCGGTCACACAGCCGTTCGAACGCTGAATCGCGGCACGCCCCGGTGCCTGCGTCCGTTCGAACGCCCTGGCCCGGTTACCCGGCGTGCTCGCCGTCTTCGGGGTACGCGCGGGCCACCGGCCGACGCGCACGGCGGGAGGATCGCCCAAGCGGGCGCCGCGCACAATACGCGGTCCCGAATACCGTGCTTCAGGAATCCGGTATGGTACGCCGCCCAAGGCCCCGACGCGCGCCCGACACCGGCGCTGTCAGCCTTATCCGGCGGCCCGTCGACAGCCGCTCATGCGCGGCGCATTATCTTCGATATCGCGCACGTATTTGCACGGGGAACCTTTTTACAATGCCTGCACGGCGCTCGCTTCACTTTCGCCGACGGGTATGTAGCCACGTGACGTGGAGCCTCGATCCGCCGCATCGTCAATGGATCGAGTCGCCGCCGAACCTCGCATTCACACAAGGAACAACGAATGGGAAAGCTCACTACCCACGTACTCGATACGGCACACGGCCGCCCCGGCGCGGCCATCAAGGTGGACCTCTACGCGCTGGACGGCGAATCGCGCCGCGCGATCAAGACCGTGCTGACCAATAGCGACGGCCGCTGCGACGAACCGCTGCTCGAAGGCGCGGCGCTCGCCGCCGGCGAATACGAACTCGTGTTCCATGCCGGCGACTATTTCGCATCGCTCGGCGTGAAGGTGCCCGAACCGCGCTTCGTCGACCGCGTCGTGCTGCGCTTCGGCATCGCCGACACCGGCTCGCACTACCACGTGCCGCTGCTCGTGTCGCCGTGGTCGTACAGCACCTATCGCGGCAGCTGACACACGAATCAGCGCCTGCATCAAGACAAACGATCTGAGTCTGGAGGAGTTTCATGGAAGGCTTCATCACCGACTGGCTGAACCTCGCGCTGCGATGGCTGCACGTCATCGTCGCCATTGCGTGGATCGGCGAGTCGTTCTATTTCGTCGCGCTCGACAACAGCCTGAAACCGCCGACCGACCCGAACCAGCGCAAGCGCGGCGTGTTCGGCGAGCTGTGGCACGTCCACGGCGGCGGTTTCTACAACATGCAGAAGTACACGGTCGCGCCGCCGGAAATGCCCGATGACCTGCACTGGTCGAAGTGGCCGTCGTACACGACCTGGCTGTCGGGCTTCTCGCTGTTCTTCGTGCTGTACCTGCTCGCACCGAACACGTACCTGATCGACAAGAACGTGCTCGACATGGGCCCGGTGGTCGCCGTCGCCTCCGCACTCGGCTTCCTCGCGGCCGGCTGGATCGTCTACGACTCGCTGTGCCGCATCCTCGGCACCAACGACCGCGTGCTCGGCATCTGCGTCGGCCTGTACGTCGTCGCCGCCGCGTACCTCGCGTGCCACATCTTCTCGGGCCGGGCCGCCTACCTGATCGTCGGCGCGATGCTCGCGACGATCATGTCGGCGAACGTGTTCTTCGTGATCATCCCGGGCCAGCGCAAGATGGTCGACAAGATGCTCAAGGGCGAGGAACCGAACCCGATCTACGGCAAGCGCGGCAAGCAGCGTTCGGTGCACAACACGTACTTCACGCTGCCGGTCGTGTTCGCGATGCTGTCGAACCACTATGCGATGACGTACACGAACAAGTTCAACTGGGTCGTGCTCGTGCTGATCATGCTGGCCGGCGCGCTGATCCGCCAGTTCTTCGTGATGCGTCACCGCGGCAAGCAGCTGTGGTACCTGCCGATCGGCGGCGTCGCGCTGCTGTCGGGCGCGCTGGTGTGGACGATGCCGAAGCCGGTCGCGCCGGAAGCGCAAGCGGCCAACGCACCGAAGATCGCGATTCACGACATCATGCCGATCCTGCAGCAGCGCTGCGTCGAGTGCCACTCGGCCAAGCCCACGCTGATGGGCAGCGCGCCCGCGGGCGTGATGTTCGATACGCCGGACGAAGTGTCGAAGAACGCGCAGCGCATCTACGACCAGGCCGTGCGCCTGAAGGCGATGCCGATCGGCAACGTCACGCACATGACCGACGACGAGCGCACGAAGCTCGCCGCCTGGTTCGAGGGCGGCGCGGTCAAGTAAGCTGCCCGCCCGGCGCCGAGAGCCATTCGCCGGCGCCATGCTCTCCGTTCGCGGGCCCGGTCACACGGGCCCGTTTTTTTGCCTGCGCGGAATGCCCTTCGCGCGCTACCCGCGCATCGCGTCGCGCTGCAGTGCGACGAGTACGTCGCGTGCGCGCGGGCCGTCGGCGACCGGCACGAAGACGTGATCGTGGTACGCGGCGGCCATCACGTTGCAGCTGATGCCGGCCGCGCCGAGCGCCCGCGCGAATGCGGCCGTGAGGCCGACGGCCGCGAGATCGGAATGCACGGTCAGCGTGATCCATGCGGCGCGGAACAGCACCGGCCAGCCGCGGCGCGCGGCCGCTGCCTCGTCGACCACGACCGTCAGCCCTTCCGCCTCTCGGAACGTCGCGATCACTTCGGATAACGATACGTCCGCGTCGGGCGGCAGCGCGATGAACGCGAACACGCCCGGATGCAGTTCGGGCTGCATCGTGCGCAGCAGGACCGCGAGGTCGTTTTGAGGCTGGCTCATCGGAGGATCGAACCCGGAACCGGACGTCGTGTGGTGGCGATGCGGGCACGATAGCACGCGGCACGCGCACCATCGCGACTTCGTCCGCGAGCCGGGCGCGCAACGCGACGGTGCGCGGATCGTCCCGCAGGTGAACTCGAGGACACGCATGCGCGATACCCGCAAGGCCGCGTCAACCTGATTGCGTGCCAGCGAGCGCGCGTAAAAAAACCCGCGCAGGTTGCGCGGGTTTCGACGGACGGACAATCAACCCGACTCAGGCCGTCACCGCATTCCGTGCATCCTCGGTGAGCCACAGCGACTCCTGCAGATCCTGTTCATTCAGGTTCAGCCCGTCGCCGCCGCGATCGACGACGATGAAGTCGCTCACGCCGCCCAACGCGATCAGCGGGTGATGCCACACGCCCTTCGCGTAGTTCACGCCCTGCCAGCCGCTCGTCACGAACGCGCGGATCTTCGCCGGATCGAGATCGCCCGCAGGCGCGACGACCACGAGATACGGTTGGTCGTTCAGCGGCACGAACGCCTGGCTGCCGAGCGGATGCCGCTCCAGCATCTTCACTTCGAACGGCAGCGTGCGCGGCTGGCCGCGGAACAGGTTGACGAGCGGGCGGCCGCCTTCATCGGTCACGTCGACTTTCGCGAGATCGTGAAAGCGGATCGTCGTGCCGAGGTTGATCGGGATCTGCTTCGCCCCTTCCGTTTCGATCACGTCGCCGAACGGTGCAAACGCTTCCCTGGTCAGCGGTTCGATGGCGAGCGTCTTCATTTGTCGAGCGTCCCCCACAGACGCAGGCGCGACACGCCGCCGTCCGGAATGATGTTCAGGCGCACGTGGGTGACCGGGCCGAGCGACGCGATCTCCTGTTCGAAATAGTGCTGCTTGTCCATCTGCAGCTTCTGTTCGCCGAGCAGCACCGGCCAGAACATCGACTGCGTGATCAGCGAGCTGTCCGTGCCGCCCGACACATACGCGGCCTGGATCGAGCAGCGATCCGGGTAGTTTCCCTTGAAGAACGCGGTATCGACTTCGATCTTGCGGATCACGCCCGGCTGCGCGAGCGCGATGATCGCCCAGTCGTTGCCCGGCTCGCGGCGGCGGCGGGTTTCCCAGCCGTCGCCCATGTTCACGCCGCGGCCCGGCAGCAGCAGGTTCGACGCGACGCCGAAGTGCTGGTTGTTCGCCGCCACCACGTAACCGCCGTTTTCCATCGCCGCGAGGTCGAACTGCTCGGTCGCGCTCGCGCCGGCCCAGTCGAGCTGCGGCTGGCCGTACACGCGCAGGCGCGCGATGCCGCCGTCCGGGTAGATGTTCACGCGCAGATGCGTGAACGCGCGCGCGTCGCTCGCTTCAACGTAGTGATGGCTATTGCCTTGCAGCGTCGTCGACGGGACGATCTCGACCCACTCGGTCGCGTGCGTCGGCGCGCCGTCGGCCACGAACGCGGCCTCGATCGATGCGGCCGGCGGGAAGTTGCCGGTGAAGTGGCTGGTGTCGATGTCGAAGCCCTTGATCACGCCCGGGCGCGCGAGCTTGACGATGCACCAGTCGTAGCCCGTCGTGCGCTTGCGGCGCGTTTCCCAGCCGTCCATCCACTTGCCGTGGTCGTCGTACTTGCCGGGGATGAACACGGCCGGCTCGGGGTTTAGCATCCGGTCCTTCGGCGCGAAGAAATCGTCGCTGGCCTCGAGCGCCTGCGCACCAAGACGCGGGTCGGCAAGATTCACGTAGCGCCGCGTGAAATCGGGTGCGTTCGGATCGAGAAGCGGAACAGCCATGATGTTTCCTTGTTTCAGTCAGACGTTCGGGCCGCCGCGGCGCAGCGGGCCGTATTGTGGTGCCCAGCGGCGGTGTCAGGCGTCGATCAGGTCGTCGAGGCGAAAGCGCGCGATCCGGTAGATCTGGTCGAGGCTCGCGCGCAGTTCCTCGTCGCGCGAATGATTCACGCGCGACTCGAAGTTCGCGATGATGCCGTGGCGGTCATAGCCGCGCACCGCGAGGATGAACGGGAAGCCGAATTTCTCGCGATAGGTGCGGTTCAGCGTGAGCAGCTTGTCGAATTCTTCCTGCGTGCACTGGTCGAGGCCCGCGCCGCTCTGCTCGCGGGTCGATTCGGCCGTCAGTTCGCCGCGCACCGCGGCCTTGCCGGCCAGCTCCGGGTGGGCGTTGATCAGCGCGAGCTGGCGCGCTTCGCCGCCGGTTTCCACCGCGTCCGACATCGTCTCGTGCAGCGCATCGATGCTCGCGAACGGACGCTTGCCCGCGGCGACCTCGGCCACCCACGGCGAATGTTCGAAGATCCCCGACAGCGCCGCGACGAATGCGCTCGGCGCCATCGTGTTCAGTTGTTCCAACGTGTAGCGCATCGCCTTCATGCTTTCCCTTCGTTTCGATTGTTGGGCTGATACGGATGATGTTCACGCCAGTGACGCGCGATATCGACACGGCGCGTCACCCATACGCGATCGTGCTTCTCGATGTGATCGAGGAACCGCTGCAGCCCGCGGAACCGGCCCGGCCGGCCGAGCAGCCGGCAATGCATGCCGATCGACAGCATCTTCGGCGCCTCGTCGCCCTCCGCGTACAGTACGTCGAATGCGTCGCGCAGGTACTGGAAGAAGTGGTCGCCGGTATTGAAGCCCTGCGGCGTCGCGAAGCGCATGTCGTTCGTGTCGAGCGTGTACGGCACGATCAGTTGCGGCGACGTGCGGCCGCCCGACACCTCGACGTCCATCCAGAACGGCAGGTCGTCGCCGTAGTTGTCGGCGTCGTACAGGAAGCCGCCGTATTCGGCGACCAGGCGATGCGTGTTGGGACTGTCGCGGCCCGTGTACCAGCCGAGCGGACGCTCGCCCGTCACGCGCTCGATCGCTTCCATTCCAAGGCGCATGTGCTCGGCCTCGAGTTCCGGCGTCATGCTCTGGTAGTGGATCCAGCGCCAGCCGTGGCACGCGATTTCATGGCCGAGCTCGACGAATGCCCGCGCGAGTTCCGGATGACGTTCGATCGCCATGCCCACGCCGAATACCGTCAGCGGCAGCCCGCGCTTCTCGAATTCGCGCAGGATGCGCCATACGCCGGCCCGCGACCCGTATTCGTAGATCGACTCCATGCTCATGTGGCGGTCCGGATACGCGGCCGCGCCGACGATTTCGGACAGGAACTGCTCGGATCCCGGGTCGCCGTGCAGCACGCTGTTCTCGCCGCCCTCCTCGTAGTTCAGCACGAATTGCACGGCGACGCGGGCGCGCCCCGGCCAGTTCGCCTGAACGGGATGGCGGCCGTAGCCGATCAGGTCGCGAGGATAGTTGGGATCGAGTGACATGGTTCGAAGTGCAACGAGAGCGGGCTGAATGAGCGGGCTGGAATAATGGGTTCGCATCGACTGCGCGGCGCCGGCGGCCGGCCGCGCGAGCCGATGCGATGACGGCCCAGTGTAGCGAAAACGTTCCTACGCGCCCATACAGCGGCGCAGATAGTGCATGTCAGACGGTGTGTATGTGCGGTTGCGGCAAATTCGGCGGAGGTTCCGCCGCGTCCCCGTCCGGCGGGCTGAAGCGGGCGAACGCGCCGTCGTAGCGCTTCGCCAGCGGCCGCGCGTAGTCGCCGCGCTTCGCGGTCGCGAGGCGCAGCGCGACGAGCGCCTCGGCCCACTTCACCGCCGCCGTGACGCCCTCGACCACCGGCGCGCCGATCTGCTGCTCGATCTCGTGCGCGAATTCGGCCATCCCCGCGCAGCCGAGCACGATCGCGTCGGCGCCGTCCTCGTCGAGCGCGCGCCGGCATTCGTCGACGATGATCCGGCGCGCGGCCGAGCCGGGCCGGTCGAGTTCGAGCACCGCGACGTCGGTCGCGCGCACGTTGCGGCAGAACCGCTTCATCCCGTAGCGCTCCGCGAGGTGCCATGCCATCCCGCAAGTGCGCGCGAGTGTCGTGACGACCGAGAAGCCCGGCGCGAGCACGCTCGCCGCATGCATCGCGGCCTCGGCGATGCCGATCACCGGCCCGCGCGCGAGCTCGCGCGCCGCGTACAGGCCGGGATCGCCGAAACATGCGATCACGTACGCGTCGCAGCCGTCGCGCTCGCCCCGCGCGACCTCGGCGAGCAGCCCCGGCGTCGCGAGCGCCTCGTCGTAATAGCCTTCGATCGACGGCGGCCCCATCGGCGGGCTCACGGCCACGATCTCCGTGCCGGCGGCCGCGACCTCGCGCGCGCAGCGGCCCATCGCATCGGTCATCCGCTGCGTCGTATTCGGATTGATCAGTCGGATCTTCATCGCCCGCTCCTTACGCCTTCGCGCTCGCGAGGAGCCGATAGAACACGAAGCCGAGCCCCGCGCCGATGAACCACGAGAAATTCGCGAGCGCCTGCCAGCCCGGCACCATCACGCAGACGACCGCGATCACCGCGGCCGGCAGCAGCGCGGCCAGCGCGCGGCGGTTCACGCCGCCCGTGTACCAGTAGGCGCCGCTTTCCGACATCGTGTACAGGTCGTCGCGCACGAGGCGGCCGCGCTTGACGAGGTAGAAGTCGGCGATCAGCACGCCGTACAGCGGGCCGATGAACGCGCCGAGCACGTCGAGCGTGTAGTGGATCACGGCCGGGTTGTTGAACAGGTTCCACGGCGTGATGAAGATCGACGCGACGGCCGCGAGCATCCCGCCCGCGCGCCAGCTGATCAGGCGCGGCGCGACGTTCGAGAAGTCGAACGCGGGCGACACGAAGTTCGCGACGATGTTGATGCCGATCGTCGCGATCGTGAACGTCAGCGCGCCGAGAATCACCGCGGTCGGATGGTCGATGCGGCCGACCGTCGCGACCGGGTCGGTGATCAGTTCGCCGAACACCGGCAGCGTCGCGGCGGTGGTGATCACCGTGACGAGCGAGAACGCGAGGAAGTTGACGGGCAGCCCCCAGAAATTGCCGCGCTTCACGTCGCCGAACGAGCGGCAGTAGCGCGAGAAATCGCCGAAGTTCAGCATCGGCCCGGAGAAGTACGACACGACGAGCGACACGGCGGTGATCATCACCGGAATCACTTCCGCGCCGTGATACTTGACGCCGCCGAGGTTGATGCCGATGTTGCGCCAGCCCGCGCGCCACACCATGTAGCCGGCGAGGATGAACATCACGACATAGACGGCCGGGCCCGCGAAGTCGATGAACTTCTTGATCGTCTCCATCCCGTTCCAGAACACGAACGCCTGGAGCACCCACAGCAGCATGAAGCCGGCCCAGCCGACCGCCGACAGCCCGAGGAAGCCGTAGCGATGGACGTCCGCGTACGGCAGCCATTGCGGGAAGAATTTCAGCACGACGATCACGAGCGCGCTCGATGCCAGATAGGTCTGGATGCCGTACCACGCGATCGCGATCAGCCCGCGGATCACGGCCGGCACGTTCGCGCCGAGCACGCCGAACGTCGCGCGGCACGCGACCGGATACGGCACGCCGATCTGCTGGCTCGGCCGCGCGATCAGGTTGCACAGCGCGTTCACGAGGCCGATGCCGACGATCAGCGCGATCAGCACCTGCCAGCTCGTCAGCCCGAGCGCGAACAGGCTGCCCGCGAACACGTAGCCGCCGACGCTGTGCACGTCCGACATCCAGAACGCGAAGATGTTGTACGCACCCCACGTCTGATTTTTAAGGGGTGCCAAATCTTCGTTGTACAGACGTTCGCTGTAACCATCCGGCAATGCCGGACCGCCGCCCTCGCCGCCTTCTTCCGCCGGATAGGCGCTGTCGTGCGCCACACTGAACTGAGCCATGACTTCTCCTTGATGCGGCCGCGAGGCCGCTCCACCGTCATCGATATCGCTCCGGATCATCGCCCGGAGTCGGACCCGCGGCCCGCGGCAAACGCCGCAGGCCTGCATTGCTCTCGTCGTGTGGCGCGCGGCAGGGTTCGCGTCGCCGCTCAGGCGCCGCCGAACACTTCGCGCAAATCGACCTGCCCTTGCGCGGGCCGGTCCAGCATCTTCAGTTCGACATGCTGCAGGTGGCGCGCCATCAGCGTCACCGCCTGCTTCGGATCGCCCGCCTCCAGCGCGGCGAGGATCTCGTCGTGGTCGTCGCACGAGCACGGGCTGCGCCCGTGCGATTCGTACAGCGCCGACATCAGCGTCGAGCGGGCGACGAGCCCTTCGAGGCACTCGCTGAGCGTCGCATTGCCCATCAGCGTCGCGAGCGCCGTATGGAATTCGCCCGACAGCCGGATCCACGCCGCGAAGTCGTGCCGCTCGAACGCCTTGCGTTCCTTGTCGATCAGCGCCGCGACGCCCTTCAGCCGCCGGGCGCCGGGGCCGGTCGCGAGCCGCTCGACCACGGCCAGCTCGATGATCCGGCGCATCTCGAACACTTCGTGCACGTCTTGCAGCGTCGGGCTCGCGACGAAGGCACCGCGGTTCGGCTCGAGGTCGACCAGCTTGTCGGTCGCGAGCTGTGCGAGCGCCTGGCGGATCGTCCCGCGCTTCACGCCGAACACGTCGCAGAGCTGCGCCTCCGTCAGCTTCGCGCCGGGCGCGAGCCGATGCTCGAGGATCGCCGTGCGGATCCGTTCGGCGATCGCTTCGGGGCTGGCCGCACCGGACGGAGAGGAATCGGGCTCGTTCATGATCTGCATCGTGTGATGGTCCTTATCCTAGGGTGGACATAAAGATTGTCAACAATTCTTTTGCGGGATTTTGCACAATCGGCGTGCGCCAGCGTGTTCCCATTCGGTGCAATTCGCACGAAATCCATGCACGACAAGCCAGACAGGCAAGACGGAGGCCCTTCTCTTCGTCTATCTGCCCGGCCATTTTGTTGACAAAAATGGTGCAAAACCAGGTGGCGATCGTATCGGCGTCGACGAAAAAATCGGACCGTTAGTTGCGCATTTACCTAAAGAAAAAGGCGGGAAACCCGCCTTTCGATCAGTCGCGCCGGCATCAGCCGAGATGCGGATAGTCGGACAGCGTGAGCCGGAACCCGTGCGCATTCGCGACCAGTTGCGCCTGTGCACCGAACGGCAGCGTCAACAGGTCGGGCACATGGCCGAACTGGAGCCCGGTGACGACCGGGATGCCGACCACCGCGCGCACCTGGTCGATCATCGCCTGCATGTCGTAGCCGTTGTCGTATTCGAACGGCCGCGCCCCGGTGAACTGGCCGAGCACGAGCGCCTGCTGGCGCGCGAGCAGCCCCGACAGGTGCAGTTGATAGATCATCCGCTCGATCCGGAACGGCTGCTCGTTGACGTCTTCGATGAACAGGATCCCGCCTTCGATGTCGGGCATGTACGGCGTGCCCACCAGCGACGCGAGAATCGCCAGATTGCCGCCCCACAGCATGCCGGTCACGTTCACCGTCTGCACCTGCGGTGCGTCGGCGACGATCGTCGTGCTCGGCTGCGTCAGCGTCTGCCAGAAATGCTGCATCGTGAAGTCGCTCGGCGTTTCCGCGCCGAAGTCGGCCGACAGCATCGGGCCGCCGAACGGCTTGATGCGCGCCTTCGCATACAGCGCGAGCTGGATCGCCGTGAAGTCGCTGTGGCCGACGAGCGCGACCGGCTGGTCGCGCAGCCGGCGTTCGAGGCCGCGATAGTCGAGCCCGTGCAGGATGCGCGCGGCGCCGTAGCCGCCGCGCACCGCGAGCGCGATGTCCGGCAGCGGCCGCTCCGGATCGGCGAGGCGGTTCAGGTCGCCTGCCCGCTCGCCGTCGGTGCCGCCGAAACGTTGGAAGCGCCGCTGCGTCGCCTCGATGTTCTCGATGCGCTGCTGCGCGGTGCTGAGGCGCTCGAGCGCGCGGTTGATCGCGTCGGGGTCGTGCGGATAGCCGGACGGCGCCAGCAGGCGGATGGTGTAGGACGCGGCGGGCTGGAAGGACATGGCGAAAGGTGTCGGGGGTCGTCAAACCTGCTTAGAGGGCCCGAACCGTGCCCGGTTCACGAAAACCGTGCACACCGGGCGCGGCGGGAGGCAGCCTAGGACGCGCCGGATTCGGCGTCGCGGGCGAGCCGCGCGTCGCGCAGCGCGCGACGGCGCTCGGCGAAGAACGACTTCAACGCGGCGCCGCACTCGTCGGCGAGCACGCCGCCGGTGACTTCGGTGTGGTGATTCAGCTGAGGATTCGCGAAGGCGTCGATCACGCTGCCGCACGCGCCCGTCTTGGGGTCGGCCGCGCCATAGACGACCCGCGCGATGCGGGCATGCATGATCGCGCCTGCGCACATGAGGCACGGCTCGAGCGTCACGTAAAGCTCGCAGCCGGGCATCCGGTAATTCCGCAGATGCTGCGCGGCCATGCGCAGCGCGGCCATTTCGGCATGCGCGGACGGGTCGTGCCCGCCGATCGGATGGTTGAAGCCGCGGGCGATCACTTCGTCGCCGCGCACGAGCACCGCCCCGACCGGCACTTCGCCGGCCGCGCGCGCCTCTTCGGCGGCCGCCTGCGCAAGACGCATGAAATGCAAGTCGCGCGCCGATACGGGCGCGCTGTCGTGAACGGGAGAATCGGCGGCGGGGTCGGCGGCCACGGCGGCGGCCGAGCGTGCTGCGTCGTGCAGCGCGTCGGACGTCACATCGTCCCCGCTTCGGCGGGCGCGTCGTCGAGCCCGCGCTCGCACAGGCGTTCCGCGATACGCCGGCAGTAGTCGCGCGGCATCACCATCGGGCCGCCGCGCAGCGATTCGAGCGCCATGTCGAGCGCGAGGATCTTCGCCTGCAGCCGGCAGCGCGCGGCGCGGTCGCTGACCGCCTGCACTTCGTCGTGCAGGTTGCGCAGCGCGCGCAGTTGCTCGACGGCCGGCGGCACGAAGCCCGCGTTCTTCAGGATACGGTTGGCCACCCGCACCTCCTCGGGCACGAGCAGGTCGTCATCCAGCGCCTGCGGCGCGCCGGTACCCGGCAAATCGTCGAACTCGCCCCGCGCGGCGGCGGCGGCAATACGTTGTTCGACCAGGGCGTCAAGCAATCTCATCAGTCAATCGGAACAATGCGGCAGGCCGAATTCTAGCAGGGTGACGCCGGTATGACAGGCCGTTCGAATACATGCTCGATATTGTGTTTTTAGGGACCGAATCGCAGCGCATGCGCGCCGATCGCCGTCAGTTGGCGCTCTGCTGCGCCGCAGCAGGCTGAGCGCCGTTTGGACCCCTTCAAATGTAAGCCATATCGGGACCCGTTTTTATCCACGACGACGTGGCGACCACCCCATCCGTCCGGCAAAAACGCTAGCCGCACCGCCTCCGCCGTCCATTACGCGGCCACCGTATCCGGCCGCGCCTTCGCGAACGGACGGAACATCGTCGCGATCAGGAACGCGCCGATCCCGATCGCGAACGAACCGAGGTACAGCCAGCCATAGCTGCCGAACGCATCGACGATCAGCCCGCCGGCAACCGGCCCCGCGGCCATCCCGAGGCTGCCGGCCATCGCGCAGCCGCCGATCACGGTCCCCATCATCCGCAGCGGGAAATTCTCGCGCGCGAGCACCGAATACAGCGGCATCACGCCCGCATAGATGAAACCGAACAGCGTCGCGACCACGTAGAAGCCGTCGAGCGTGCGCACGAAGTAGTAGCCGAGCGCGCCCAGCGCCTGCGCGAGCAGCCCGGCCACCAGCATGCGCTTCGCGCCGAGACGATCGCCGAGGATCCCGAACGCGATCCGGCCGCCCATGCCCGCGAGCCCTTCGACGCTGTAGATCGACACAGCGGCGATCAGCGGAATCCCGCAGGTCACCGTGTAGCTGACCGTATGGAAGATCGGGCCCGAATGCGTCGCGCAGCAGAAGAAGTTGGTCAGCACGAGCACCCTGAACTGCGGCGAGCGCAGCGCATCCGCGACCGACATCGCGACGGGCGCGCCGGCGGACGCAGGCGCAAGCGCCGTGTGCGCGGAGTCCGGATCGAGCGCGGGCGCCCGGCGCACCAGCAGCGACACCGGGATCATCACGACGGCCGCCAGTACGGCGATCAGCAGCATCGCCGTGCGCCAGTCGCGCACCGACACGAGCCATGCGGCCAGCGGCGCCATCGTCATCGGCGCCATCCCCATGCCGGCCGACACGAGCGAGACCGCGAGGCTGCGGTGCGTGTCGAACCAGCCGGTCACGCACGCCATCATCGGTGCGAATATCGCGGCCGTCGCACTGCCGACTGCCAGGCCGAAGGTCAACTGAAACACCAGCAGCGACGGCGCGCGGCTTGCCAACGCCAGGCTCGCCGACAGCAGCACGGCGCCCGCGACGACGACCGGCCGCGTGCCGATGCGGTCCGACAGGTTGCCCCACGCCATGCTCGCGACGGCCATCGCGATGAAACCGAGCGTCATCGCGGCGGAAATGCCGGTCATCGACCAGCCCGTATCGCGCGCGATCGACCGCAGGAACACCGGCAATGAAAACATCGCGCCGATCGCGACGCAGCCCATCAGGCCGCCCGCGGCGACGATCACCCAGCGGTATCGGGAATCCGGCATATTGCATGTCATGTAGCCTCTCCTGGTTCGTTGCGCCCTTCGCGGAAACCGGGTGCCGGCCGCATGGCGCGGCGCACTGCCCGGTCGATATCGATACGACGGGCGGCACGGCGGGGAATCGACATGCGCGGCCCAGGGGCCCCGTTTTTTATTGTCGGCGATTCCGCGCGGCTCGCCAGGGTCGAATCATGCACTCCCCTGAGGCCCGGCTGCCCCGCTTTTCCGCAACGGGAAATTCGAAATCAGAAATCGTTGGTTGGGGCGCGCGCAAAGCCTGTCCGAACTGAAGGACGCGGCATCGGCCGCCGTGCTGTGCCGGTGGGCCGACCGGCCCGAGCCGTCTATGCGCGGTTGCGCAGCGATTGCCCGTGTGCGGAATGCCGAAAGATCCGGCTCGACGGCGGCCATATCGACGCGCGGCCGGATCTGACACTGGACGGCGTGGAAGCGCTCGGCTACGGCGTGCGCTTCCTGTTCGGCGGCGGCCATGCACGCGGCATTTATCCGTGGCCGTAGCTGGGGGATCTCGCGTAGCGGCGACGACGCGGCTTCCACGCTCGCGCGGGCCACATGGCAAGCATGCGAAAACGCTGCGATACTGACGCCCAAAATCGTCGCCACCTACCGTGGGAGCCGCACCATGCAAACCGCAGTCGGATTCATCGGCCTTGGCGTGATGGGCACGCCGATGGCGCTCAATCTCGCACGAGCCGGCACGCCGCTCGTCGTGTGGAGCCGTTCGCATGGCAACGACGACGCGCTGCGCGACGCCGGCGCACGCGTGGCCGAGGACATCGACGACGTGTTCGTGTCCTGTCGCACCGTGATCCTGATGCTCGCGAACGACGCGGCGATCGATGCCGCCCTCGCGCGCGGCACACCTGGTTTTGCCGCCCGGGTCGGCGGGCACACGATCGTCAACATGGGCACGAATGCGCCCGAATACTCGCGCGCGCTCGCCGATGACATCGCCGCCGCGTCGGGCCGCTACGTCGAGGCGCCGGTGTCGGGCTCGCGCAAGCCGGCCGAAGCCGGGCAGCTCGTCGTGATGCTGGCGGGCGCATCGGACGACGTCGATGCCGTCCGTGCGCTCGTGAAGCCGCTGTGCCGCGACAGCTTCGTGTGCGGCGACGTGCCGTCCGCGCTGACGATGAAGCTCGCCGTCAACCTGTTCCTGATCACGATGGTCACCGGTCTCGCCGAAGCCACGCATTTCGCGCAACGCCACGGTATCGACCTCGCGCGCTTCGCCGACGTGCTGAATGCCGGGCCGATGGCCAGCGACGTGTCGCGCGTGAAGCTCGGCAAACTCGTCTCGGAAGATTTCTCGGTGCAGGCCGCGATCACCGACGTGCTGAAGAATGCGCGCCTCGTCGCCGAATCCGCGCGCGGCATCGGCATCGCGTCGCCGCTGCTCGACATCTGCCATGCGCTTTACGGCGAGACCGAGCAGGCCGGACATGGCGCGGCCGACATGGTCGCCGTGATTCGTGCGCTCGAACGGCGTACCGGGGACGCGCGATGAGCGGCGTGCACGCTCACGCGTTCGTTCGCACCGGTGGGTAGGCGAACCATGTCCGCGACTGGCAACGCCGTGCCCTTGCACCCCGTTCCCGCCGTGATCGGCGTCGTGCTGCGCGAACGCGACGTGCTGCTCGTGCGCCGCGCGAATCCGCCCGATGCTGGCTGCTGGGGCTTTCCCGGCGGCAAGATCGAGCCGGGCGAGCCGCTCGCGGATGCGGTCGTGCGCGAGATCGCGGAAGAAACGACGATCGACGTGGAGGCGCTGGACGCCTTTACCGCGCTGGATGCGTTCGATTACGATGCGCACGGCGCCGTGCGCCAGCATTTCATCATGGTCGCGGTGCTGTGCCGATGGCTGCGCGGCACGCCGGCCGCCGGCGACGATGCGCTCGACGCGCACTGGTTCGGGATCGACGAACTCGACCGCGGCGATTTGCCGATGAGCGCGGGCGTGCGCGATGTCGCTCGGCGGGCGATGGAGCGGGCTGCAGCGCTGGAGCACGCGCGGCGGCCATCCGACTGATACATCGCCGTCGCTTGCGTATCCCCGCGACGCGTTCGCTCCGTCATGGAGCCGCCACCCGCCGAGCGCCGGATCACCACACATCGAACCATGATCAGAATTCGACAATCCACCAGGGCCGACGGCACACGCGTGCTGGATATCTGGCGCACCGCCGTCGACGCCACGCACCGCTTCCTGAGCGACGACGACCGTCGCGCGATCGAAGCCGAAGTCGTCGCGTTTTTGCCGGGCGCACCGCTCGATCTGGCCGTCGATGAGTGCGATCGCGCGATCGGCTTCATGCTGCTCGACGGCAACCACATGGAAGCGCTGTTCGTCGATCCCGCGCACCATCGCGCGGGAGTCGGGCGGTTGCTCGTCGAAGAAGCGCTCAAGCGCCATCCCCACCTGTCCACCGACGTCAACGAACAGAACGAAGCGGCGGCGGGCTTCTATGAACGGCTCGGATTCGAGCGCTGCGGGCGATCGGATCTGGATGGACAAGGACGACCGTATCCGCTGATTCACCTTCGTTATCGCGGAGGTGGTCGGGACTGAGCCGGAATCCGGGCAGGAACGGGCACGACAGCGGCCGGCCGCATGCGCTGAAACGACACCGCCCTTGCGGTATCGCGATTATCCCGACGCGTTGCCGGTCGTCAGCGGCCAGCGTTCCAACACGTCGTAGCGCGACTTGCCGAGCCAGCTATCGATCAGGACGAAGTCGAACACAGTCCAAGTAATCGGCTCGATCCGATACTCGTCGGGCCTCTGTGCGCCATACAGCAGCGTCACGTGTGGAGTGAAACCCGTGGGAAGCATGCTCAGCCCCGCCTCTTGTTTCAGCGCACGTCGCAACTGCCGTCGAAAGTCGATCAAGTTTTCCAGACCGGCCCGCCCCACCAGCACCAGCGGCTGATGACCGGCCCGCCCGTTGAAGCTGATGATCTTGTCGAACCTCACGGAGAAAGACGGCACATCTATGCGGTCCGCGACCGCGCGGGCCCGCGCGAGCGTAGCGCCCGGCACATAAGCGAAGTCGCCTAGCGAACCCAACGTGATGTGCAGACGCTCGGTGCCCACCGGCCTGTCCTTCTCCAGCCGCATGCTTTCGGCCAGGCCGGCAATGCGCGCCGCCGTGGCCGGGTCCGGCATCACGGCGAAAAAGAAGCGGTGCACGGGAACCGGCGGCGGCGCATCGAATCCGGGGAGCGTCAGTTGGGTCACGGCGGCATGTCCGACAGGCCTGGAGCGAGATTTTCATTATCGTCAATCGGAAGCCTGCTCGCTTGCCGCTCGACGAATCCGCCGTTCGCGCGCCCGAAGATGCTACCCTCTCGGCCACACTCGACACCCTCTGATGACGCTCCCGAATTCAACCATGCAAACCGTCGCGGTACTGGACTTCGAAACAACCGGGCTGTCGCCGAATCTCGGCGACCGCGCCACCGAAATTGCCGTCATCCTGCTGCGCGACGGGCAAGTCGTCGACCGTTTCCAGAGCTTGATGAATGCCGGCAGACGCATCCCGTCCGATGTGGTCGCGCTCACCGGCATCACGAACGACATGATCGCAACGGCGCCGCCGGCGTCCGAAGTCATGAAGGAGGCGGCGGCGTTCGTCGGCAAGCATGCGGTCGTGGCACACAACGCCGGTTTCGACAAGCGCTTCTGGCAGTCGGAACTGGGGATGCTCGGCATGTCGGCCGACCATGCGTTTGCGTGCACGATGCTGGTGGCGAGACGGATCTACCCAGACGCGCGGAGTCACCGTCTGTCAAGCCTCGCCGAGATGCTGCGGCTGCCGCAAACGGGCCGTGCGCACCGCGCGATGGTCGATGCCGAGATGGCTGGGCATCTGTGGTGCCGGTTGCAGCAGGATATTTCGCGGACTTATGGGCTGGATCGGATCGATCACGCGCTGATGTCACGGGTGCAGGCGACGACCAAGGCGAAAGTGCCGATGTATTTGCGGTCGCTGGGGCGTGCGCATGCGTGACGCATCCGGCCCCCGGAACGGAAAACACGAGGGCGCACCGACTGACTTGACGCATTAACGCAAAACGGCCCGGCAATGAATTGCCAGGCCGCTTCTTGCCTCCGCGTGAGCCGGGCAGCAAGCCAACCGAACCGGCAATCCGCTTGCGAACTATCGTGACATCGACCGATCCACGACGACACAAGCGCCGTAGTCGACCGCCCTGCGCGAAGAGACCGAGCCGACCGGCCTGCTGCGCGTCGCCTGTCGGGTCGTCGGCCGGTGACGACGATTAGCCTTCGATCTTCATGATTGCGCCCCTCCCACCTTGTCCTGCGTCGCCGTATCAAAATCGCTTGCAGCGTGACGCTCCCGAAGCTGCCCGGCAGGGTCACCGCTCATCCGGTTCACCATGCGGCCACGTCTTACTGCCGGCCGCGCGAGAAGCGTGTCGGCCCAGCGTCGAATGTTCGTGTAGTCCTGCACGGACAGGAATTCCGCCGCACCGTATTGCCAGCCTTTGACAAGGCCGCCGTACCACGGGAACACCGCGATATCGGCGATGGTGTAATCGTCACCGGCGAGATATTCATTGCCGGCAAGCTGCCGGTCGAGCACATCGAGCTGGCGCTTCACCTCCATTGCGAAACGATCGATCGCATACTCGATCTTCGTTGGCGCATAGGCGTAGAAGTGGCCGAAGCCGCCACCCAGGTATGGCGCGCTGCCCATCTGCCAGAACAGCCAGTTGAGCGTCTCGGTGCGTGCCGCCACGTCTTTCGGAAGGAACGCCCCGAACTTCTCGGCCAGATACAGCAGGATCGAACCCGACTCGAACACGCGGACAGGCTTCGGCCCACTGCGATCCAGCAGCGCGGGGATCTTCGAGTTCGGATTGATGTCCACGAAGCCGCTGCCGAACTGCTCACCCTCGCCGATCCTGATCAACCAGGCGTCATACTCGGCTCCGGAAAAGCCGGCTGCGAGCAGTTCCTCCAACAGGATCGTGACCTTTACGCCATTGGGCGTGCCCAGCGAATAAAGCTGCAGCGGATGACGCCCGACAGGCAGCACCTTTTCATGCGTCGGCCCGGCGACCGGTCGGTTGATGTTCGCGAAGGTGCCGCCGCTGGGTTTGTTCCAGGTCCAGACCTTCGGGGGAATATAGTCGAATGAATCAGCCATGCAGTTCTCCGTAACGGCTCAGTGCCGGCTCAGGCAACCAGCGGATAATTGGAAGGGAAAAGCGCGCGACGAGTCTCTTCGTCGTTGACCTTTTTGAACTCGTGGTCCTTGCCGACTGCTCTGGCGCGGGCCGCTGCCGGGCGTGCATCGACTGTTTCGAACAACCGCTTGAGGTTCGGAAACGCCCCCAGTGGATCCTCGGCCCCCTTGAGCACGCGCGACGCGCGATCGAGCCATCCCCAGGCCGAGATGTCCGCGATCGTATATGTCTCACCGACGATGTACGTCCGCCCTTCCAGATGGTCGTTCAGGACCTGGTAGTGGCGCTCCACCTCACGTCGATAGCGGTTCACCGCATAATCGAGTCCCTCGGGCGCGGCGAACTGGAAGTGCACCGCCTGGCCCGAAAATGGCCCTAGACCGGAGGCCAGGAACAGGAGCCACGAAAGCAGCTCGGGCCTGTCCTCCCGTACGCCCTGCAATTTGCCGGTCTTCTCCGCCAGATAGAGCAGGATCGCCGTGGAGTCGAACACGCGCGCTTCCTTGCCGCCCGGCCCGTCTGTATCGACGATGGCGGGCACCTTGCCGTTGGGGTTGATCGCGCGGAATGGCGGCGTGTGCTGTTCTCCCTTGCTGGTATCGATGGGGACCATCTCGTAGGAAAGACCCGTCTCCTCGAGAAACAGGGCAATCTTGGCCGGATTTGGCGTGGGGTGGAAGTAAAAGCGGATCATGGCGGTACCTTCAGGTTTGCGAATGGGTTGATGCACGCCGGACTGCTGCAATGCGCGCGGGCGCGGGCCTGGAAGCGAGCAGCACACCGAAAACGATGACGACGATCGACACCCCTTCAGCCGGCGACGGCGTTTCGCCGAGAACGGGTATGGCGAGAACCGAGGCGACAGCAGGAAGCAGCGCGATGACAGCGGTGGCAGCCGAAGAGCCGAGCAGGGAAACGGCGCGGTTATAGGTGATGAGCGCGACGCCACTCATCAGCACGCCTTGATAAAGCGCCTGCGTGGCGATCTCGCCCCGGGAGGCAAGGCCGAACCGGCTGAGGCCGAGCAACAGA